>CAYWQK010000058.1:0-8216 GCA_964460575.1 uncultured Desulfovibrionaceae bacterium | reverse complement strand
AGGCCGCGGCTCAGGGGTACGCCGACGCTCAATATGGGCTAGGCCTGATGTACGCAAGCGGCCAAGGCGGGGTACAGGATTACGCCAAGGCCCGCGCATGGTGGGAAAAGGCCGCGGCTCAGGGGTACGCCGACGCTCAATATGGGCTAGGCCTGATGTACGCGACCGGCATAGGCGGGCGCCAAAGCTTTTCCATAGCTAAGAAATTGCACGGCAAGGCCTGTCAAAACGGCAATCAAGACGCCTGTAAGCAATACGAGTGGCTGTCCGCTCAGGGTTATTAAACGGCCTAGGCGCGGTCTTTAGCGCGTTGTTTTTGCCCTCGAGGCGCTGTCTATCCGGTATAAAAACAGGGACTTATCGCAAAACGATACGTCCCTGTTCCGCGCAGTCTTTCCGCCCCCAGGCGCGGGATAAAGCGCCGTTCCCGTTTCGGCGGAAAAAGGGTATTCTGCAGCAAAAGAAACGGAGAGCGTCATGGCGGCGATTGATGAACTCATCGCGCAGGTAGAAAACCCGGATCTGCGGGAAAGGCTTACGCTGGAACTGAGCCGGATGCGCAAAGAAAAAAAATTCGGCCTAGTCTTCGAGGAGCATCCTCCGGAAAGTACCCCGCTTTACGGTCTCCCGCTTAAGCCGGGCAGCTGCGCGATGTTGAAAAGCGGCGGCGCCGGCGAAATGTATCGGGTGTTGGAGCTGAAAGACGGGAAGGCCCTTTGTCTGCGTCTTTCGGACGCGGCGAAAACGGAATTCGACGTAAAGGAACTGGTCCGCGCGGCGCGTTTCGGAGAGCCGCTCTACCCCTGCCTAAAAGCCGCCGGAAGCATTAGCGCCGCGCCGGACAGCGATCTTTGGCATACGCTGATCGAGGCGGACAACCGCCACGCCCTGCGGCTTTTGGGGTACATGTACGCCGGAAAGGTAGACTGCATTTACATCGATCCCCCCTACAACAACGGCGCCCGCGACCGGAAATACACCAACAGCTACGCGGGCAGCGCGGACAGGGACCGCCATAGCAAGTGGCTCTCTATGATGCGGGAGCGGCTGGAAGCGGCGAAAAAGCTTCTGTCCCCATCCGGCTGTATCTTTATTTCCATTGATGACGAAGAGGCCTGTTCGTTAAAGCTCTTGTGTGACGAGATTTTCGGGAACGGCAGCTTTGCGGCGCAAATCCCCTGGCGCAAGCGAACGACAAAATCGGATGTGCCCTTCGGCATATCGCAAGATTACGAAAGCATCCTTTGCTACGCCAACAAAGCGTATAAAGCCGCCGCGGAGGGCAAGGAAAGAACCTATTACGAAACCCCGGACTTTCCCAATAGACCCTGGCGCTTCCACGATTTAACAACGCAAAGAACCATCAGCGAGCGCCCGAATAGCGATTTTACGATTATCAATCCCAAAAACGGCAAGGCGTATCCCGTAAACCCGCTGCGCTGCTGGGCCGTTACAAAGGAGACCTTTGCTTCCTATTACGCCCGGGGCAGGATCATTTTCCCCGGAGATTACGGCTTTCTTAAGATCTCGAAACCCGTTTTGCGCTACTGGCAGGCGGACGACGTAAAAAAACGGGGTTCCGCGCGCACGCTGACCGCCGCGAGCACCTTTCTTCCGCCGGAGCTTGTGGGAATGACCCGGGACGGAACAAAAGAGCTGACGGCCTTATTCGGCGATAAACGCTTCGCCTTCCCAAAACCTCTGGGCCTAATAAAGCACCTGATCGCCATTTCCACCGCGCGCAAGCCCGGCGCCCTGATCCTCGATTTCTTCGCCGGTTCCGGCACCACGCTTCACGCCGTCAATCTTCTCAATGCCGAAGACGGGGGACGGCGCCGCTGCGTTATGGTAACCAATAACGAAGTGTCGGAGAGAGAGGCAAAGGCCTTAACGGCGCTGGGCTATCGCCCGGGCGACGAGCAATGGGAAAGGCTGGGCGTCGCCCGCTATGTCGCCTGGCCGCGCACAGTCTGCTCTATCGAGGGGCGCGACGCAAACGGCAATCCGCTGAAGGGCAGGTACGCGGGCAGCAAACGCCGTATGTCCGCCGGCTTCGCCGCCAACTGCGCCTATTTCAGGCTGGCCTTTGTAGACAAGGCGGCGGTTAAGCCGGAAAGGCAGTTCCAAGAAATCCTCCCGCTGCTGTGGATGAAGGCCGGAGCTGCCGGGCCTTGCCCAAAACTGGGCTGCGCCGCCTTGCCCGCCGCGCTTTTCTTTCCTAAAAACCGCTTCGCGGTGTTGCTGGAAACCAAAGCCTTCCCCGAGTTTAAGGCGGATCTCGCCGCGCGTCCGGAAATAGAAAGCATCTTTATCGTCACGGACGACGAGGCCGAATACGGCGCGATACGCGGCGGCCTGCCCACGAAGCGCGCCTACCGGCTTTGCCGGGACTTTCTCGACAATTTCAAATTGACATCCTCCCCCGCGTGAAGTCTGGGGATTCCTCTCGGTAGCGGCTCTAACGAGCCGCGCCATAGGCGGGTTCCTGCTTCAGCAAGACTGCCCAGAAGAACACGGCTTTTTTTTCGCCACAAACATTCCCACGTAGGGAATGTTACGGGTACGAACCAAGCGCCTATTTCCCCTAGGTCTCACTATCTCTCCACAGGCTAAAACGGCATGCCCTGCCGCCGTAGCACCTGTTACCCCTTAAAAACTGGAAAGCCAGCGTTCCAGTTAAGGTGCGCCTTCTATCCTCCCCTCTAAAAAGAGATTTTACAGCGCGGTTTGATAAACGAAAAAGAGCGCGAAGCATAACAGAAGCAGCGAGCTCCCGCCCAAAAAATTAACGTTTATGTCTTGCTTTTTCTAGGAAAACGATTACACGTATATTAAATAAAGATGGCGCGGGGTATATATACCCGCGGCGCCCTGCGAATATTGGCCCCGGGCAGTCCCGCGCCCCACTTCAATACAGGGAGATACGGGAGTCCCGTCTGTTATCTTAAAAAAAGGCAATGCTATGAAAATAACAGAAAAAAACATGACGAATCTGCTTGGTCAAAACTTTACCGGCCTCTATCCTGTCAGCAAAACCCTGCGCTTCCGCCTTATTCCCGAAGGCAAGACGCTCGAGGCCATCCGCGCCGGCGCTTTCATCGAGAAGGATCAGGAGAAGGCGGACAAGTACGTCTTGCTAAAAAAAACCATAGACGCGTTCCATCGCGATTTTATCGAAAAGGCCATGTCTCTGCTCGCGGAAAAGCTGCGCCGCGGGGAGGAAGGCGACAAAAAGGCAATGACCCTGCGGGATCTTGAAACCTTCGCCGCTGTTTACGCCGAATTCCGGAAAGACCGGATCGGCAAGCAGAAGGATTTTGCGAAAACCTGCGAAGAGCTGCGGAAAAAGCTCGTTAGCGGTAGCTTTAACGATGCGAGCCTCAAGGGGGACTTCGAGGGCCTTTTTAATGAAAAGCTGTTCGAAAAGCTGCTCGCGTGGCGGGATGAAAACCCGGCCAAGGCCAAGGAAGATAATCTGTTCTTCGACGACGACGGCACGTTTAAGCGCTTCAGCACGTACTTTACAGGCTTCCATGAAAACCGCAAAAATATGTATACGGCGGAAGACAAAGCCACGGCTATTCCCAGGCGCCTCATTAACGAGAATCTGCCCAAATATTTAGACAATGCCCAGATCGCGCCGCTGTACAAAGAGGTGCTTGCGGCTGCCGCGGGAGAGATGACCGAGGAGGAAAAAGCCTTTCTCGCGGAAAAGAGCATCGACGAGCTGGCTCTTCCCTCCGGCTACGCGGCCTGCCTCACCCAAAAAGGCATAGACGCCTACAACGCGCTTCTTGGTGGGTATACGCGGGAAGGCAAGGAAAAAGTCCGCGGCATTAACGAATTCATCAATCTGCATAACCAAAAGCTCGCGGACAAAAGGGAGCGCGTCCCGCTTCTGAAGCCTCTGTACAAACTTATCCTCGGCAATACGAAATCTCTTTCCATACTGCCGAAGGCGTTCGAATCTACAGACGCGATGTACGAGGCCATAGACCAGGCCTATACATCCCTGCTCGCGGATAAAGACCTTTTGATCGCCCCTGTGCGGGAAACTTTCCGCAGGCTTGCCTCTGGGGAATTCGACACAAGCAAGATCTGGCTGAGCCGGCCGGCTATAAATACGCTCTCGCAGCGCGTTTTCGGGCGCTATTCCTTCGCGGCGGACGCGCTGGAATACGCGTTTGTCACAAACGAATGCCCAGATTGGACTGCCAAAATGAGCAAGGCGAAAAGCGCCGCGGCTGCAGAACGGCTTGAAAAGCAGAAAGAAGCCTTTGCTGGCGCCGCGTACACACCGCTTTCACGCATTATAGCGGCCGTTGAAAGCTACAGAGCATCGCTGGACGATCCCGGCGAGACACCGGGCGGAGAGGCTGTGCGCGGGTATTTCTTTAAGTTTTTTGTTAAAGAGGCGCGGAACGCCGAAGGCAAGAGCAAGCTCTACGCGTGGGAGGCGTACCTCGCCGAACGCTATTCGACCCTGAAGGGCGAACTCTGCGTGAAGCATGACAAAAATTACCGCCCCGCGCAGGAGACGGTGGACAAAGTCAAAGATTTCCTTGACGCCATCATGGAGATGACGCGCTTTGTGCAGGACGCCTGCGTGCGCCGCAAAGATGAAAATACCGTTGAAAAGGACACGGATTTTTACGCGGTTCTTGATGAAGCGACCGAAAAGCTTTTCGACTTTTCTTTTCTTTACGACAAAGTACGGAATTTTGTGACCAGCAGAACCTCCGCGGCAGGCAAGATCCGGCTGACTTTCGACAGACCCTCGCTTGCCAACGGGTGGGATAAAAACAAAGAACAAGACAACGGCTGCGTCATTCTCCGCAAAGACGGGCAGTATTACCTCGCCGTCATAAGGAAAGACTCGCGCACGGATCTGGGGGCTTTGCCCGAGCCGGCGGACGGCGAAGCCGTTTTTGAAAAGATGGTCTATAAGTATTTCCCGAACACAATGCGCATGATTCCGAAATGCGTGATGACCAGAAAGGAGGTAAAGGCCGCCTTTGAAAAAGGAGCCGCTTCGTACCGGCTGTTCGATCCCAAAACGTTTATCAAAGCGCTTGAGATACCGCGCGATATCTACGAGGCGTACACCGCCAAAAAGCACAAGGCGGAATATGCCGCCGCGACGAAGGACGAGAGCGGATACCGCGAGGCGCTCACGCGGTGGCTGGCGCTCTGCACGGAGTTTTTGCACGTGTATAAAAGTACCGCTGGCTACAACCTCGCGCTGTTGAAAAAACCCGAAGAATACGAGAAAGACACAGACTTCTTTACCGATGTTGACACGATCGCCTATGCCGTGAGCTTTACCCCCGTGTCCGCCGCGCGGCTCTACGCCCTTGTTGACAAAGGGGAGGTCTTCCTCTTCCGGATCCACAATAAGGACTTTGGCGCTTCCACGGGTACGCCGAACCTGCATACCATCTACTGGCGAGCGCTTTTCTCGGAAGAAAATCTGGCAAAGGGCGCCCTCAAGCTCAACGGCGAGGCCGAACTTTTTTACCGCGTGGCCGCGATCGAAGACCCTGTGATCCACCGCAAAGGAGAAACCATCGTCAACAAAACAACGAAAGACGGCCGCACTATCCCCGACCATCTCTACGCGGAGATATGCGGCGCGCTTGCCGGAAAGAAGCCCGAAAGCGACCTTTCTTCGGAAGCGAAGGCATTCCTGCCCGCCATATCGTCGCGGCCTGCGCCGCACGACATTGTAAAGGACAGGCGCTACACGGAAAACACCTTCCTGTTCCATGTGCCGGTTACGTTCAACTACAAAGCGCCGAAGCGCGGCGTCGATATAAACGGCACTGTCCGGCAGTACATACGCGGCAACGAAGATCTGCCCATTATCGGGCTTGACCGCGGCGAACGGCACCTGCTCTATCTCTGCGTCATCGACGGCAAAGGGAACATCCTCGAGCAAAAGACGCTCAATACCGTTTCGGGAACGGATTATCACGACAAACTCGACGTGCGGGAAAAAGAACGCGGCCGCGCGCGGGAGAGCTGGTCATCCATCGGAAAGATCGCCGATTTGAAACAGGGTTATCTTTCCTATGTTATTCACGAGATTACCGGGCTTATGCTGAAATACGGCGCGCCCGTAGTGCTGGAAGACCTCAACTTTGGCTTCAAACGCGGACGCTTTAAAGTGGAGAAGCAGGTCTACCAGAATTTTGAAAAAGCGCTGATCACAAAGCTCAACTGCCTTGTGAGCAAAAACAGCGCTATAGAGGAGGCCGGCGGCGCGCTTAACCCCTACCAGCTTACAAAACCTTTCGAAAGCTTCCGCAAGATGGGCAAGCAGAACGGCTTTTTGTTCTACATCCCGGCGTGGAACACCAGTAAAATAGACCCTGTCACAGGATTCACGGACAAGCTTAAGCCGCGCTACACGAACAGGCGCGCGGCGAACGAATTTTTCAAGCAGTTCGAAACGATCCGCTGGAATGACGCAGAGGAGGCGTTTGAGTTCAGCTGGAAGGAGGAACGCAAGTCGGAACGCATGGGAAAAACGATCGAAACGAAGTGGACAGCCCGCCTCGGCCACGAAGAGCGCTTCTACTGGGACAGCAAAGCCAATTCCCACCGCGGCGCGGAAAAGAGCGTCGACCTCGCTAGGGAGCTTGCCTCGGCTTTCGCGGGCACGGGCTATGAAGACGGCCGCAACCTGCGTCCGCTGCTCGCGGATACGGAAGACATCACTATGCTGAAGTCGGTAATGTGGTGCCTGAAAACGGGCCTCGCCATGCGCTATTCCTCAGCGGCTAAGGGGCTGGATTTCATCCTCTCCCCGGTCTGCGCGCCAAACGGCAAAGTATTCCGCACGGAGGACGCGGACGAAAAACTGCCGGCCAACGCCGACGCCAACGGGGCGTACAACATAGCCCGCAAAGGTCTGCTGCTCATGCGCCGCATCCGCGAGCAGCAAGCCGATAAGAAAACCGATTTGAACATAACAAACAGTGACTGGCTCGATTACACACAGAACGGGGACACAGTCGCGGAACAGATGAAAAAGATGTGAGGCGGAGGGCAGACATGGAACCGTATCTTATGATCACGCAGATCAACGATTTCCTGTTCTGCCCTTATTCTATCTATTATCACGACATATTGCGGAACAGCGCCGGCGAGGATATCTACCATGAAACGGTTCAGAAAAAAGGCTTGGCCGCCCACCGCAGCATAGACGAAGGAACATACAGCAGCCGGGCCGGTGTTATCACGGGCATGGCCGTCTATTGCGCCGAGTTCGGCCTTATGGGGCGTATCGATATTTTTGATACCGCAGCGGGGCTGCTTACGGAGCGCAAGTATTCGGTCACAGCCGTATACACCGGAATCCGGTACCAGCTCTACGCGCAGTATTTTGCGCTTACGGAAATGGGGTACACTGTGACCGCGCTCCGCCTGCATTCGGTAAAAGACAACAAAAATTACCCTGTGGCGCTGCCCGGCGAAAAGGACAAGGCCGCATTCTGCGCGCTAATCAACGAGATACGCGCGTTCACCCCGGAAACCTCGTTCGCGGCGAAGCCAGCCAGATGCGGACGCTGCATCTACCATGCGCTATGCATCCACGCAGTGAGAGACGCCTATGCTGAGCCTTCCTGATTTCCGATACAAGCAGATCCTCGTCCATATCGCCGGAGGCAGCGGCGAAAGGCTGCGGTTCCGGGCGGACAATATCGTCATCGAAGACAAAGAGGGGAAATGCTTAGTCCAGCATAGCTGCCACAAACTATTCGCGCTTTTCATCATAGGGGAAGTATCCGTAACAAGCGCGGCGCTGCGGCAGGCTGCGCGTTTCGCCTTCCCCGTTATCCTGCTCTCTTCCAATCTGCGCCTCACGGCCCGCTTCAACAACGCCGCGGAAGGAAATACGCTGCTGCGCAAAAAACAGTACGAAATTTCAGGCGGCAAAAGAAGCCTCGCCATTGCCAAGCTGCTTATAGCCCAGAAGATAACGAATCAGGCGGCGCTGCTCCGCGCGCTGCGCAGGCCCGCCGCGGAAGACGACGAATGCCTCGCTTTCCTAGAGGAAAGGGACGTTTCCGCGGCCGGCGATATACACGATCTCATGGGTACGGAAGGATCGGCCAGCAAAGCGTTCTTCGCCGCCTATTTCAGGCATCTCGACTGGAAACGGCGCGAACCCAGGTGCCGGCACGATATCGCGAATTTGCTGCTGGACATCG
>CAYWQK010000057.1:7594-8400 GCA_964460575.1 uncultured Desulfovibrionaceae bacterium | reverse complement strand
AATATCTTTAATACTGCATAATAAATTAATACACGTAATTTTTTGAATAACTATTATATATATTTTTTTTAGCTTTGACGCTTTTTAAAATACGTATAAAAATTAAAGCGAAACTCTAATTTCTTTATTTGTATAACTTAATAAATAAATGAACTCTGTCAATTTTTTCGAAATTGATTCCATACTTCTATATAATAAATTTTAGAGAATGCCAAAAAAATTTGCGTTATAAGAAAGTTCTATTGTATGTTGTACAAAAATTAAAAAAATACAACAAAAGAATTACACACTGGCCTCATAATCCTCACGTAACATATCACACTCTGCCCGATCTCCGATACCGTTCGATCGGCTGCGAGTTGATTTTCCAACAGTATACCTCTCTAGGAAACCAATTCCGCAGCTACCACGTAATAGGTATTGTACTACTAGTGCATATTGTATAAATAATCGAGCAAGGAAAATTCTCGACTGGGGGCAAACAAGCCTCGTCTTAATTTCTTGCGCTTAATTTAAAAATTCACTGTGCAAAACTTGAAGCTCTTTCCCTTCTATGCCAAAAACATATTCATGCTCCGCATGGCGATACCGGTGCAGAGACAGATAAACCCGTACCCGTGCGCTCTCCGCATCGAAGAAATGAAATAAAACTGTTTCCCGTCAAGAGGAACAAACTCATGAAATACGCCTCAATGATCCTTTTTATGATCCTGTTTCTAGGAATCGGCACCGTGCAGGCAGCTTCAAAGGTTGATTCAAACTGCCGCTTCAACGGCATACCACTTTACGGTAAAGTAAAAGTCGTC
>CAYWQK010000057.1:3837-7584 GCA_964460575.1 uncultured Desulfovibrionaceae bacterium | reverse complement strand
TCGGTCAAAGTATTTCCCGATCGATGCGGTAAATGGCAATGGGTAACATCCTTCCCTGATTTTACCGTGCAGTTTGTTGACGCTTTCCCTGACATCACCGTTAAAATGGTTAATTCATTCCCAGGAACACCCTGAAATCTAAAATTTTTATATCGTCTTAGTAAGAAAGAACAACCTATGCCGCGCTTCTTTTTCTTTGTGCCGCATCCGGTGGGCAGTGCATTTATATCTGACATGGACTTTTCTACTGTTTTTCGGCTGTTGCCTATTGTCTCGATGCTAAAATTTTTAACCGGAGCAACCGCCATTAACTTGACTCGCCAATATGGCAGCCGCTGCAAGAATGCTGCCATCTATTGATACTGCCAACAAAATTTTGTTCAAAGTCAAATGTATCAACAAGTAAAATACTTCAAAAGCAAGTAGGTAGTCGCGCAAAAGCATGCAAAAAATGTAGTGTGTAGGAGTGTTGCGCACTATTGAAACACGATAGCAACTCGTAAAGCACGCAGGCCGCTTGCCTGACATTCGCACTGCCCTTTACAAAGGAGCCCGCTCATGCCAAAAGCCATTAGCCCTAAAAACCTCTCTTCCAGCTCCCTGCCTCCCATTCTGCAGGAAATGCACGCTTTGCGGCAGGAAAGCGTGGCACGTATTCTGCTCCAAGGTGTCTTTGTCGGGGGTTGTACAGGAGGAGTCATCGGCGTTTTCCGCTGGCTGTATGACCATGGCTGCGCATGGCTTGTGGAGCTGCTGCATAATAAGACCTTCAGCCATGAAGGGATCTTGCTACTGTTCGCAATACTACTCCTGATGGCACTCTTCCAAGGACTGCTTGTCCGCAAGGTACCGCAAATCAGCGGCAGCGGCATTCCGCAGGTAGAGCTTTCCATCATGGGCAAGTTGCCTTTTCCTTGGCTACGCATTGTTATCTGCAAATTTATAGGCACACTTATTTCCCTAATGGGCGGACTCTCCGTTGGTAGGGAAGGCCCAAGCATTCAAATGGGGGCAGCTGTGGGATGCGGCTTCGGCGGCCTTTTTCAAAAAATTGCTGGAGAAAATCCAGGACACGCTTCGCGTTTTCTTGTAGCGGGAAGCGTAGCCGGCATGACGGCGGCCTTTGGTGCGCCCTGCGCGGGCATGCTCTTTGCCTTTGAAGAGATCAAAACGCTGATCACCATCCCCCACCTGCTGTTTACCTCCGTTGCTGCTGCTTCCGCCTGGACCGTTGTAACCTTTGTATTCGGCTTTGGGCTGGTTTTTCCCTTTGCAGAGATTGCCTCCCTTTCTTGGGGACAAATCTGGATTGCCCCTGTTTTCGGCATAGTATTCGGAATTTTCGGAGCAGGATATAACCTGCTTCTTTATAAAACGACACTGTTCCACGACAGGCAAAAAATCGTTCCTCTTGCCTTCAGACCCGTCATCCCCTTCCTTATTAGCGGCCTGCTCTTTTTCTTTTTCCCTCAGGTCCTTACCGGATTCGGCTATTCCATGCCTGCGCTCGGCGGACTCATGGGAACGCGCCTTGCCATGGCTTCGCTTGCCCTGCTTCTTGGCGTAAAAATTCTTTATTCTGTGCTGAGCTTTGCCTCCGGCGTGCCAGGCGGCATCCTGATGCCCATGCTATTTATCGGCGGCATGGCGGGCGCTCTTGCTGGAACGGCATGCGCCGAATTTATGCCGATGCTCTCAGGACGTTTGCCCATCTTCCTTGTGATGGGCATGGCAGCGCTTTTCGCCGGAACAGTCAGAGCGCCTCTTACAGGCATTGCACTCGTCGCGGAAATGTGCGGCTGCTTTCATTGCCTTCCTGAAATGCTTCTGGCCGCAGAGTGTGCCACGATTGTTGCAAACAAAACAGGATCACGCCCCATCTATGACACACTCAAATACCGCACGCTGAAAAACGCGCGCCGCGCTAGCAGGAAAAGCTAGCCTTCCAACCACCCTATAAAAAGGAACAGAGAGTCTTAGAACTCTCTGTCCTGGCTTTTTCCTACTTAACGAATATACTTGGCTGCTATTCCGGAATATCAAAACGGGCAAAGCGCATGACCAGCCCAGCCCTGCCCTGCGTGACCGAACGCAAATCTGTTGTAAAGCCAAAGAGACGGCTCATCGGCGCAACGCCCTTTACAGCCTTAAGGTCTGCCCTGTCTTCGATGGCTTCCACAAGTCCTCCCCGTGTGCCAAACAGACTAAGAGCAGAACCCATTACGCTTTCCGGAACGGAAATTTCCACCTGCATCAGCGGCTCCAGAACGGCAACGGAAGCCGAAGCCAAGGCCTGCCGGACAGCCATTCCCGCAGCCATATGAAAGCCCACCGGCGTGCTTTTGCCTTCAAGGCGAACCATAGCTATTACAGTTACTGCAACATCCTGCAAAGGATATCCTGTAACTGGTCCCGATTGCAGAGCGTTCTCTACGCCTTCTCTTACGGCTTGGCACAAGGCAGGGGGAAACGCCTTTTCATCTACGGAAAAGTTAATGCGGTTGCCCTCGCCGCGCTGCAGCGGCTCCACCCTGACAGCCACCTGCCCCTGGTGCATCTGCTTGCCAAGCTCACGATCAAACACGGCTTCGGACTCTGCTTCGCGCGTGGGGGTTTCTGTACACACAACCTGCGGTCTTCCGGATCGTGGACTGATTCCATATTCGCGCCGAATCCGCTCTAATATAATATCAAGATGAAGCTCTCCCATGCCAGAAACAATACGGTTTCCGGAACCCTCATCAATTTCCACACGAAGAGTCGGATCCTCAAGGCAATACCGCTCCAGAGCCTCATCCAGTGTTTTGCCTTCATCAGCATTGCGGGGTTCCAGAGCAAGGCTTATCACAGGCTGATACGCTGTTATGGATTCCAAAAGCAGAGGACGGCTAGGGGCTGTTATTGTATCGCCTGTACAGGCGCTGCGCAGGCCAACAACGGCAACGATATCTCCGGCACAGGCCTCGCTAAGCTGTTCCCTGCGGTCCGCGTGCAGCCGATATAGACGGGAAATTCGATCTTCCGTGTCGCGGGAAGCATTCAGGCAGACATCGCCTTCCTTTAAGCGGCCGGAATACAGGCGCACGAAGGAAAGCTTACGACCCTCGTCTAAAAGAACCTTAAACACCAAGCCCGCTGCCGGAGCGACTGGGTCGCAAAGAACAGGCTCCTCGGGCTTGCCATCCAGCGTATGCGCCTCCGCGGGGGGCAAATCCAAAGGCGAGGGAAGATAGGCCGCCACTGCGTCCAGAAGCGGTTGAACCCCTGTATTTTTCAGTGCGGAACCCGCAAGCACCGGCGTAAGGCTCCGGGAAATCGTGGCGCGCCGTATAGCATTTTGCACATCTTCCGGAGAAAACGTTCCATCAAGATAGCTCTCCATAAAGGCATCGTCGTTTTCTGCCAAGGTCTCTAGCATTTTTTCACGCCAGGGAGCCGCATAGACGGAAAGCCCGGCGTTCGCGACCAGAGGCTCTGAGCGAACCGTCTGCCCCTGATCCTCGGGGGCAAAAAAAAGTACTTTCTCATTAATCAGGTCAATAACGCCGGAAAAGGCTTCCGCAGAGCCAACGGGAATAACAATGGGCAGGGGTAATGCTCCCAGACGAGTGCGCATGGCCTTAAGCACTGCAGGAAAATCCGCGCCGATCCTGTCCATTTTGTTCACAAAAGCCAGCTTGGGAACGCCAAAACGCTCGGACTGACGCCATACAGTTTCTGACTGTGGCTCTACGCCGCCCACAGCGC
>CAYWQK010000057.1:0-3827 GCA_964460575.1 uncultured Desulfovibrionaceae bacterium | reverse complement strand
ACAGCGCAAAACACACCTACGGCGCCATCCAGTACGCGCAGAGAGCGCTCCACTTCCATAGTAAAATCCACATGCCCGGGAGTATCCACAACATTAATGACACACCCGCCCCACTGGCAGGTTGTACATGCGGAGGTGATGGTAATGCCCCGTTCCTGCTCCTCAGGCATATAATCCATGGTTGCCGTGCCATCATGGACTTCACCCATGCGGTGGATTTTTCGGGTATAAAAAAGCATGCGCTCCGTCAATGTTGTTTTTCCGGCATCGATATGTGCAATAATGCCAATATTGCGGATGGAGGACAGATCATGCATACGATGTTCCCCTAGGCTCAAAAGTCATTCCGGGCACATGCGGCCCACAAATCTGTACGCTGCGCGGGCAAACGGATTATGCCCCCAGATCATTTTGAAGGAAAGAAACGGAAACGGCATCGTCTAGAAAAAATTCAGGCGGCAGAGAAGGCTCAAGCCAACAGCCCGCAAGAGGTTCTGCCAAATGCAGGACGGACATGGGATCTGGTTGTGTTCCCCTAGCATGATAATATACATCCGAAGGGTCCCCTTTTGGTACAATACAGGCCGACGGTAAAAGGGCGCGGACGTTTTCTCTGCCCTGCTTGGAAAGCGCCGGATCCAAACGCATACGAATTACTGTCGGCAGAGAACGCCATATAATGCCCGCCTCCATCGCCGCACAGCCCAGTCTTTTTAAGCCAAAGGTCACCAGCCGCCCGCTCCCTTGCGAAGCAAGAACACGGACAAGCGTTTCCGCAGATTCATCATCCAGGCAAAACGCATGCTCTATGCCGCAAAGCTCCAGCGTCGCAAGCGCTTCATCGGAGGGAACTTCCCCTGAAGGGAAAATAACCAGCGGCATGTCCACGCCCGCAAGGCGTACAGCCATAAGCACCGCGGATAGCCGCGTGGCATCTGCTTCACCCGCATGAACAAGTACCCAGTCCACAGGTTTGCGCACCCTTTGCAAAACAAAGCCGGACGCCCGTGAAACACGGCGGCAATCGAACTCATCAGGCTGCTCCCTAAAAGCGGCCTGAACCAGCGCTTGATTTGTTTTAAGCAATGCGCGGATCTGATGGGAAACCCGTTCATAGGCACAGCCTGAAACGTCGTCGGAAATCCTCCCCGCCTCAACACGCTCTGGAAAAGAATCCAATTCAAACACGGGCGCTTCTCCGCATTTAACCACTTTTTGTGCTAACGCCCCAGCGTCTGACGGCGCATCCAGTATTTAATAGCCTCGGAACGCAGCTGGTCCTCCGTCAGCGTTTCGGCATACTTGCCGCCGCTGACAGCCTCCCTATACGGGGAGGATTTAAGGATATCCGCCGTGGAACTGGCCAAAGCCTGCGATTCTGGCGCAAGCAGTTTGCACAATGCCACTTTGTCCAAGCTCTGAAGACGGGAGACTTCGGCCGAAATTTTTGCGGGCGAAGGAAGGCCTGACGCTTCAAAAACCCTTTTCATTCCTTCCACATAGCGTTTAATGCCTTTCAGAATATGCTTTTGCTGCACAACATTCAATCCAGACCAGCCTGCGCGTGTCCACTTAAACACCCCAAGCTGTGTGCTGCCTCCGCCAGGCCTATCTTCAATGTACACAGAAACAGTAGCCGCTCCGTAAATTTTTGTGGCGGCTCCCCCCATCATGGAAAGATTGGTGCCAACCTTGGAATCATACACATAACGCCAGTTTTTTTCATCGGCGATCGCGCCCTTCTCCCCAGTCTCTGAGGCAGCAGGCATAACAGAAACGGAGAGAAGCGCCGTCCGCCCGTCAGCTGACGTAAGAGCAAAAATTCGCTTCAGTATATAGCGGTAGTGGCAGCCGCTTGATTCATCCGGCGTGGTTTCCTCGCTTTCCTCCCCGGAGGCTGTCAGCATCGAGGAGGGAGGGAAAGAGCTTTCCAGCAGCGGCTTAAAGCCTGCCTTCACACGAGAAGGCTGCCGCCAGCTATCATACCGCACAGACGTAGGGTATAGCGCTTCGCCAGGTACATCAACATTCAGCAAATATCCCATGAGCGTACGCAGGGGAATCCGAAGCGTTGTCTGATAATAAATGCCCTTGCCCTGTTGCTTGCGGGCCTGAGGCGCTGGCATCTTGCCTTTTCCGGACAATGCGTTTACCGCGGCGCCAACAATGGTATGCACATTGCCCTGTGTAAGCCCCTTCCCCATTTGCGCCGCGTCCAGTGCGGATGTAAGGGCATCCTCCAGCAGGCTTGGCTGCGCTTCCTGGGCATCGTCGTCAGCGCGGGCATTCCCCGTAAAAGCAAATCCAAATAAACATGCCAACACTATGTACACAATCCAGCGAACCTGATAAATTTTTTTCATGACAGCCTCAAAGGTAGAAAAATTGCATAACCGCACGCTAGCAGGCGGACGCGAGCAGTGTATGCATGCAATCCGGCTTCGTCAATAAAGGATTGAATAGGAAATGAATACCTTCTCCCGAAGATCAATTCCGGGGAGTTGCGCCCTACGGCTGGGGAGGATATACTGGTAACTCCTCTTTTCTTTTAGGGAAGGCTTATGAATACCTTACGCCGCGCCATCCGCATGCTTTCTCCGGAACTCCGCAACCAAATCGCCGCCGGCGAAGTAGTGGAACGCCCCGCCAGCGTTGTCAAAGAGCTGGTTGAAAACAGCCTCGACGCCGATGCAACGCAAATTGACGTTACATTGGAAAACGGCGGACAAAGCCTGATCAGGGTACAGGACAACGGATCAGGTATTCCCGAGGACGAAATGGAGCTTGCCGTCACACGGCATGCCACAAGCAAAATAGCGTCTCAGGAAGACCTTTGGAAAATTGCCTCTTATGGTTTCAGGGGGGAAGCGCTGCCCAGCATTGCTTCTGTATCCTCGTTCAGACTGGAATCGGCTGTGCAGGGGGAAAACGCCCCGCTGCCTTCCTATATCCTTGTAGAGCATGGCCGCTTAATAGAACGCGGCGTTTCCTCTCTGCGTATGGGCACCATCGTTGAAGTGCGCGATCTTTTTGCCTGCGTGCCGGCGCGCATTAAATTTCTGAAAACGCCGGCCACTGAATTTAAACGAGCTCAAGAATGGCTGACACGCCTTGCCCTTGCGCGGCTTGACGCCGGCTTCACTCTTTACAGCGCGCATGGCGATGCCTCGCGTGAAAACCTCCGCTTTGCCCCTGGGCAGGCACTGGTACGCCGCCTCGGTCTTGTCTGGCCGGAAAATATTGTGGAGCAGCTCTTGCCCTTTGACTTGGAAACCGGAGGAATCCGCGCCCATGGATTGGCATCTCCGGCAGAACTCACTCAGCCCCGCGCAGACAGGCTACTGTTTTATGTCAACGGACGAGCCGTCAACGACAAACTACTGCTCAAAGCCGTACGCGAAGCCTACAGCGGCCGCCTTATCTCCAGAGAATATCCGCTGGCTGTGCTTTTTGTGGAACTTCCGCCGGAAAATGTTGATGTCAACGTACATCCCTCAAAAGCCGAAGTACGCTTCAGAGACGAGCAAAGACTGTTTACCGCCGTGCTGCGCGCTGTGAAATCCGTACGACGGCCGGGGGCATTCACCCCTCCCCAAGGATTCTGGGGAGCTGCGGACGAAGTATCCATTGTTTCGCATGATCCTACCGTTCCGCCAACTCGCACAAAGGTCATTGCCCTACCTTCCGCTCCTACGGCCGATGAATACTCCTCTCCGCTTGTGGACCGCAACGCGCTCCTCCATGAACAGCCTGACCTTTCCGGCTATTTTAATTCAAAGCCGAACCCTCCGGAGCGAAAACTTCTCCAGACCGAGGAAGCGGAAAAA
>CAYWQK010000056.1:5315-8423 GCA_964460575.1 uncultured Desulfovibrionaceae bacterium | reverse complement strand
ACTCGCGGGCCTTGGCTTAGTCCTGTGTATCGCCTCTGCCGTTGTAATACATTTCGCCAAGTCTGTTTTGCGCGTCCGTTTGCCCCTGTTTGGCGGCCTTTTCCCACCACATGAGGGCCTTGGCGTAATCCCGTTCTACGCCTTGGCCTTTTTCGTATAACGCGCCCAGAAAATATTGCGCGTCGGCGTCCCCCTGAGCCGCGGCCTTTTCGAACCACGCGCGGGCCTTGGCGTAGTCCCGCGCCGCGCCATGGCCTAGCGCTTACGTCAGGCCTAAAAAGATTTGCGCGGTCGCGTGCCCCTGTTTGGCGGCCTTTTCCCACCACATGAGGGCCTTGGCGTAATCCCGCGTTCCAATCTTGCCGGAATAGTACATCCTGCCTAGGAACGACTGCGCGTCCGCGTCTCCCCGGGCCGCGGCTTTTTCGTACCACTCGCGGGCCTTGGCGTAATCTCGCGGCACGCTTTGGCCGTTCTCATACATTATGCCTAAGGCTGTTTTCGCGGGAACGAAATCCTGCGCCGCTGCCTTTTCAAACCACTCCTTGGCGTAATCCCGCGCTATGCCCTTGCCGATTTCGTAGTACTTCCTGCCCAAGTTGTACTGCGCGCTGGCGTCGCCCTGTTCGGCGAGGTCTTTCATTTCTTTAAAACCGCCGGCCTGCGCTGCTCCCGCCGCCAGGGCGAGAATAAAAAGCGGGGCAAGCGTCTGCAGTAGTCCTTTCGTCATAAGCTTCTTTGGTCCGGAATCGTTAAAAGATCTGTTGTCGCCTTTTGTCATAGCGCTAATAGCGGCGGGCGCCTATGCCTGCCGCGTACGCCGCGCCCAAGCGGAACCGAGCCTCGGCGCCGTGCCGATCGGCGAGGGTTCGCGCTCTTTCTTTCATGGCGTTTCCTTATGTTTTTTTGCCGGAAGCTTCCTTGCGCTGCGGCGCTTCCGCGCGGCCGCCCGCTATTTTTTGCTCACAATAAAGAGCTGTATGTACTTGCCGCGGCTGGTTTGGAGCAAGAAGCGTTTTTCCACGTTGAGATCGTCCGCCGCCGCCGGATCCAGCGGGGTGGTATCGGTATCGAGGAGGAGGAAGCGCTGTTCCGGCACATCGGCGAGGGAAGTGATTTTTGTGGTATCGCGGCCTAGTTCCCATTCTTCTATGGGGCTGAAGTCGTCAAAGGAATAGCAGGGCAGTGCCGCGAGTTCCGGCAAGGCGCGCGCGTCCTTCAGAGAGCAGCTGGGAGGGGTTTTTTGGATTATAGGGCGCGCGGAGCCCATACGGAACGCCGCGAAGCAAACAAGTAGAACCATGGCGCAGGAAACGGGAACAACGGCGCGCGGGCGGCGGAGGCCGAGGACGCCTAAGCCGAGGCAGAGCAGGGAAAAGAAAGCGGTATAAAGCGCATAGTCGCGGTGGTGCCACGCGATAAAGAGGCAGAGGGCCGAGGCGGCGAGAGCGCCGAGCCCGATATGCGCGTAGATGACGCATTTTTCAAGGCGGGTAAGTGCGCGTTTTTCCAGCCCCGTTACCCAATGGCGCAGTACTTGCGCGGTGAGCAGCGCGAGGGGAAGCATGGCGGGCATGAGGTAGCGCTCTTTCTTTTCGGGCACGAGCGAGAGCAGGAGCAGGGCGAGGAGGAACCAGCTGAGAAAAAAGGCGAGTTTTTCGCTATGCTCTTTGGATTTGTCGAGCCAGCGGCTGGCGAGTCCGGCGAGGCCGGGCAGCATCCAGATACCCGCGAAGCCCGGAAAGGAGAGATAGAAGAAAAACGAAGCGGTGTGCCTGACGCTCCACGCGTTAATTTCTCCCCGGGCTACGCTGGTGGCCGCGTCGGGCGCGGCGAAGTACGCGTACAGATACCAGAGCGAGCCTATAGCGCAGCCCCCCAAAAGGATGGCGGCGAGGCGTTTCAGCGGCGCAGGGCGGTGAAAAAAGTACAGCGCCGCGGTGAAAGGCAGAAACATGGTGTAGAGCTGCACGGGGCCCTTGCTGAGAACGGAGGCGGCCAGGAGCAGGATCCCGGCGCATAGCCATCCGCGTTCCGGACGCACGAGCCCGGTAAGGGCGCCGGTCATGAACACCACGGAATAAATATCCCAAGAATTGGTGGTGCCGAGTTTGAGGGTGAGGAGCATGGAGGCAATAACAAGGCCGGCGTAGAAGGCGGTTTTTTCGTCGCCAAAGAGCGCGCGGTAGAGATCGAAGCAGAACACGCTAAGCAGACCGGCGGCCAGAATCGCGGGCAGGTGCAGGGCGAACGCGGAGGGCGCGGGATCGAGCAGAAATACGGGCGCGGTGAGCCATATGGGCAGCGGCGGCTTATTAAGGCGTATTTCGGTGAAGAGGTGGGGAATAAGCCATTCGTGGTCCAGCGCCATGGACTGCGCGGAAATGAAGTTGCGCGCTTCCATAATGCCCGTGCCGAACACGTGGACAAGGGGGAGGAGCAGCAGGAGGGAAAATAGGTAGAGAAGGAGGCGTTTTTTCATATAGCACCTTGCGGTAGCTCCGCGGGTTACGCACGGCGGGAGGTGGAACGCGTTTCGCGCAGGCCGATCACAATGTTCCGCCAATAGGCGGCGAGTCCTATAGCTTGTCCGAGAATGAGCACAAGGTCGAGCCGCAGCGCGCCATAGAGGCAGATCATCAGGGAGCCGGCGAGGCTGATGAGCCAAAATCCCAAGGGCAGCACGGAGATACGGCGCCGCGCGGAATACCGCCACTGATACACAAAGCGCAGCGTGAACAGCGCTTGGCTAAAGCAGCCAAACGCGAGCAGCAGCGGCGAAATATCCGGATTGCGGAAGAAAATAGTTGTGAAATCCGCGCCGTTAAAGGCGAGGGCAGCGGCGGCCGCCGGAGGCGTGGCTATAAGCAGCGCGCGGAAGGGCGGGGCGCAGCGACTCCAGATGCCGCCCGCGTTGAGATTCCACAGGTAGATGTAATAGGAGATGAACTGCCCCAAGATAATGGCGAAGTCGTTTCTTAGCCACCCGTAGAGCATAAGCAGGTAGGAGCCGCAGACGCTAAATATCCAGAACAGGGCGGGCGAAATAATTTTTTTTGCCCGTTCCGTTTTTATCCATTGATGCAGTATGCGCAGGGCAAAGAAGCC
>CAYWQK010000056.1:0-5305 GCA_964460575.1 uncultured Desulfovibrionaceae bacterium | reverse complement strand
GTGATAAGCAGATAATCCTTCATGACGGATCCTTGCCGCGGAGCAGAAACGCCGGGGCCGGGCGCTTTCCGCGCGCGGACGCCTTATTTTTGCTCGACGCTGCCGGCTTTCACGGCGTAGTCGAGGTGCCGTTTCTGCATCCAGCGCACGGCCAAACAGTCGAGGAAGGGAGCGAGGAGGCGGTTCCGCAGGCTGTATTTTGAAACGCCGGCCACGCGCGGGAAATGCGACACCTCCACCTGCTTCACCTTGCCATGCTCCATTTGCACAAGCGCAGGGAAAAAGCGGTGCATGCCGTTAAACAGCGGCAGCGCGCGGGCCGTATCGGTACGCATGGCTTTGAGCGGGCAGCCGGTGTCGCGCGCGCCGTCCTTGATCATCATGCGGCGGAAGCCATTTGCTATGCGCGACTGCGCTTTCTTAAAGCCCGTGTCTTTGCGCTTGGCGCGGACGCCCGTCACAAGCTCGTATTCGGCAAGATACGGCGTGAGGAGATCGAGTTCCTCGGGCGCGGTTTGCAAATCGGCGTCGATATAGGCGAGATAGGGCGAGTACGTGTGATCTATTCCAGCCTTGAGGGCGCAGCTTAGTCCCGTGTTGCAGGAAAGCTCTATAAAAAAGAAATCGTTGTGTTCCGCGCAGGCCGCGCGGATGCGCTCGCCGCTGCCGTCGCAGGAGCCGTCGTTGATGAAGAGTACGCAGGAAGACATTTTGGCCTTGGGCAGATAGGCGGCGAGGCGTGCGGAAAGAGCCGGCATATTGTCTTCTTCGTTGTAAACGGGAACAAGAATGGTGAGATCGTAAGAAGCCGTGCGGTTTTGCTGATCGTTCATAGCGTTTTCTCGCTGTCGCGCCGGCAATGGGCGTTTTGCCGTGAGTGTTTAGGCTGGAGCCGAAATAAAAAAAGCACTTACAAGATTTACCCGTAAGTGCCAGATTCCTTTTTGGTTGCGGGGGTAGGATTTGAACCTACGACCTTCGGGTTATGAGCCCGACGAGCTACCGAACTGCTCCACCCCGCGTCAACTTCAAAAGAGCCTATCCGCGATCCGTTCGACTGTCAAGCGTTTTTTGGGAAAAGTGGAAAAAACATTTTCGCCAGCTCGGGCTTTATTCGCCGTCCCGGCTGCCGGGGCTGAGAGCGCGCGGCGCCGCCGCGCCTTTCATGTAGCCGTTCCAGAAGGCTGCGGCGGGCATGGGTTTGCGCGAGGCCGGGCAGAGTTCGGGCACGAGGTAGGCCGCGTCCCCGCAGGCGATGGCCAGCGCTCCGCCGCGCAGCCCCAGTACCGCGCCCGGCGCGGGCTTTTCCGCCGTGCCGAAGCTGGAGAAGGGCGCGGCGAAGCCGGCGCCGAAGCGCCCGGGTGTAAGCCTGGCTTCCAGCGTTTTGCCGCTTAGGTCAAAGACCGTTTTGCCGCCCGGCCTCGGGGTTACGCCGCGCAGCCGCGCGTGTACGGCTGCGGCGGGCATAGTCCAGTCGAGAAGCCCGTCCGCGCGGGTCACTTTCGGGGCGTAGCTCGCTTTTCCATTGTCCTGGGGTACGGCCTTCGGTGTTTGCCCGTCAAGCATGGCTTCCAGCGTTTCGGCGAGCATGGCGCCGCCGAGCGCGGCCAGTTTTTTGTGCAGATCGCCCGCGGTGTCGTCCGGCGAAATGGGCAGCGAGCGGGCGGCGAGCATAGGTCCGGTATCCAGGCCGGCTTCCATGCGCATCAGGGTTACACCGCTTTCTTCGTCTCCGTTCATTAGCGCGCGCTCGATGGGGGCGGCGCCCCGGTAGCGCGGCAGGAGGGACGCGTGTACGTTCAAGGGGCCGGCCGGCGCCATATCTAGCACGGCCTGCGGGAGGATGAGCCCATAGGAAGCCACGGCCAGCACGTCGGGCTTGAGCGCGCGCAGAGTTTCCCTTTCCGCTTCCCCTTTAAAATTGACGGGCTGGAAAATCGGCAGATCCAGTTTTTCCGCCAGCGTTTTTACGGGCGGCGGCATAAGCTTGTATCCGCGTCCGGATGGTCTGTCCGGCTGGCTGTACACGGCGCGGAGTTCCGCTTCCGGGCGCCGTGTAGTCCATTCGTAAAGAATACGCAGTATATCCGCGGCAAAGGGCGAAGTACCCATAAATACAATCCGCATGGCGTTATCCCCTCCCCCCGCCGCGGCCCGCGCGGACGGCGAATGTGCAAAAAAAATCAGCGGCCGGCCGCGAGGCGCTTGCGCACCTTGGCGTCGTAGAGCGAGCGTTTGAGGCGGCTGATGCGGTCTATAAAAAGCGTTCCGTCTAGGTGGTCCACCTCGTGCTGCAGACAGATGGCCAGTAGGCCTTCCGCGACTATGTCGACGGGCGCGCCGTCCAAGTCCGAGGCTTCCAGGCGGACTTTCGCGCTGCGCCTGACCTTGGCGCGGAACTCCGGCACGGAAAGGCAGCCTTCCTCGCTTTCTACCTCGCCGCACTCCGGAACGGGCGTCAGGCGCGGGTTAACAAGCGTCATCAATCCTTCGCGCTTTTCCGGTCCGGTGATATCCACCACCACAAGGCGGATAGCCTCGCCAATCTGCGGAGCCGCCAAACCGATGCCCTCGGCTTCGTACATAGCCTGGGCCATGTCCGCCGCGAGCGCGCGGATTTCTTCGCCGATAGTTTCGATGGGCCGGCTGATGCGCTTCAGCAGCGGATTGGGGTAGGTAAGTATAGTCGGGGGCATGGTGTTTTCGTCCTTGCCAGAGAGGGCGTAAGAAGTTACACAACGCGGGATCCCGCCGGATTCCAAAGCGCCGAGTATAGGCTTTTTGCGCCCGTTTGTATAGCGCGGCGCCCCCTTTTTTTGCTGCTGGTGTTTTTTTATGGATAGAACGCGGCCCTCTCTTTCTTCCCTTCCTTTTCGTCCGGATGCCCCGTGGCTGGCGCCGCTGGCCGGCTGGTCCGATTTGCCCTTCCGCCTGCTCTGCCGCGAGCGGGGCGCGGCTGTCTGCTGCACGGAAATGGTTAGCGCCAAAGGGCTGATTTACGCTAGCCCCGGCACGGGCGCGCTTTTGGAAACCCTCCCCTGCGACGCGCCGCTTGTGGTGCAGCTTTTCGGCGGCGAGGCTTCTTTTATCGGCGAGGCGGCGCTGCGCCTTAGGGAGCGCGGCTTTTCGTGGTTTGATTGCAATATGGGCTGTTCCGTGCCCAAGGTGACCCGCGCGGGAGCCGGCGCCGCCCTCTGCCGCGATGTGGACCGTGCGCTTGATGTGGCGGAAGCCTTGATCCGTTCCGTTGAGCCTGGCCACGCGGGCTTTAAAATCCGCCTTGGCTGGGATCGGGCGGATACCTGGCGGACGCTGGCGCGCGGCTTGGAAGACGCCGGCGCCGGCTGGCTCACTCTGCACCCGCGCACGGCGAAGCAGGGTGTTTCCGGCGCGGCGGACTGGAGCGCCCTGCGCGAGCTCAAGGAGTTGGCCGGCGTTCCCGTTGTGGCCAGCGGCGATTTGTTTACTGCGGAAGACGGCGTGCGCTGCCTTGAGCAAACCGGTGCGGACACGGTGATGTATGCCAGGGGCGCCCTGCGCGATCCCGCCGTTTTTGCCGCGCACAGGGCTTTGCTCCGGGGGGATCCCGCGCCGGCCGGGCCTTCCGCCGCTGCACTCAGGGCGCTTGTTCTGCGCCACGCGGAACTTGCCTTGGCGTATTCCCCCAAAGAGACGGCGCTTTTGAAAATGCGGACCATTGTGCCCCGCTACGTCCATGGCCTCCCGGGTTCCAAGGAGCTTAGGCGGGCGGTGATTCGCTGCCGGGACTGGAAAGCGTTTTTCGCCGCGCTGGACGAGTTCCTGCCGCCCGCGTAAGCGAAACCCTGTATTGTAGATGGAAGGAGCTGGATACTGACGCAAGAGTCTAATGACTCAATATAATTTCTACTATTATAGATTAAGCGCCTCTAGCGCCGCAACCCCGTCTAATGACTCAATATAATTTCTGCTATTGTAGATGTAAATGAAGAGGATAAAAAATGAAAGCTGATGAATTTGACGATGAATTTGACAGGGAAAAGCTAGAACACGCTGCTGACCTTTTGTGTAAAATCCATGAAGATACGGAAGATGGCTATATCATCTTTGCCATTATCCGCGCCGACGATGCCGGGCTTCTGGATGCGCTCATTGAATATGTTGAAAAAAACAATCCGAGTGACAGTCAGCTGGATGATTGGCTATACCGCAATCTCCCGCCTGTGGAAGATGAGCCGGATGAGGATTATGTGGAAGAGGAAGACGAAGACGAAGAGTAAGCCCGCCGCATATGTCGCATGGCATGGCGGCGTATCCCACGCCCATCGGGGGCTGTGGAACTGGCAACATCCCGCGCCGGAAAAAGGATTTTGCTCCGCGCCGGAAAAAACGCCTGGCGTGGCTTGACGCCATGCGGAATTTGCGGGTACAAGAAAAGCCCGTGCGCTCGTAGCTCAGTCGGATAGAGCAGGAGCCTTCTAAGCTCTTGGCCGTGGGTTCGATTCCTACCGGGCGCGCCAATATTTCCGGCCCCTTGCGCTATCGCGCGGGGGCTTTTTTTTGGGGGGGGCGCACCGGACAAGCGCAACCGCGCCCGCACTTGCGCCGTCATAAAGTATATTGAGTCATTAGACATAACCCTAAGGAGTTCAAAAATGACTATCTACAATAGTAGAAATTATATTGAGTCATTAGACCGATAGGTTTTTCCTAGACTGCTTCTGATCTACAATAGTAGAAATTATATTGAGTCATTAGACTTGAGTTCCTGAGGATCCGCATTACGATCTACAATAGTAGAAATTATATTGAGTCATTAGACTGGCAAGCATAAAAAAAGGACGGCTTGATCTACAATAGTAGAAATTATATTGAGTCATTAGACCCAGAAGGTATATTGTTCGTCTTCGCCATCTACAATAGTAGAAATTATATTGAGTCATTAGACACCAGCCCGCCGGTAGCTCAGCAAGATCTACAATAGTAGAAATTATATTGAGTCATTAGACGCAACAGCAATGGGCGAAGCACGAAATCTACAATAGTAGAAATTATATTGAGTCATTAGACCGGATAAAGATCGTAAAGGCGCTTGATCTACAATAGTAGAAATTATATTGAGTCATTAGACAATCTTTCAAAAGCGCTGTTCTTTGAATCTACAATAGTAGAAATTATATTGAGTCATTAGACTTTGATATTTCCAACTATTTTTTTAATCTACAATAGTAGAAATTATATTGAGTCATTAGACGGGCAAATACCTTCCTAGTACCTTTTTTATCTACAATAGTAGAAATTATATTGAGTCATTAGACATGGAAGG
>CAYWQK010000055.1:6070-8581 GCA_964460575.1 uncultured Desulfovibrionaceae bacterium | reverse complement strand
CCTGCGCACGCTTACCGTTACCTATTCAGCCACGCTTTTCCGCGATGATTCCGGACAATACCGCTATGACAGGCTGCGCCAGGAAAAGGAAGCATCCTCAAAAAAGGTAGAAATTGGCTCTAAGGAACTAAGCGTGCCGCTGGACCTTTCCTCTCCCGGGGAGCGCATTCTAGAAGTCGTCAGCGCCGATGGCGTTGTGCGCGCCCGCATTCCGTATACCGTAGTGGGTATCGCCGCCGCAAACTTTAGCGAAGACCGCGACCCTGTGCTCTCCGCGCACCTGGAAAAGACAGACTACAACCCCGGTGACACTATTCAAATACACCTTTCAACGCCATACAGCGGCGCAGGCCTCGTCACCATCGAGCAGGACCGCGTAGCGGCCCAACAATGGTTCAGCGCAAATGCCGGCGATACTATACAGCGCATCAGGCTGCCTAACGACGTTGAAGGACGGGCCTACCTTAACGTTACTTATTTCCGATCTCTGCAAGACAAGGAGATTTTCACCAAGCCTTTGGCCTCTGTTATCGTGCCCTTCACCATCAACATGCGGGGACGCGACCTTGGTCTGAGCCTAACGGCGGCGGGCACAGTCGAAGGCAACCTAACTGTCGCCCGCCCCGGTTCAAAGCTCCCTGTTTCCATTAAGGCGCAAAAGGCGGGCAAAGCGCTGCTCTTTGCCGTGGATGAAGGCATTTTGCAGATGACCGCCTACAAAACGCCGGATCCTCTTGCGGCACTCCTCGGCAACAGAGCCCTAGAAGTAGAAACTTCGCAGCTTTTTGACTTGCTTATGCCGGAATACGGACTCATGAAGAGCACTGTTTCTGCCTTTGGCGGCGGCGAATCCACCGTCTTTGGCAGCAACGAATTCACCACGTCCTCTCCGCTGGGACAAAACCCCTTCCTGCGCCGCGGAGAAGCTTCGGCCGTGTTCTGGTCCGGCATTATAGACGTCGGTCCTGCCCAAAAGACCGTGGAAATTCCTGTCCCCTCACACTTTAGCGGGAAATGGCGCATTATGGCTGTGGCCGCCTCCGGCGACAGCGTTTCCTCCGCGCAGACTTCGGTTCACATACAGGCGGAAGTGGTCATGCAGCCCGCTGTTCCTTTGTTTGCCGCCCCGGGCGATGAATTCACGGCGGCGCTAACGCTTACGGATATGAGCGGACTTGGCGACATGACAAACGGCCGGAATGTTGTCCTGCGCGTGGATCCCGGCAAGGGATTCACCCTAGACAAAGAGAATGGTATACCGCTTATACTCCTGCCTGGAAAATCACAGACCGTCCAGCTCAGCCTTCGCGCGCTGGATGTGCCTGGCGACCACACGCTAGCCTTCCATCTTACTCCAGCCGCGAACGAAAAGGGAAACGAAGTTGTGCGGACCATCCCCATAGCCATTCGTCCCGCGGCACCCCTAGCCACAAAACTTCTCGCCGGCCGGCTAAAAGGCGGCGAAAAGCGTTCCATCGTCCTTGACCAGCAGATATACCCCAACCAGGCAAAACTTACGCTCAGCCTGTCCGCGCTGCCCCTTCCTGTGGCTCACGGACTTTCCGGTTACTTATACAGCTATCCTTATGGCTGCACAGAACAAACGCTCAGCGCAGCGTTCCCTGCGCTGGTACTCCTGCGCCATCCGGATCTTGTTCCTGCCGGAAAGGCCTTTGCGCCGGAAGAACTGCGGAAGCGTATCCAAATAGCCATTGATACGCTTACAGCGCGCCATAACGGCTTCGGCTCTTTCTCCGCTTGGTCTGACAGCGGCAATACCGGGGATCTTTTCCTTTCCGCCTACGCTGCCGACTTCCTGACAACAGCCTCGGAAGAAGGTTTTGCCGTTCCGGCCAGACTAATGGAATCGGTGACATCTTTCTTGCTGGAACGCGCTAGTGAGCCGCCCTTTAGTATGCGCGAAGCCGGCATTAACGCGTATGCCGCGTGGATTCTGACGAGAAACGGCATTCTCACCTCCGGCATCATGAGCACGCTCGCGGCCACGCTGAAAGACACCTTCCCGGGCTGGGAAAACGACATTACCTCCGCGCTGATGGCGGCTTCCTTCCAGCTAATGATGAACAAGGGCGAAGCTGAACGGCTGATTCGCCGCTGCGATCCAGCCCGCGCGGCCTTCTTAGATGACGGCGTCGCGTCGCGCGCGCTATACCTAACCATTCTCTCCAAGCATTTCCCCAAGAATCTGGGCGTAGACACGGCCTCACGCGCGCTTAATGAGCTTATAACGCTCGCGAGCGAACAGCCCCCGGTCACCATCGCGGCGGCTCTAGCTGTGAGGGCGCTTACGGCCTATAGCCTCGGCCCCGGCGTTGACTCTCCCGTTGCTGAAACAAATGCGTTTGCCGTGATGCAAGACGGCAGCAGAAAGGCGCTGAATCTAGCGGGCAATGCCGTAAAGGCAGCGTCGCTGAAAGACGAAGAAGCTGCCAAAACGGCTTCCCTTGTTCTGCGTGCATCCACTCCAGTCTTTTGGCAGGCGGAAGTGCT
>CAYWQK010000055.1:0-6060 GCA_964460575.1 uncultured Desulfovibrionaceae bacterium | reverse complement strand
GCGGCATTGAAATCAGTCGTGAACTCCGCCAAAAGGACGGCAGTCCGGCGGAAAAGGTCAAAACTGGCGATGAGCTGGTTGTTGCCATTCGCGCCAGGAGCTACGGCGGCAGGATAGACAACGTGGCCATTGCCGATCTTCTTCCCGGCGGGCTTGAACCTATTGTCGCGGAGGCCGGAGCCGTCGCAGCCGCGGGTACGCAGCTTGGCGCCAAAACCGATGAACTCACCCTTTCCCCCATCCATGTGGAGCGCCGCGAAGACCGCCTGCTACTCTTCACTACGCTGCACTCAGCAGAACAAGTATTCCGTTACCGCGTGCGCGCGGTTGCCCGCGGACACTTTGCAATGCCGCCTGTCCTGGCGGAAGCCATGTACGATCCCGCGGTCCATGCTACAGGCCCCTCCTCTTTTCTCGTTATTGAATAACGTATAAAAACGTGCCGGCAGGACTAAACGAGCATGTCCTGCCGGCTCTGCCTAAAGCATGACGCCGACCTTCCGGCCCAAGGATGTGTTTCCGGCATGACGTTTCCATCCACACGCGGTTTTATACGGCTCCTTTCCTTTGCAGCTCTCCCGATACTTCTGCTTTTCGCAGCTCTGCTTTTTTCCCCTAAACCGAACTTGGCAGCCGGCGCCTCCGGCTCGCGCCTGTTTACGGACCGCGAGGGACGCATTCTCCGGCTGACGCTCACGGATGATCAAAAATACAGAATGCCGATATCCCTTGAACACATCCCTGCGGATCTTATCGAGGCTACGCTGCTCTATGAAGACCGGGCTTTCTTCCACCATCCCGGCGTAAATCCGCTTGCGCTGGCAAGAGCTCTTTTCTCCATGATCAAAGGAGGACGGCGCATGGGCGGCTCTACGCTGACCATGCAGCTTGCACGGCTTTCAGAAAAAATGAATACCCACACGATATCCGGAAAACTCAGGCAGATATGGCGGGCGCTTATAATTGAGCGGCATTATTCCAAGCGCGAAATCCTAGAAGCCTACCTGAACACCGCCCCCTATGGAGGCAATGTAGAGGGTGCGGGCGCCGCGGCGCGCATTTACTTTCACAAAGACATTTCGCGTCTTTCACTGCCCGAGTGCTTAGCCCTAGCCACCGTGCCTCAGCACCCTGCGGCGCGGCACCCCCTAGCCGTACGAGGCAAAACGCTGCTAACAGCCCGCGGGCGCCTCCATGCGCTGTGGAACAAACGCCATGAGGATTCCAGCGCGTTCGCCAAAGCGCCCTTACAGATCTTTTCTCCCAAGGACTTGCCGTGGGAAGCGCCCCATGCCGTAAACAGTCTTTTGGAAAACAAAATGGATCTGCCTAACTCCGGCACCGTGCGCACAACGCTTGACCTCGCGCTTCAAAAACTTTTGGAGCGTCTGCTCAAGCGCTCTGTAGAACGCGGCGAAATCTGGGGCATGCGCAATGCAGCGGCCCTGCTGCTGGACTGGAAAACTGGGGAAATACGGGCGCTTGTCGGATCCGCGAACTTTTTTAACTCGGAAATTCACGGGCAGATCGATGGCACTGCCGCGCGCAGATCTCCAGGCTCCACGCTCAAGCCCTTTGTCTACGCGCTAGCGCTGGAGCAGGGACTCATCCATCCTCAGACTATTCTTGCCGATACGCCGCGCACATTTGCCAACTACGACCCCGAAAACGCAGACGGCGTATTCCGTGGCCCGATAAGCGCGGGAGAAGCGCTTAGGGCAAGTCGCAACATTCCGGCCATTGCCTTGGCAAGCCGCCTCAGCGAACCAGGAATCTACGGGTTTCTCAAAACGCACGGAGTGGCCTTTACAAAAAGCGCGCAGCATTACGGCCTTGCTCTTGTGCTTGGCGGAGCGGAAGTCACTATGCGCGAGCTTGCCGCCCTCTACGCCACACTGCCGAACAACGGACTCTGGCGGCCATGCACTTTGATGCCAAATAGCGACGCCGCCGTACAAGCGCTTACACCAGAGGCGGCCTTTATTACTTTGGATATGCTCAAAGCTCCCCCGCCTTCTGGCGGAGAAGCCGAGATCTCTTGGAAAACAGGTACTTCCAATGGTCGGCGCGACGCTTGGACTGCCGGCGTGTTCGGCCCCTATGTGCTAGTCGTCTGGGTGGGAAATTTTGATGGAAAGCCCAACGGCGCCTTTACCGGTATTCACGCAGCGGCCCCCCTGTTCTTTGATATCTTTCGAGCGCTCAAAGGCCGCGGACTCGCGAACGGAGAGCAGCGCAGCCCGCAGACGCTTCACATTACCCGCGTCCCCGTATGCGAAGCAACGGGCGATGTGGATCTTGCTCTCTGTACGGCAGGACCGGAACGCTCGCAGGGTTCTTCCGCAACCCATGTGGATACCTGGTTTATCCCCGGCGTATCACCCATCCGCTCCTCTGGCGTTTTGAAGGAATTAATTATCGACAACGAAACTGGCATGCGCCAATGCATCGATATTCCAGGAAAAACACGACGCGTCATCTGGGAATGCTGGCCCTCGGATATCCGCCGTCTCTTCAGACAAGCGGGACGGACAAAACCTTCGCCGCCGCCGCTCGTTCCGGAATGCAGGGATCTCGCCGCCGCCATCCCCGGCAAAATCCCTGTTATCACATCGCCTAGACGGGGCGTAGTTTACGCCTCCAGCCTCTCAGCCCCCAGACGTATTCCGCTTCAGGCCGACGCGGAAAATGATGCCGAAATCATTTACTGGTTCGCGGACACCCGTTTCCTTGGCAAACGTACTAGCGACACACCGCTTTTCTGGATGCCCGTACCCGGCGCAACAACCATTAGGGCCATTGACAGCGCAGGAAGAGTCGGCGCGATGCGGGTTCATGTTGAACGCGTGCCGTAATATTGCTCGAGGCTCCTTCAAAAACCTGTTCACCGGGGGCCGTAGAAATTCGTTGACAACCGCAGCGAAAAATATAATAAAGTGAATTATTATGGTAGGAGGAAGTTGTATCCTCTTTCTTTTTACCGTCTACTCAAGGAGTATACTATGTCTCCCAGACTCGGTTTTGGTTTCATGCGCCTTCCGCTCCTCGATAAGAATGTGCAAACATCCTTTGATTACGAGCTGTTAAACACGCTTGTAGATACCTTTCTTGAAAAGGGCTTCACCTATTTCGACACAGCGCTGACCTACCATGAATCCCGTAGCGAAGAGGCGCTGCGCAAATCGCTCGTAGAGCGCCACCCTCGTGAAAGCTTTGCCATTGCGAGCAAGCTTCCACCGCGCATTATTCGGGAAAAAGGCGATCCGGAGCGTTATTTTGCGACGCAGCTTGAACGCTGTGGCGTGGAATGGTTTGACTCATATCTTATGCACAATGTCGGACTCAGCGCCTACAAAAAGGCTTGCCACTTTGAAACATTCGACTTTTTCCAGCGCAAAAAAGAAGAAGGCAGGATCCGCCGCTTCGGCATGTCTTTCCACGACACGCCGGAGCTTTTGGACGAAATACTAACGGCTCACCCTGAACTTGATTTTGTTCAGCTGCAGATAAACTACCTAGACTGGGAAAACGAATGCGTTCAGTCCCGTCGTTGCTACGAGATCGCGCGCAAACACAACCTACCCATCAGCGTCATGGAGCCATGCAAAGGTGGCAACCTAGCCCAGGTACCCCCAAAAGCCGAAGCGCTAATGAAGGCGAGGGATGCCAGCGCGTCCGTGCCCTCTTGGGCTTTCCGCTTCGCGGGGAGCCTGCCCGGCGTTGAAATCGTACTCAGCGGGATGAACGCCATGCCCCAGCTTCTGGACAACGCCTCTACTTTTACCGATTTTAAACCATTGGAAGAAGAAGACCTCGCTATGCTCCGGCAGGTCGCGGACATTATCAACGAAGAAAAGGCCGTGCCCTGTACCGGCTGCCGCTACTGCGTAGACGGCTGCCCGCAGCGCATAGCCATTCCCGAATACTTTTCACTCTATAACAACGCCAAGCGCTCCGTCACGCAGAGATTAAGCCTCCTTACCTATTACCTCAACCTGACCAGCCGCTTCGGCAAAGCCGGCGACTGCCAGGCCTGTGGCGCATGCGAAAAAGTCTGCCCGCAGCATCTTGCCATCCCATCCTTCCTCACGGATGTTTCCGCAATGTTTGACGGACGCTCTCTGCCCAAATAACCCGCGTCCCTTTTTCCCCCGCAATCCTTTTCCGCATAAAGGCTATTGCCATGCTAACACGCCTTGTCCTCTGCCTCTTTTCCGGAACCCTGCTTCTTGGCTGCGTCAACGCCGCGTTCAACCGCGCCGAAGTGCGCGACGATTCCGCGGACCGAGTAACCATCGCCACAGTCCAGCGTGAAATCCGCCCCGGCATGAGCAGCGCCGAAGTAGCTTCAATCCTGGGTTCGCCCAATCTTGTAACCACAGATGCCAACCGCTGCGAGAACTGGGTGTACGACAAAATTGCTACGGAAGCATCCTATTCTCACTCCCGGGGACGCGGGAACGGCATCGCTGGCGGCGCTGGGGGAGGCTCAGACGGCGGTTTTCTTGGCGCCTTGGGCTTTGGCGGCGAAAAATCCACAGGCGCTGTTTCCACCAATCAGCGCACGGTAACTATCATCATCAAGTTTGACAGGAATAGCCGTGTCCGCGACTACAGCTACCGTCAGTCCAGCTTCTAGGCACGGGGCGGATTCATGAAGAGCATCCTTCTTGCTGCCCCGCTCTGCCTGCTCCTCCTGCTAAACGGCTGCGCTGCGCACGTTCCGGAAAAGGCCTTCCTGTTCACACCGGCGACACTACAGGACCGCCAGCTTCAGACGCGACGCTTTGCCACCACAAACAAACGGCAAATGCTCGCCGCAGCAGCAGCCGTTTTGCAGGATTTGGGCTTCAGTATTGAAGAAAGCGAGGTGCCCCTTGGTGTACTAGTCGCCTCCAAAAAACGCGACGCGACAAGCGGCGCGCAGATCGCCGGCGCCTTAGTCCTTAGCTTTCTTAGCAGAACCACCATGCCCGTGGACAGCTACCAGATTATCCGAGCTTCCATGGTCATGCGCCCTGTAGAGGAAAAAAGGGCCCTAGCAGGCGAGAGTGTTTTGTCCGCGAAAGATATTGCTGCTATTCGAAAAAACCTGGAAAACACCCTCTCAGCCCGCCTTTCACGGCGCTATGGCGCAAAGGCGGCCCAAACAGCCGCGGCAAGCGCGGCTGACAGCGTTACCTCCCTCCTGCCTGACCTCATTGAAAAAGCGCTGGACAGTCCCGCTCAATCCGGTGAATCCACAGTCCGCGTAACCTTCCAGCGCGTCATCTACAATTCCCAGAATACAGCGACCACGGCCGAACAAATCACAGATACGGACGTGTACAAGGGCTTCTATGAAAAACTTTCAAAGTCCGTCTTTCTGGAGGCAAATGAAATATGAAGAAACTCCTCGCACCGCTTTTCTGCTTCGCGCTCCTGCTTGTCGGCTGCGCTGTGCCGGCAAAAGACGGTGTGCTTGACGCTGACGGCGCGCAGCAACTCAAACTTCGCCAAATCCAAACCCGCTACTTTGAAACTGACAATAAACAAAAGTGCATGGAAGCCGTGCTGGCTACCCTCCAAGACCTTGGCTTTGTTATTGACAAGGCTTCGCTCGATCTCGGTGCGGTTACAGCCACCAAGCTCTCCGGCTATCAACTGAGGATGACAGTTTCGGTGATCCCCCGCGGCGACCGGCATATGACAGTCCGCGCCAGCGCCCAGTACCAGATGTATCCTGTTGAAAATCCCCGTCCCTATCAGGAGTTTTTTGAGTCTCTTTCCAAGAGCCTCTTCCTCCAGGCGCACTTGGAAGACTAGCCCGCGAATGGTAATTTACCAATGAATGTAAATCTTGTCGTTAACCCCATAATAAACCGCATGCCTCAGTAACTAACTCTTCTTCCTGATTTATATGATAAAAATAAAGGCCTTGCTGGAAAAAATCTTGTATCATTTTGTCAAACCGCGCCGTAAAATCTCTTTTTAGGGGGAGGATAGAAGGCGCACCTTAACTGGAATTTTGGCTCTCCAGTTTTTACGTGTTAACAGGTGATACGGCGGCAGGGCATGCCG
>CAYWQK010000054.1:0-8693 GCA_964460575.1 uncultured Desulfovibrionaceae bacterium | reverse complement strand
CAGTTGCTGGATCCGACCTGATTTGCGCCGGTGCATGCCTGTATGTTCTGCTACCGCCCGACGCAAATGTTTCTTTCGTACAATTTTTACCAAGTTACTTAATGGGCATGGTCTTGGTGGTGCTTTCCCATGTGCCAGGCGGTGTTGGTGTACTTGAGGTTGTTATCCTCAACCTGTCTACAGCAGAACCTAAGGGAGTATTCGCCGCGTTAATTTGTTTCAGAGCCATCTACTACCTCATTCCCCTCATCGCCGCGGCGATTATCTTCGCACTGTATGAACTCCACTGCCAAACACAAAACGCTTCCGGGAAACTCTATGGAGCGGGGCGCTGGATGCGCGCTTACGCCCCAAGCCTGCTAAGCGGGGTTGCCTTTTTAAGCGGCACGGTACTCTGCTTCCAAACTGTTATGCCTGCAACATCCATATTGCCAGCAGAATGGTTTATATCTTATAACTCGCCGCTAATACTAGAATTTTTCTATATTATGGCAGCACTGTGTGGAACAGGATTGCTCTTTCTCGCACCAGGAATCCAGCATCGCAAGCGCGCTGCCTTTCGCCTTGCAGAAGCAGCCCTGTTGACAGGAAGCCTCTGCGCGCTTCTCAGCACATTCCAATGGCCTGCTGCTCTGCTCTGTCTTGCTCTGGCTACGTGTCTCCTCCCCTTCAGACGGTCCTTTACCCGCATATCCACCCTCTGGAACCTTCGCGCTTCAGCCACATGGATGCTCAGCGCCTTTGCTGTTCTCGGAGCATGCGCGACATTGGGAATTGTTATCCACCATTCAAATCCCTCTTGGGCAGCGCTTTGGCTCCCCTCCGACTATGCAGCCGACTCCCCCCGTCTACTCCGCATCCTTGCGGCTGAAGCTATGGCCGTGATTCTGCTAACAATTGGCTACATAAAAACCATTCCGCTCCGACGCCTTAGGCGATTGGCACAGCGCAGCGCAACAGTTAAAAACACCATCCCCGCGAAGGCACGCGCTGGAAAATAGCGCATACCCCGCGCATGGCAAAAGATTGCAGCAAAGGGTGACCTACATAACAGAAGGACGCCCTTGCGGATTTTATTTGCCCAAAGACCACGTGCTAAACGCACTCAATGCAAACGGCGCGCAAAACATTAAGCCCGCGCGCCGTTATCGATTGCTAGAAAACAGCAAATGCTATTTGAGCTTTTTCATAACCTTTTCGGCAATAGCGAGAAAAGCCGTTTTCGCAGGGCTGTCTTCTTTAAGGTTGACAGCCGGCACCCCTCTATCAGCAGCCACAACTGTCAATGGATCAAGAGGAACTGCTCCCAGGAAGGAAACCAATTCCTTTATAGCAAGCTCCTGCCCTCCGCCCTTGCGGAAAATATTAATGGTTTTACCGCAATGAGGACAGATAAGACCGCTCATATTTTCCACAATGCCAAGAATGGGCGCTTTAGCCAGCTTCAAAAAGTTCAACGCCTTACGGACATCTTGGAGAGAAACCTCCTGCGGAGTTGTAACAAGCACGGCCGCGGCGTCCGGAATGGTATCAAGAACAGTGAGATGCTCATCCCCTGTGCCTGGAGGCGAGTCGATAAACAAAACATCCAGCGGCCCCCAGACTACATCTGAAAGGAACTGGCGGATGACCCCGCTTTTAATGGGTCCGCGCCAAATAATAGCACTATCACGTTCCTTACGCAGGGCGTCTACGGAAACCATGGAAATGTTGTTAACGCAAGGCACGGGAATAAGTTTTCCAGCTTCATTGGCAGTAAGCGTAGCGGCAGTACCAAGCAGACGAGGAATGCTTGGACCATGAAAGTCCACATCAAGAACACCGACTTTCAATCCTTTTTGCGCAAGAGCAGCAGCGAGATTAACTGTTACAGAGCTTTTGCCTACTCCCCCTTTACCGCTCACAACAAAAATTTTGTTCTTGATGGCCGCCAAGGTATCCTTCACAGCTTTTTCTTTTATGGCCTGATCCAACGAGACAGCCTTATCCGGCTGCGAATGGCCACAGTTCGTATCCATAAAACCGACTCCTTCTGCTTTTTTATGGGGAACAAAAAATGCGCCGCTATGGCGCGTACTAACACGCATTCATTATAAAAACGCGCCTCAGCCTGCGCATATCTTTAATGGATCCCGCCTCATCAAGCAGATTATGCAGGGCGGGCCCAGCCATGACTGCCAATAAGGTTAACAAAATTCACGCTGCCCAATGAATTAACGGAAAGCCGCCCTTCCTGCCGGACCACCTTCATGAGGCGCTGCTCGTTGGGGGTATCGCCTACAGGGATAAGCATGATTCCAGGGTTGGCAAGCTGCCGCAGCAACGGAAGGGGTATCCTCGGTCCGCCGGCTGTAACGATGATACGGTCAAAGGGAGCATGCTCCGGCCAGCCCAAGGTACCATCTGCAAGGCGGAGACTTATCCCCTCTATACCCAAATTCCGCAGGCGCTCACGCGCAGCATTGTGCAGGGCCGGAACCCGTTCAACGGAAAAAACCTGTACCCCCATTGCAGCCAGTACCGCCGCTTGGTAACCAGAACCAGTGCCAATCTCTAGCACACGCATTTTCGGGCTGATGCGAAGCTGTTCGCTCATAAAAGCGACCACATACGGCTGAGAAATGGTCTGACCATGCCCAATGGACAGCGGAAACGCTGTATAAGCCGACATCCATAACGCCTCAGGCACAAAGCAGTGACGAGGTACACGGCTCATAGCATCAAGAACATGGACATCGGAAATTCCCTGCCTCTCAAGCTGCTCGTGAACCATTCGCAGCCGAAGACGTACAGGATCCGGTACAAACTGTCTGCTGGGTAACGTCGAATCGTTGTTTTCCATTGTTTCTATCAGCGGCAGGGAAACAACAGATATTCAAAAATATCCGTTGGGCTCCGTCACCTCCCCCAAACACCCAATTCCGCTAATTCTCTTTAGCTCATCCGTTTTTTACACGCCTTACGCTCTCCCGTCAACGCCGCCCTCTCAAAAAAAGAAGACTACTGTATCACACAGTAAGCTCTTCAAAAACTTTCCCATCGCAGTGAATTGTAAATACTTATCGCTTACGGATGGCCATAAAAGAATTTTTTTGCACCAGCTTGGACGGAAGATCAAAACTCTATGCTTTATAAGACAGAACCTCTGCGACAAAGAATTTTTATAACACTCTTAAAAATCCATAAAAGCATTCCTTATGGAATGCATAAATTATATTATATGAGAAAGATAAGATCTTTACTTAATATGAAATATGAAAACTATATTGAACGTACAACATCTTATGATATTGCAAATTATAGCCAATGGATGAAAGACTAATAGAGAAAATGGCGAATTATCTATTATGAAAATGGCCTCCAAAGAAAGTAAATTTCGTGTCTATCACTCAATGGATACTGGCTTGGTGTACAGCGTATAACTAATCGAAGAAGAAAAAAACTTCTTAGTTGGAAAAATACCACAGAAATACTTCAATAAAAGTCGCTTGTCTCATCTCGCTTTCTTGTATTTTTGTGAAAATTCGCCTAGCTCTAGCACAAGGCGTGTTCAACAGCATGAGGGTTTGCCTATGTCTTTAGACATATGTTCTTTTTGGGTATTACCTTGACAGAGATCAGACTCATACATAAAGTTACAAAAAATAGGCCACTTCTTTTGCCGTATCGTCGGCGCGTATCGCAGAATTTTTAAGGAGGAACCGTCATGGCAAAGCAGATTGATGATGCTGCGTTCGAGGCTGAAGTTCTCAAATCGGAACTTCCTGTCCTTGTTGATTTTTGGGCTCCATGGTGCGGACCTTGCCGCGCTGTTGGACCTGTTATTGAAGAACTTGCCACTGAATACGAGGGACGAGTTAACATCGTAAAGATGAATGTGGATGAAAATCCAAATACTCCAGCCCAGTATGGCATACGTGCCATCCCTACCATGATTTTGTTCAAGGGAGGAGCAATCGTTGAGCAAGTGACTGGCGCTGTAGCTAAGGCCAACCTTGTGCGCATGCTTGATGAAAAGGCGCTCGCATGAAGCGTTATGACGCGGTCATCGTAGGAGGAGGGCCGGCGGGGCTTACATCGGCTCTATATCTTTGTCGTGCAGGCGTTCATGCCGCCATGGTGGAGATGGTGGGTCTTGGTGGCCAAGTGCTGCGCACTTCAGAGATAGACAACTACCCCGGCTTTCCCAAAGGAATTGCCGGGTGGGAACTTGCCGATCTTTTTAACGCGCACCTTGCTGATTTTCCCCTTGATCGCTATACCGAAACAGTAACGTCCTTCACGCCTCAGGACAATTACCACCTATTGACTCTAGGGGACGAACAGCTCGCTGCCCGCACTGTGATTATTTGCACGGGCGCGTCACCCAAGCCGCTTGGCCTGCCGGAAGAGTCAACCTTTGTAGGCCGCGGCGTTTCTTACTGCGCTCTTTGCGACGGTAATTTCTTTAAAGGACAAACGGTTGCTGTAGTTGGCGGTGGCAATGCGGCTCTGGAGGAATCACTTTATCTTTCTCGCATAGTCAAAAGACTTTATCTTATCCATCGTCGCGGCGAATATCGCGGCGCACACCTTCTTCAAGAAAAAATTACTCAAACGCCTAATATTGAGCCTATTCTGCGAAGCCGCGTTACTCATCTTGAGGGGCAAGGTGCGCTTTCCTGTGTGCATGTGGAAAATACGGAAAGCGGCGCTGTCCTTAAGCTAAACGTATCCGGACTGTTCGTTTTTGTCGGGCATGATCCGCAAAGCAGTTTTTTGCCACTGGAAATACGGCGCGATCCACAGGGTTTTATCCTTACGGACACGGAAATGAGGACGAATTTGCCCGGTGTTTTTGCTGCAGGTGATATCCGCTCCAAGCTTTGCCGCCAGGTGGCTACAGCTGTAGGCGACGGAGCAACGGCAGCTACCGCGGCTTTCAGCTATCTTCAGCAGCATCCTTTGGGCAAATCTTGATTCCGTTTTTTTCTGAAGCCTAAAGTGTCAAGACCCGCTGGTTCACAGCCAATGCCAGCCTAGTGAATATACCTTCCTTATCTACCCTCACAGTAGGGAACCATATGCAAGGAATTCCATTCGTGATAAAGTTTATCCGGATTCTCGTTTTGTTGTCTGTGATTGTTTCTTTGCCCGCATGCGGGATTATCGACTATTTTTTCCTTCCAAAGCCGGAAGATACCGCGCAAGAAACTTTCGAGCTTGCCCGCGATGCTATGCAGGACAAGGAGTATAAAAAAGCTGCAGAGTATTTTGCCAAAATTAAGGATACTTATCCATTCAGCCCTTATGCGATAGAAGCGGAACTTTCTCTTGGCGATGCCTATTTCCTTCAGAAAAAGTATGTTGAGGCTGCCGAGGCGTACAAGGAATTTGAATCTCTTCATCCCCGCCATGCGTCTATCCCTTATGTACTTTACCAAATTGGCCTATCGAGCATGAATCAATTTATCTCTGTTGACAGGCCTACTACCATGGTTGAACAGGCTATGGAGTATTTCAACCGTGTGCAGCAACAGTTTCCTGATACGGAATATGCCAAAAAATCCACCGAACAAGTTCACGAATGCCGCAAGCGCATGGCGGAGCATGAACTGTACCTTGGCGACATGTTTTGGCATATGAAAAAGTACGGTTCCGCATGGCACCGCTATATGTACATTGTACAGACGTACCCGGATGTACCCGAAGTTTCCACGCACGCAAATGAAAAAGCCACGGCAGCGTTTCACCGTTACCAAAAGCAACTTTCTGAAAACGATCGGCGTAAGCTTAATTCCAACTGGCATGAATGGTTTAAGTGGCTCTAGTGTTTTCTACGAGATTCGAATAGTTGCGGCCAGCGTCTCCCCAGTACCAAAAGGGAGAAGCTGGCCGCATTCCTTACTGAGCCTCTCCATGTTACAGCAGAGTATCTGAGAGCTTATTTAGCTGTGTTTTTTTTTGTAATATTTTATAAATTATTTCAGTATATTATCTAGTTATCGCCACGCGACTATCTTAAGCATATATACAGGCCGCTTTGTCTGTCCCAATCCATAGATTGCAAAAAAGCAACTATACCTACCTTGGAGGACTAGGCTTGCGTATTTTGTTGCTGTATGTAAAAATTAAAGGCAATGGCTACCGCCAACGAGAGTAACACAAATCAGTCTGTTTTGCAGTGCACCGTACTGAATATTCGTCCTTTTCATGTCTGCCGCTCTGGAGGACAAAACTGTGACCAACAAATTTAAAAGGCTTCCAAAACCCAAGCCAGCCCCGTCAAGAAATCGCAAATCCATACTGCGCACCGTGCTAGCTTCCTTTATTGTCTGCCTTGTCGCTGTCTTTTGCTACGTGCTCCTTCATGATCTCTCCGGTCCAGATGTACAGCTTAAGCCAGATTCAGGCCGCGCATCAATGGATCAAACACTCCACCTCAGCATTACGGATTCCTCCGGACTAAAATCCGTAAAAGCCATTATCCGTTATAGCGGAGAACCGGTGACTGTTCTTGACAAATCTTTTCCCAACACCCCCAATGAACAAAATGTAGAGTTTTCACTCGCGCCTGCGAAACTCAAAGATGGTAGCTTTGACCTTGAAATTACCGCGCGAGACGCTTCTTGGTCCGGCTTCGGCTTTGGCAACAGTACTACGATCAAACGCAAACTCACTATCGACTCCCAACCGCCGCGCATATATGTCCGCAGTACTGCGCCTAATCTACACAGGGGCAGTGTTACCGCTATTGCCTTCTCTCTTTCGGAAGACGTAGTGAAAACCGGCATACAGGTAGGCGATATCTTCTTCCCCGCCTTTCTTCAGAAGAACGGTCTGTATGTATGTTTTATCGCCTACCCCATCCACCTAACAGAAGAGACCTTTCTGCCCGAAATCATCGCTGAAGACGGCGCCGGTAACGTTGGGCGCTACCGCCCTACGATTCATCTTATAAAGCGGAATTTCCGCAACGATAAACTCAATATTTCAGATGGATTCATCAATCGCAAAGCTCAAGATTTTGAAGAAATCCTGCCAGGCGGAGACCTTACTCCACTTGAGCGCTACATCAAAATTAATAATGAGGTTCGGCTCCAAAACGAAGCTGTTTTACGTGGGCTCGCTGCAAAAACAGCACCCGAGATGCTCTGGTCCGGTGCGTTTCTGCGCCTGCCTCGTTCTGCCGCGCGCGCTGCCTTTGGCGACAGCCGTGACTACATCTACCAAAACCAAATTATTGACCATCAAACCCACATGGGTATTGACCTGGCTTCTGTGGCCAATGCACCTGTACCTGCTGCTAACAGCGGTATAGTAGTGTACGCTGGGCCTCTGGGCATTTATGGCAATCTTGTGGTTATAGATCATGGGCTTGGATTAATGTCGCTTTATTCCCATCTAAGCCATATTCAGGTCAAAGTAGGCGATCACAAGCACACCGGTGACGTTATCGGTAACACAGGCGCAACAGGCCTTGCCGGCGGCGATCACCTCCATTTTGGCATTCTGCTCAACGGTTATCAGGTGCAGCCTATCGACTGGCTTGATAGTAAATGGATTCAAAATACTATTCTAAACCGTATTCAGGCAGCGGCAGGACAACCTGCAGCATCCATTCCCCAAGCCAAAGTCAGCATACCCCCCACTCGTTCCCAAAACACTCAGAGGCAGCCGGCAAAACTACAGCAGCTAGCCAAACGACCAAATCCAGGAAAAAGGAATTGAACAAATTTACGGAAAGTATAGTGCTGTCGCGTACAAAAACAATTTGCATGCTGAATGCACAGACACACTTGGGAGCGACGTACAGCCAAAAGACAGCATTCCCTTCTCCAACTTGCAATCTAATACAGCCCCAACCGCTTTTCCTTGCGCTTGAGTAAAGGTTCAAAAAAGACATCTAGGCTAACGACCATAAGGTATCTTCCACAGGTGGCATAATGAGGCAAATAAATCTGGCAAACTGGATCAGCCTGTCACGTATGTTTTTTGTACTTCCTATCGTAGTGCTGCTCTATTTTCCTGGCCCGATAACCTGTTTTTTCGCAGCACTTATGTTTGGTGCTGCGTCGGCTACCGATTATCTCGATGGGATGATCGCACGTAGGTGGAACCTTGTTTCCACAGTAGGGAAATTCCTTGACCCGCTAGCAGATAAAGTGCTTATATGCTCTATTCTTGTTATGTTAGTAGAACGTGGGTGGGTTTCGGCATGGATTGTGCTTCTTATCCTGTGCAGAGAACTTGCTGTCACAGGACTACGCGCTGTTGCTGCGGATGAAGGCATTATTATTGCTGCAGACCGCGGCGGGAAGCTGAAAACAGTCTTTCAAATCTCAGCGATCATTCCCTTATTGCTACATTATCCTCTTTTGGGTCTACCACTACATGAAATAGGGCTTATCCTTCTATATGCCGCATTGGCTCTGACGCTGTCTTCCGGCTTCAACTACTTCCGACGCTTTTTCATGACACTAAACGAAAGGCACTGTTCATGAAAACTGCCGAGCCCTTCCGCGCCAAAGTCTGGCAATATGCCATTCTGGGAATGTCGCTGCTTATGAATCTCGTCCTGCTTTTTCGACTCCTCTGGGGATCTCAGAGTGTTATCGTTTATCAAAACCTCAATGACAGTCTCGAATCCATTGAAGATGAAATTGCCGTTCAAGATGAAACAAATGCAGCTCTGAGCCAAGAGATTCGCCTCC
>CAYWQK010000053.1:0-9260 GCA_964460575.1 uncultured Desulfovibrionaceae bacterium | reverse complement strand
ACCCGCGACTTCAACCTTGGCAAGGTTGCACTCTACCACTGAGTTACTCCCGCGTTGCGAAAGGCTATATATGTCACTCTCAAAAGGCTGTCAAGTCTTTTTTGCAGGCACCGCGCCGCCGTTCCGCAAAAATCCTAGGCAGGATGCCGGATTACCAAAAGCGCCAATGGCGCATTGTGTTCGCCGCGAAAGTAAGATAGGTTCATTGACGATGAAAAAGATTCCGTCACCTTTTCGCGAAGGCGCGCTGCGCGCCCTGCCCATTGCCTTGGGCTATGTGCCCGTGGGTTTTGCCTACGGCGTGCTGGCCGTAAAGGCCGGCATACCCCCCGCGCTGGCCGTGCTCCTTTCCATCACGCTCTACGCGGGCTCCGGACAGTTCGTGTTTGTCAACCTCTGGGCGGCTGGCATGGGCGCTGCGTCCATCGCCCTCACGGTCATGGTAGTCAACCTCCGCCACCTGCTCATGTCCGCGGCACTTTCGCCCCACTTAACCCGGCTCTCTCTGCTCCAAAAGTGCCTTTTTGCCTACGAAATCACCGACGAAACCTTTGCCATGCACATTTCCGCCTTCAACCGCGGCCGGCCGGCAAATCTCACGACGCTTTTTTCCTGCAATGCGCTATCCCATGCCTCCTGGGTTTTCGGCGGCGCCGCGGGCGCTGTTTTCGGCAGCCTGCTTAGGGATGTCCGCCCCTATGGCCTTGATTATGCGCTGATTGCTATGTTCATCGCCCTGCTTGCGCCCATGTGTGTCCGGCATCTGCATACCGCGCTGGCCATTTTTGCCATGGTTCTCTCCGTGGCACTCAAGCTGGCAGGGCTTGGGCAGTGGAGTGTCATTCTTGCTACGCTCGCTACCGCCACACTCGGTGTACTCCTCGCCAAACGCTTAGAGAAAACGCTATGAACTCGCCCGAAGAACTGTGGCTGGCCATTGCCGCCTGCTCTGTTGTGACCTATATTCCCCGCTGCCTGCCCATGGCAGCGCTGAAAGCCGAATCCCTCTCCAAAACGGCTAGGCTCTGGCTCTCCTTCATCCCCATTTCCGTGCTAGCCGCCCTCTTGGGGCCGGATATTTTCATGCAGGGGGAAACGCTCAACCTTACCCCCAAAAATATCTTCCTCATCGCCACTATTCCTACCCTGCTTGTTGCCGCAAAAACCAAAAACTTTTTCGGAACCATCGCGACTGGCATGGCTTCCGTGGCACTGCTTCGTTATTTCTTTAGTTAGCCCGCACTGGGAAAAATGGACAAAAAACGGCTTCACGCCCCGCGGCGCAAAAAGCCCCCGCGCGCTTCCTGCGTTTCCGGAAGCGCGCGGGGGCGTTGCGTTCACTAAAAAAAGTACCTAGACGCTTAGGCTTCAGCGCTGTCGGAAGCACAGCCGCCTTCTTCTTCCGCATGGCTTCCGCAGGAGCTGCAGCAGCCGCCGCAGCCGGCGGATTCGGGCAAGGGCCTTTCCGTGGTCATCACAAAACCCATGTAGGTAACATCAATGTTCACATCGCCCACGGTTTCCTCTAGTTCCTTGTCAATGCAGAAGGGGAAGCCTTCTACTTCGTAGGTGCTATCGGCGTCCGTGGGGCCGTCAAGCACAAGCTGCAACTGGGAACCGCCGCAGCCGGAGGTCAAAAAAACACGGATTGGCTGCTTTTCCTGTCCGGAAAAATAGCCTTCCAATTCCTTGCGAGCGGTATCGGTAACGATAATCATGCCGTTATTCTCCATACGGTTTGAAGGATTAAAAGGGCGGATCCACACCTGCGGCGGATCCTCTCGGAGGCAAGCCGCTTAATGGGCTAATCCGCTTCCGATTTTGCAGGAACAGAGAACATAATCCGGATTTTTCGCGATAGCGGTCAGTCCGGAATGGATAAGGTCAACAGTCACGCCGCCGGTCTCGGCCAAAAGCGTCTTGTCCATGCAGAAGGTAATGCCGTCCACCTCGCAGGTTGCGTCTTTGGGGCCAGGCTCGTCCTGCTTCACGGCAAGCCTGGATGAGCAGTGGCAGCCGCCGTCCCAAAAATACACGCGGAGCGGTGTTTTCTTCTGGTTCGCGAAAAAACTCGAAATCTCTTCGCGGGCGGCATCAGTAAGGTTAATCATGCGTTTCTCCGTCTAAACCGGCCTGCTTGCAGCGCACGCCGTTCTTTTGTCAGGAAAATTGACACTCCCCCGCCTCCTTCGCCGGGGAGTCCTAGCGGTTGCAGGCCGACGCGGCATGCCCCGCCGCCGTAAAGCACGGTATGGCAGGAAAGGCAAAAAGGCAAGAAAATTCCAACCGCGGTACTCCCGCTGCTTCTCTTCACTCCTGAAGAAAATGACACACGGAAACGCGTTTACCGCGCAGCTTTATCCCAGCAGAACAAAAAAAACGTATTCTCTCCCGCCCGTGGCGCGCAAAACGGATAGTCCGAAAGCCAGCGCCCAGGTTAATCCCTTGGCCTTCTTTCAGAAATCCTTGTCGAGCGCCCTGCGCGGAAAACAAAGCTCTTGCTTTCCCCCGCCCCTTTGCCTATGGTTCGTACCTATTAATCTCTCGACTGAGGGCTTAAACCCCATAAGGAAAGCGGATGAACCGAATAACGGAGAGACAATGCCCGACCGCTGCGACATTTTGATTCTTGGCGCCGGCGCAGCCGGACTGATGGCGGCCTTCCGCGCTACGATCCCAAAAAAAGAGCAGCCCGTTCCGTGTGTCTTCGCGGCAGATGCCAACCCCATCCCCGGCCGCAAGCTCTGCCTAGCCGGCGGCGGCATGGGCAATATAACCAACCTTGATGTGAGCGTGCGGGATTACGTAGGCCAAGATCCGAACTTTGCCGCCTCATGCCTGCGCCGCTTCCCGCCAAAAGCTGTGCTGGGATTAATAGCGGATCTGGGACTTGCCTGGGAAGAACGGGAGTATGGGCAGATTTTTGGGCTGCAACCAGCCTCGCGCTTTGCCAAGGCTCTGGCAGAACGGGCCATCCGCCAAGGCGCGCGTTTTTTCATGCGCTATAAAGCGCTTGACGTTGCCAAAACACCGGAGGGCTTTCTTACACGCTTTGACGCGGAGGGACAGGAAGTTTCCATCGCCTCGCGCTGCCTGCTTCTGGCTACGGGCAGCCCAGCCTGGCCCGCCTGCGGCGCTACGGACGCTGGGCTTGCCTTTGCCGCCAGGCTGGGGCACAAGTGCGCACCCTTCCGCCCCGCTCTCACCCCGCTCATCCTGCCAGAAGGACACCCCATGCGGAATCTTTCCGGCGTAAGCGCCGATGTCGGTCTGACGCTGGGCGGACGCCGCCTTATCCGCTCTCTGCTTTTCACCCACGCGGGGCTAAGCGGACCGGCTGCACTTGTGGCCTCCTGCTTCTGGCGGGCGGGCGAGCCCCTCATTCTGGATTTTTTGCCCAATGTCTCCATAAATGAGCTCCCGGATCAGCCGGAATGGCGCCGCGCCTCCCTGCGGCCTCTGCTCCGCCACTTCCTGCCCAACAGGCTGGCGGATATCCTGACTGAGGCCGCGCTTTACGCCCTGCGCACGGGAAAGCCTCAGGCAGGGAAAAAAACAATCCCAGCTGATCCGCCGGAACGCCTTGCTCAGTGGAACCGCGCACAGCGGGATATCCTCGGCGATACAGTGCACAGGTACGCGCTGTTTCCAGAAAAAACAGCGGGCATGGCCAAAGCCGAAGTGGCCAGCGGCGGCGTGCTAACCCGCGGCGCGAATCCCCGCACCATGGAAAGCCTCATAGCACCGGGACTATATCTAGCGGGCGAGCTTCTGGATATCACCGGCTTGCTTGGCGGATTTAACCTGCATTGGGCGCTGGCCTCGGGCGCGGCCGCCGGAGACGCCATGCGGCGGTATTGCCGATCTTCTTGACAGGACGGCGCACCGCCAAGGTTTGCCCTCCGCGGCAAGCTGTGCTATGAGCAGACACGCGGAAGGCAAGCCCGCCCGCGCTTTCCAGCGGGAGAAAAGTGCCCGAGGCCGCGCACGTTAACCTGCTTTCAGCCGCCGGAACGCCTTCTCCTCAGAGAAGCGCTCTTTTTCTACCTATTCAGACAATGAGGATTCGCATGTCCAATACTAACGCTCCCGACCTCAAGGCTATGTACCGCACCTTGGTCAAGGATCACTTCCCCGATGAGCTGACCCTCACCCTTGGGGAAAGCACGCTTCGCTATGTCCGGCGCAGCTGGAATATCGGCGGTGAAACACGGGGCCTGCGCTATGGGGAAAACCCCGATCAGCCAGCAGCTCTCTACGCCCTCAAAGAAGGCCGTCTGAGCCTTGACGGCCGCGAATGGCGGGGACCGGGCGGCATTGTTTCCTGCCTAACAGAAGCCCAGATGATCCAATCCGGCAAACACCCGGGCAAGACAAATCTCACCGATGTGGACAACGGTGTAAATATCCTTCAGTATCTTGCCAGCCGGCCGGCCGCCGTAATCCTCAAACACAACAACCCCTGCGGCGCGGCTTGGTCGGATCTAGGACTTTGCGACGCGCTAAAAAAGGCCTACCGCTGCGATCGCATCGCCGCTTTTGGCGGAGCCGTGGTCGTAAACAGGCCCATGGACATGCCCACGGCAGAGCTTATTGCCTCCAGCTACTTTGAGGTGATTGCCGCCCCAGCCTTTGAGGAAGGCACTATTTCGCGCCTGTCCAGCCGCAAGAACCTGCGGATTTTCGAGCTGCCGCAGCTGGCCGGCCTTGAGAATCTCGTCGGCATCCCCTTCCTCGATATCAAGAGCCTAGCCGACGGCGGGCTTGTACTCCAGCAGTCCTTTGTCAACCGCATCCGCACACCAGAGGATTTTTTGCCCGCGCAGGCCACTAGGGACGGCGTAACAGTGACTGCCCGCAAGCCAAACGCCCAGGAGACGGATGACCTGCTTTTTGCCTGGGCTGTGGAATCCGGCGTGACCTCCAATTCCGTAATCTTCGCGAAAAACGGCGCCACCGTGGCCATTGGCACTGGCGAGCAGGACCGCGTGGGCTGCGTGGAGCTGGCCACCTTTAAAGCTTACACCAAGCACGCCGATCTTTTGGCCTTTGACCGCTTGCGCTGCTCTCTCTATCAACTCAAGCAAAAAGCCCTAACGGACCAGGAAGCCGCGGCGTCTCTGGCCGCTATTGAAGAGGAAACAAAGGCTGCCTGCGGCGGGCTCAAGGGCTCTGTGCTGGTTTCCGACGGTTTCTTCCCCTTCCGAGACGGTGTGGACGCCTGCATGGCCCAGGGCGTAACGGCCATTGCCCAGCCCGGCGGCTCTATCCGCGATGATGAGGTGATTGCCGCCGTTAACGAAGCCACGCCTCAGGTGGCCATGGTCTTTACCGGACAGCGCTCTTTCAAGCACTAAGCGCCGGCTTTGAGGAGCGGATATTCCCCTCCCCCTCTACCCTAACTTCTTGCCCAGGATACGCCAATGAGTGCAGGGCTGATACGCTATCCGCTCGCCGGCTGCATTGTGGAATTCATGCAAGGCAACAACCCGCAGACCGCGTGGGTACTGGACGCGCAGGGCGACAAGTTGCGCTTGCTCCTTCAAAACCGGCGCGAAACCCCCCTTTCCGCCTCGCGCCTGCTTCCATGGTCCGGTCCGCAGGAGGCTCCGGCCGCCACCAAGGACAGCGCCGTTGCCGAGCTGGAAAAACATATTGCCCGCAGAGCAGAGCTTATGCAGGGGCTAAATCCCATAGAATGGTGGGAACTGGCCCAGGGGGAAATAAACCAGGCTACGGCGGAATGGTTTGCCGGACTTGCCGGCGACGATACCGACTGCGATCTTGTGGCCGCCTGCGGACGAGTACTCTTGGCCTGCAAAACGCACTTTAAGTTCCAGCCGCCGTTTTTTGAAGTGCTTGACGCTGAAAAAACAGCCAAAAAGCTGGAGGAGCAAGCCCGAGAAAAATCGCGCGAACGCATCATCAAGCAGGGATCCGCTCTGGTAAAAACGCTCTGGAGCACTTTTGAACAGGGCAGAAATCCGCCGGAAGAAAAGGACCTTGCCGCGCTGGACGCCGATGTGCTTGAAACCGTGCGCACGCTTATCATGCGGCGGCTATCCGGCCACGGTATGCCGGATGACGGCATGTGGCAGCAGATCACCCGCTCCCTGCCGGACAGGCCCTTTATGACGCTCCATCTGGCTCAGGCCTGGGGGCTTGCCGGGCCGCACTACAACGTATGGCTTGACCGATCAGGCTATGAGGCGGGCGATGCCTGGTCGCAGCGCCATGCCGGCGCCATTGAGGCGCTCACATCTCTGCCGGAAGAAGGGGAGCTTTGCCCTTTGCCCTTCATCAGCATCGATAGCGCCTCCACCCGCGATATTGACGACGCCTTCCACATCGCCCCGCGCGAAGGCGGCGGCTGGAAGCTGACTCTGGCCTTAGCCTGCCCCGCTCTGCGCTGGCCCTTTGACAGCGAGCTAGATAAGACCGTGCGCACCCGCGCAACAAGCCTCTACCTGCCGGAAGGCGTTTCGAATATGCTGCCGCAGTCGCTGAGCGAGTGGCACTACAGCCTCTTTGCCGGCGAAACGCGGCCTGCGCTTCTTGTCTCCTGCGATATCGCGCCCACGGGCGAGCTAGTATCCTGCTGCCCCTCCGCCGGACTTGCGAAAGTCGCCGCTAATTTGAACTATGAAGACTGTGACGCCGCGTTGGACGGGCAGGAAAACCCCGCCCTGCCCTATGCGGAACAGCTTCGCCTAGGACTCGCGCTGGCAGAGGCTAGGCGGAAGTTCCGCGTGGCATCCGGTGCTATCATCATCGCCAAGCCCGACCAATCCATTGTTATCCATGGGGATCCGGACTCCGCAGACTGCCGCGTAGAGCTTTTTTTTGAGCCGGAAGCACCGCGGGCGCACATGATTATCGCCGAGCAGATGATGGCCGCCAACGCCGGTCTTGCCGCCTGGGCTGACAACCAGGGCGCCGCGCTGATTTTCCGCACCCAGAACGTGGAGGCGCCACCGGAAGCCTCTGGCATCTGGACGCATCCGCTGGATATTGCGCGCATCGTCAAGTTTTTGGCGCCGGCAGCGCTCGATACCGCGCCCTTACCCCACAGAAGCGTAGGCGAGGCGCGCTACGCCACAGTTACTTCGCCCCTCCGCCGCTACCCGGATCTGATCAACGAGGCACAGATCCTGCATATGCTAGAGTACGGCGCGCCCCGCTGGAGCCAAAAGGAAATGAAGCAGATCCTCCTTTTCCTTTGTATACGTCTTGACGCAGCCCAGACTGTGCAGCGGCTACGCACCCGCTATTGGAAGCTCACCGCTCTCCAACAGCAGGGCGATATCTGGAGGTCCGGCGTCATCACAGATGAAACCGACACGCTTCTAACCATCAACTTTCCATACGAGCAGCTTATTGTTCGCGGACGCCGCCCCCTCTTCCCCGAAGGCGCCCGCCCGGGCATGGAAATAGAAGCAAGGCTTGGCAGCATCAGCCCGCTGACGGGCGACGTTGCCCTTGCTGAAGTCCGCCTTCTCTCTTCCACCGCAGTCAACAAAGAGTCCGCCCCATGCTAACTATCCTCTGGATTGCCATCGCCTACCTCGCCGGATCCATTCCCTTCGGGCTGATTATTGCCAAGACCTTCTGCCATATAGACCCTCGTGAAGGCGGAAGCGGCAACGTGGGCTCAACCAACGTCGCCAGACTCTGCGGCAAGAAATACGGCGTGATGACACTCGCCTGCGATATCCTTAAAGGCGCCGTCCCTGTTAGCATTGCCGCATGCGCCATGCACGGAAGCCCCCTTTTCTGGACGCTGACCGCGCTTGCCGCCATTGCCGGACACCTCTTCTCCTGCTTTCTGCGCTTCAAGGGTGGCAAGGCCGTGGCCACATCCATCGGCGTGCTCATTCCCTTGGCTCTCTGGCAGCTTTTAATCTCCGCTCTTGTCTGCCTCTTCGTCATCTGGAAATCGGAATATGTGTCGCTTGGATCGCTTACGCTGGTCACGCTCTTTCCTATCCTTCTCGCTCTTTCCGGCGCGTGGAACGTGCTTCCGCTCGCGCTGATCATCATGACTGCCGTCTACTGGTCGCACCGCGCCAATATCCGCCGCCTGGCCCGAGGCGAGGAAAAAAGCTGGCTCAAAAGATCCTAAACGCAGCGCAGAGCCGCGATGACATGCACTTGGATAGAAACCGTTTGCGGAAACAAGCGTGGTCATAGAAGAACACACCATAAGACATTTGTGCCTATGGCGCGTGAACTAACTTAGCGGGAGAATTGGCACAGTTTAGCGCGCAAAACGGCAAAGGATTTTAACGATATCAGGCCATGTCGGCAATGGAAGAATTACTTTTAAAATAATTCCCTTGAAGTTGGGCTTCGTCCCCTCTGTTTCAGTCCTCTTGTCTTCGGTATTTGTTCAATTTTTGTACTGCGGCACATAGTTTTATTAACGTTGAAAGGCTCTGCTGGACTGGATATTCCTGTCAGGGCGGCGCAACACCGAATCAGCTTTCTTTTTTTCTACAAACAAGCAAACCTCCTCTAAGTCTGTCCATACCCTTGTCTTTTCGATTCATCATATTCCACAGAAGCGATCCGTCGCGGTTGATGCGCACCACGACAAGCAGGGCGTGCCCTAGTCGCGCCCCTCGCGGGCGCGTGGATTGAAACTTGACAGTTTACCTGATCACGGCTATCTTCTTTTCGAGGCTGATTCAGGGCGCGAAACCGCGGGCTTGCCGGAGCGATGCGCGGCTGAAAGACCCTGCTGGACCGGATATTCCTGACAGGGTTTCGGACACCGGATCAGCCTTTTTTCTTTCTTCCTTGATGGACAAGCATCCCTTTTCGGAGATTGTCCATTTTTTCTTCCCGTTGCATGATGTTCCAAAGCAGCGATCCGTCGCGGTTGATGCGCACCACGACAAGCAGGGCATTTTTTGTTTCTTGAAACAGGCCGATATAGTTTTCTCTGAGATTTCCATCTTCGTGCTGTTTGAGCCAGATTTCATAAGGCTTTTCCAGCGTCGGAAGAATGTAATTCGCATACCTTCCCTTCTGTCAAACTCTTTTGCAACCATATGCAGGTAAGAGTTCGCGGCGGATAACGCGCGTACCCAGCGGCGTTTCCACCGGTTTTTGCTATTCATCGCCAAAGCCCAGTGCCCTGGCCAAGAGGGCTTCCACTTCTTCCCGCGAATCCGCCGCGGGCAAGCATTTCGGGCGCGGGCAGGCGATCGGATGCCGGAACGTCCCGCAGCGAGGGCAGGCCCAGATCCTTCCATGTG
>CAYWQK010000052.1:8141-9303 GCA_964460575.1 uncultured Desulfovibrionaceae bacterium | reverse complement strand
CCATGTCTCTCAAGCCGCTCACATTGCGCGGATATCCTATGCGTGTAGGAACGCCAAAGATGCTTTCAGCGAGTTCCTGACTTCCCTGCAGCAATGCGCAACCGCCAGTTAATACTACCCCCGCTCCAATATATTTTTTAAATTTAGAGCGCTCAAGCTCTTGATCTACAAGTGTCAGGATTTCTTCCATGCGTGGCTCGCAGATATCTGCAAGAATTTGGCGTTGGAGTCTTCTCGGTCCACGACCGCCCACGCTGGGTACCTCAATGTACTCATCAGGTCTCACCATGGAGGATATCGCACATCCGTGCCTTACTTTTATCCTTTCAGCAGCAGCTATGGGGGTTCCCATCACAACCGCGATATCGTTGGTGAGGTTTTGACCGCCAAGTGGCAAAACGCTGGTAAATCGAATAGTTCCATTTGCAATGACGGCGATGTCACAGGTGCCTCCGCCAAGATCCACAATTGCAACACCGATTTCCCGTTCTTCATCGGTAAGGACAGCCAAGCTAGAAGCCAGGGATTCCAATACCGTGTCAGCGACAGTAAGATCACTTTTTTCACAGCAGCGTTCGATATTTAGGGCAGAGCTTACCGCTCCGGTCACGATATGAACGCGTACTTCAAGACGAACGCCGGACATCCCGAGAGGATCAATGATTCCGCGTTGTTCGTCAACAATGTATTCCTGTGCAAGGGTATGGAGAACTTTGTACCCCTGAGGAATGGCAACGGCTTTGGCAGCCTCCATGGCGCGGTCAATAACGTCTTGAGTAACTTCTCCGCTATTGACGGCAACAACACCGTGGCTGTCAAAACTTTTTATGTGAGAACCGGCTATGCCGGTATAAACAGTATCAATTTGGCAGCCAGCCATGGTTTCGGCTTCATCCAATGCTCTGCGTATTGCGCTGACGGTCTGATCAATATTGACCACGACGCCCTTTCGTAATCCGGTAGATGGACTGCTGCCGATACCGATGACCTCAATGTCTCCCGAATCGGCGATGCGCCCAACAATGGCACAGATTTTAGTCGTGCCCATGTCAAGGCCGACAATAATATCCGACTGGGGCATGCTTTTCTCCTTAACTAATCTGAATTCTTCATTTAGCGCAGTATGAAATTGGGAGAAGAGATGAACTGCACGGTTAAAGGG
>CAYWQK010000052.1:5886-8131 GCA_964460575.1 uncultured Desulfovibrionaceae bacterium | reverse complement strand
AAAGGGGACAGCAAGCTAGAAGGTTTAGGGCCTATGGAAGATAAATTTCATTTTGTCAGGCAACCAGTATTTGTTGCCATATCAAAGAATTTTCTTGCCTGCGTAACGTCTACTTGCAACACATTTTTTTATAAAAGTCTAGGGAAATATCCGAAAAAAAACAAATTTCGAAGCAGAAAAAGAAGATAACCATCTTTGTTATGAAAGAAGAAAAAGTATTTCTAATTTTTGTACGTTTTGTACGGCGTGACCCATGCCAGACCGTCGCATACCCAAATGGTTTTCGTTGATTTTAACTCTCTTCTGCGCGCTAGATCTCGAAGCAGAATATCAAGTCTGGCGAGGTTGTCTGCCCAATTATCAAACTGGATATGAATGGAGAGTCCTCCATTGCGCATGACAATTTCTATGTCTCTTCCTGGATTAAGCCGGACCGTAGAGGCCATGTTCATATCTAAGGAAAGCTGCGTGTTATGTAGATCGGCGCGACGCCGCGCCACAGCAGCCCTTAGCGATTCGCCGCCCGCGGGGATGTCTTAAATAGGCAGAGATGTGAATTTGTCAGACTGTACAGGCGCAATGACATTACCTCGTACATCGGCATAATTCAGTACTCCATCAACAAGCATCCAGAAGGCAGGTTTGTGCTCTGTAACATGAATCTCAAAACTGCTTGGCAAATGCCGTTGTACGGAAACGCTGGCAATCCATGGATTTTTATAGATATTTCTTTCTACATCGTAGATACTGACGGTGAAGCAATTCATCCCTGGATGCAGTCCAGATATGGAGAGAATATCTTGTTCTGAGAGCTGCGATAAGCCGTAGACAGCAACGTCTTTAATTGCGAAGCATTCGGCAGTAGTTGCAAAGTGGTATAGTTGAAAACAGCCAATGCCAATGCCAAGGAACAAAAAAAGCACAAGTGCAATGCCGCAAATCCACTTAAGAAGGCTTGTTGTAGGTACTTGAATAGGCTTGGTGGGGGGGTGCTGACGGCGTGAGGAGACGTAGCTATTGCCTCTATTGCGATAGAAAAGTTTCATGACAGAATTTTTACCTCCAGAGACAGGGAAATGCCAAAGCGCTGTATAATTGTTTCTCGCGCAATATGCAGCAGCTCCAGAGCTTGAGAACTGGTCCCCTGTCCGAGATTGACGAGAAAGTTGGCATGCTTTTCAGAGAAGGCCATCCCTCCAAGGCTTTTTCCTTTGAAGCCGGCGGCATCAAGAAGTTTTCCTGCCGAGTGCCCTGGTGGATTGGCAAAGGCACATCCTGCGCTGTGCGCATGTACAGGCTGTACTGAAGCCTTGCGGAGCAGATAGTTCTTTATAGTGTCACGGCAGATAGAAGGATTCCCGTGGACGAGTTTAAGTGTTGCGGAAAGAATAAGCGTATCGTCTGAATCTTCAGGAAAGGCAGTATGCCGATAGCTAGGCTGCAGGCTATTGCGTTTGATGGTCCTATAGCCAAAACGGGGAGAATAGAGCTGAACTTCCGTGACGATATCTGTAAAAGACATGCCGAACGATCCCGCATTCATTCTGAGTGCGCCGCCGATTTGTCCTGGTATTCCAGATAATCCTTCAAGTCCCGAGAGTCCGCGGCGGGCGCACCAGCTGATTAACTTTGGCAGAGAGCATCCAGCACTTACATGCACATATGCTATGCCGTTCTTTTCTTCCAAAAGTGTTGGATCCTCATAAGGGGAAAGGCCAACTAAAGTTATAGGTAGCGCCCCATCGGCAGCGATAAGATTACTGCCTCTGCCCATCATAAAAGGCCGACCCCCAAGGCGCTCCAGTTCGGAAGCGAGGCGCTCAAGATCAGCTTGTCCTTCAACGAGGATCAGGGCAATAGCTGGTCCGCCTAGGCTGATAGTGGTGAGGTCAGAGAGAACTGGAGTGTTGATAATGCGCATGGTTTGCTCTCAGTTAGCATTAAGAAACTTGGGTCCAAGTGTTGTAATATTGCCGGCTCCAAGCGTAAGAAGCAGATCGCCAGGGCGAAGAATGCTAGGCAGAGCAGCGGCGAGTTCATCAACGTTTTGGAAACAGTCAACGTCAGTACTGGATACTTGGCGGATGCCTTGGGCAAGGTTCTGGCTGTTGACCCCTGGAATGGGGGCTTCGGAGGCCGGATAGATTTCAATGAGAAGAAGCTTATCAACATCGCGAAATAACGTGCAAAATTCTGCAAATAGAGCTTGAGTGCGTGAAAAACGATGAGGTTGGAAAGCAACGAC
>CAYWQK010000052.1:0-5876 GCA_964460575.1 uncultured Desulfovibrionaceae bacterium | reverse complement strand
TCTTTTTTCAGGATAAACTAGGCGGGCTGTATTCAATGTTGCCGCAATTTCTGTGGGATGATGCCCGTAGTCATCTATCACAAGAACACCGTCGCGTTCTCCTTTATGTTCAAAGCGCCGACCTAGGCCGCTAAAGTTTGCGAGTCCTTTAATGCAGATTTCAGAAGAAATATTCGCTTCAAGAGCCACCCCTATAGCGCCAAGAGCGTTTAAAACATTGTGCCTTCCAGGCTGCGGAAGAGTGACCTGGCCGCAGTCGCAGTCTTTGATGATAACACGGAAACGGGAGTCCGCTCCACAGTGCAGGACTTCCGCCCGAATATCGTTATCCGGACCAAAACCATAGGTAGTGAATGGGCGCTTCAGACGAGGAAGAACGCGCCGTACTCCCGGATCATCCCCGCAGACAATATTTCTGCCATAAAACGGTACCTTGTTCATGAAGTGCACAAAAGCCTCGTCAATAGCATCCTGGTTTTTATAGTGATCGAGATGATCACGGTCAATATTAGTAACAATATTGAGAATTGGGAAAAGGCAGAGAAATGAACCGTCGGATTCATCGGCTTCGGCAATAAGATATTCTCCTTGTCCCAACCGGGCGTTGGTGCCATAAGCATTGAAACGCCCGCCAATAATGACTGTGGGATCAAGTTTTGCTGCATCGAAAATAGAGGCAGTAAACGAGGTCGTTGTCGTTTTGCCGTGAGTGCCTGCAATTGCGACTCCCGTACGCAGGCGCATGAGTTCTGCAAGCATTTCAGCACGGGAGATAACGGGGAAGCCACGGTCGCGTGCGGCAAGAATTTCTGGATTGTCGTCTGGTATAGCGGAGGATTTGACCAGAACATCTGCTTCTTTCACATTTTCTGCGGCATGGCCGATATGAATAGTGGCGCCAAGCTTGCGCAGGCGAAGAATGGCAGAACTTTCTGCCAAATCTGAACCGCAGACCCTGTATCCAAGGTTTAGAAGCACTTCCGCGATGCCGCTCATGCCAGCGCCGCCAATGCCAATCATGTGGATAGTGTGAAACCGTTTTTGCATAGTATCCTCAACCATTCGTGGTTATAGGCTTTTTCAATATTGGTTTAAGGTAATATAAATTAGTCAGCAACGTTCCGTTCGGCTTTCAGTTTTAGAAGCCCGCAGGCTACATCTCGGGCGGCGTTCGGTTTGGCACAAATACGAGCAGACTTGCCCATAGCTGTAAGCCTTTGGGGATCATGAAGAAGGTTAAGTATCTCTCCAGCAAGATCCCGTTCAGAGAGTTCTTTTTCAACAATAAGCATTGCCGCCCCAGCATCTTCCATAGCTCGAGCGTTGCTTGTTTGATGGTCATGGGTAGCATACGGAAAGGGTATTAACACGGAGGGTTTGCCAGCAAGTGCCAGCTCCGCTACCGTTGTAGCTCCTGCACGGCAAAGCACAAGATCGGCATCGGCATAAGCGGCATCCACATCGGAGATAAAGGGCAATACGTCAGCTTGCTCTTTGTTTATGCCATGGGAGCCATAGCCGGCCTTAACGCGTTCGTAATCGGCAGTGCCGGTTTGGTGTCGAATAAAAATTCCTGAAAAGCGCGGCAGTGAGGCCAGTATGGCGGAATTGATAGCTTTAGCTCCCTGGCTTCCGCCCATCACAAGCAGATGGGGCCTTGGATCATCTCTGTGTTTAGGATGAACATCGTAAAGAGAGGCTATGGTACTTCGTACGGGATTGCCTGTGAGTGTGCATTTTTTTTGATCGAAACTGTGCAGTTGATTTGGCAACGAGAGAAAAATATGAGACGCCATGCGGCCCATCAATCGGTTACTGAGACCAGACACGGCGTTTTGTTCGTGAACAGCAATGGGAATTCCGGCAAGGCGGGCAGCTACCATGGCAGGTACAGAAGCATAGGAGCCGAAACCTGCCACTACATCTGGACGAAAGCTGGCGATGATGCCTCTGGCGGAGTAGATGGCATGGGCCATGGCGGCAAGGGCGGAAAAAGCCCTAAATCCTCTGCCCAGCACGCCGCGCACGGGCAGGCCTATGAATTGCAGTCCAGCTTCCTGAGTAAGCTTGGATTCAGGTCCGTACAGTGAGCCCACAAAGAGAATTTCGGCTTGAGAATTGAGTATGCGGATTTGTTCAGCTACGGCCAATGCAGGAAAAATGTGTCCGCCAGTGCCGCCGGTAGTAAGAATAACGCGAAATGAAGTGTTCATACGCGCCCCATGTTTCGTGAAAAGTTCATACGTAGGCCAACGCAAAACATGGAGGTAAGCATATTGCTGCCGCCGTAACTTAAGAAAGGCAAGGCAACGCCCTTAGGAGGAGCAAAACCAACGACAACCGCAATATTAAGAATGGTACCAATAACTAGGACCATGGTAACGCCAAAGGCAGACAATTTGTCCTGCAGCTGTTCTTGATTCATGATAATAGAAGCGCAGCGACAGAAAACAATTGTAAACAAGAGCATCACGCAGGAAATACCTATAAATCCGAGTTCTTCACCAAGAACAGCAAGGATGAAGTCGTTGTGGGCTTCAGGAAGGTATTGCATTTTCTGTGTGCTTCCTCCGAGGCCAGAGCCAAAGAAACCGCCGGAACCAAGAGCATAAAGGGATTGAACAAGTTGATAGCCGGCGCCTTGCGGATCTTTGAAGGGATCCATAAAAGCTGTTAGGCGCCGTACGCGGTATGGCTCAAACATAGCGAGCCCTATGGCAAGGGCAACACAAGTACCGATTACGCAAAAGAATTGGATAAAGTTTACTCCTCCGATCCAGAGCATGGTTATGAAAATGAAGAACAGCATCATGGCTCCGCCAAAATCCGGTTGGAGAATGAGAATACCCGCCATGAGTATTGTTATGAGCAACGGAGGAAGCAATCCTCGAGTGAACGTTTTGAGTGTTTCGCGTTTGTTGCTTAGGAAGTACGCAAGATAGAGGGACAGCGCTATTTTCGAAAATTCAAGTGGCTGAATGGAAAGCGGTCCCAATGAGAGCCATCGCGATGATCCTTTGACTTTATGACCAATTGGCAGAAGAGTCAGCAGAAGCAGAAAGATAACAATAAATAAGAATGGGTATTGTAGTTTGTACAGCAATTTTCTTGGAATATTGCTTGTGATGAGAAGTACAATGATTCCTAGAAAAACAAAAAGGCATTGTTTCCTAAAGTAAAAGTATTTGTCGCTGTATAGTCGTTCTGCTTGAACTCCGCTTGCTGAAAAGACCATTATCAAACCAATGCACAACAGTACGCCTACGGCTCCTGCCAGCCACCAATCAACCGATCCGTTTGGTACAGGCTCCTGCTTTTGCATGTAGGCGGCATTTTTGCGGCGCAGCGGATTCATGCCATTTCCTTTTTTTAGCTTTGCTAGCAGCGGAGAAAGGTTAAAATTTTCTAAAAAGTTGCCGTCAGACAGAGTATTGGTGACCGTTACGCGGGTAGGATTTCCTTTACGATACGCTTAAAGTCGTTGCCACGTTCCATATAGTTTGGATACTGATCGAAACTGGATGTAGCTGGCGAAAGCAGAACAATATCTCCTTGTCGTGCAAGTCCGTGTGGTCCGGCTAGCCGCAACAGTGCTTGCTCCAGAGTTGTGTCGTAGCTTACGGGAACGATGTCTGACCACGCTTCTTCGAAGACCTGACGGTTAGCGCCAAACAGTGCGAGATGGCGGACTTTTTCTTTGATCAGGGGACGCAGAGAAGGAAGATTTCCCCCCTTAAATTTTCCTCCGGCAAGCAAAAGGATGGGACGGTTGAAGGCGCTTAACGCCACTCGCATAGCCTCGATTGTAGTTGCTTTGGAATCGTTGATGAAGAGGATGCCATGGCGCTCATCAACTTTTTCGATTCGGTGTTCGATGGGAGGGAATTTTGCAACAGCACGGCTCGCCGCATCGAAGGATATTTTTAATTCTTTACAAGCAAGCCACGCTGCTTCTGCATTGGCCTGATTGTGAGCTCCGAAAAGCTGCATTTTCTGGAACCGCTCACATGGAGTATAGTAGATGCGGCGTGCCGCAAGTTTATAGCTGTCGGCAAGTTTGTCCATTCCTTGCTGTAATATTGCTAGATCATCGGCTGTTTGTTTGGCGAAGAGACGCATTTTTGCGTCTGTATATTCTTGCATATCCTTGTGGTAATCGAGATGATTTTCACTGATGTTGAGAAGAATTCCTACATGTGGACGCAATGTAGAGCATGTTTGGAGCTGAAAGCTCGAAAGTTCCAACACGACGGCATCTGCCTTAGAGGCACCGGCGTTGCGGCTCAAAATATATTCGGAAAGCGGCGTGCCGATATTTCCGCCAGTGAATACTTTAAGACCGTACTCTTTGAGCATAGCGGCGCATAGACTTGTTGTGGTGGTTTTGCCACTGGTACCGGTAATACCGATAACTTTTTCGCCTTCCAGCTCACGGAATGCAAGTTCTGTTTCGGCTATGATCTCAGGGGGGTTCTTTTCGGGCAAGAGATCGTGTAAGGAGGAAATTGCTGCTCCTGGACTGGGGATTATGGCATCGGCCCCAGCAAAGTATTCAGGGGTGTGTGGACCGCAGATAATTTCCACATTAGCGTACTTGGCCCATTGGGCGAAATCAGGGGTGATGCGGGCTGGATCCTTTTCAAGCATACGTACCCTAACGCCTTTATGGTTAAGCAGTTTCGCGGCTGCTTTGCCGGAAAGTCCAGCTCCCACGATAACAGCGAAGGAGAAGGTGTTCATTGTGGCTATCCTTATCGAAGTTTGAGAGCGGAGAGTGCAATCAGTCCGAGCATGGCCGAGATAATCCAAAAACGAATAATGATTTTCGATTCTGGCATTCCTTTTAATTCGTAGTGGTGATGAAGCGGGGCCATGCGGAAAATTCGTTTTCCATGTGTGAGTCTGAAGTACCCTACCTGAAGTATGACAGAAAGGGTTTCTATAACAAATAGTCCCCCTACCACGCCTAGAAGCAATTCTTGCTTGCATAGAACTGCCATGAAACCCAGTACACCGCCGAGGCTTAGGGAACCGACATCTCCCATGAAAACTTGTGCAGGGTATGCATTAAACCAGAGGAAACCGAGGCCAGCACCAATTAAGGCTCCGCAAAATACGGTTACTTCGCCTACACCTGCTATATAATCTGTATGCAGGTATTGTGCGAATTGAGAATGCCCGGTGACATATAAAAATATAGCAAAGACCATTGTCGCAACTACAGTGGGAACAATAGCAAGTCCATCCAGTCCGTCTGTGAGATTGACTCCGTTGGAGGAGCCTATCAATACCAGCAAGGCGAACGGGATATACATGAGTCCCAATTCAGGATGAAAATTTTTGAGAAAAGGGAAGGAAAGATATGTGGCATAGGCGTGATAGTTTACTAATAACAACAGTGCGATGCCTGCTACAATCAATTGACCGAAGAATTTTGCCTTGGCGCTTAATCCTTTGTTGTGATGATGGCAGATTTTCATATAATCATCAACAAAGCCCACAGTGCCAAAACCGAGATAAACGAGCAGCGTCAGCCAGATAAAGGAGTTGCGCAGATCAACCCATAGCAGCACACTGATCAGAACAGACAAAATGATAAGCGCTCCTCCCATAGTAGGCGTGCCGGCTTTTGCTTGATGAGCCTTAACATCTTCATGAATCTGCTGACCACATTTAAGTTGCCTAAGCCAGTTGATGACTCGAGGCCCCATAATGATGCTAATGGCAAGCGATGTAATGAGAGCCCATACAGAACGGAATGTAATGTACTTGAAGATGTTAAGCGTACTCCATTCACTGCTGAGAGGATATAGCAAATTGTATAGCATAGTGTTCAATTAACCTTTGAATACGGCAAGATAGCGTTCAAGTTTGTT
>CAYWQK010000051.1:0-9308 GCA_964460575.1 uncultured Desulfovibrionaceae bacterium | reverse complement strand
GAGGTTCATGAAAGTTTGTGGATTGGCAATGAGCCATTCTCCGGAAATGTTAGGGAATACTCCTTTCCAAAGTAGTGCGCGGAATTTCACGCCGGAAAGCGAAACAACGTTATCCATTTTATCCAGTAACACAGCGGTGCATATAAAGCCGAGATTGTGCCGTGTGCCGACGTAGGCCTCCCCCGGATTGCCGAGTCCGACAATAAGTCCGCTGAGTGCCATGGAAAGCCTCCAGAAGATATAAAATTTGCAAAAAAAGAAGGCGCCGACCGTAATTTCGCGGCCGGCGCCCTGAGGGAAAAAAGAAAACTAGGCCTTGGTTTCAGCCGCGCCTTCTTCGCTGTTTTCATCCTTGTCAGCCGAATTGGGCGGAAGCACGGAAACAACAGCATAGTTGATATCGTAAACCGCAGAAACGCCTTCAGGTAGCTTGAGGTCGGAAATTTGAAGGGAGTTGTTGATTTCCAGTTCTGTCACATCTACAATTAGACTGGCGGGCATGTCCAGCGGCTTGGCCATAAGAGTAACTTCATCACGGTAGGTTTCAAGCACACCGCCGACTTTGGTGCCACGGGCCGTGCCTTCAAACACCAAAGGAACGACGACTTTAACAGCGCGGTCAAGGTCAACACCGTAGAAGTCAACATGGGTGAAGGTCCCCTTGCATGGGTCGCGCATAGCCTGCCAGAAAAGAGCGGGGAATTGACCTTCACCGGCCACATCAAGATTGAAAACAGTGGTGCGCCCAACTGTTTCGAACATCTTGTCCAGTTCCTTAAGACTTACTTGGACAGGCAGATTCTTGCCGTCACGGGTGTAGAAAACAGCGGGAACAATACCCTTAGCGCGTAGGCGGCGGTTGTTGCCTTTGCCAAAGGCATTGCGTTTATGGGCAGGAAGTTTTTTGAGATCAGCCATGATAGTTGTTTGTCTCCTTCAGAAGGGTGCGACCGCGGGAAAATACCGCAGTTTTCAGGTCTTCCTATGCCGAAAAGCAACAGCAGCGCGATCAATGCGCAACGCTGTACTTGGAACAGCGTTTCACATGGCAAAGACTACGCATGTGAAACCTAATTGGCGCCGGTGCCCAAGAGGATCTTGCGTCTTTTAAATACTAAAACAACACGCTGACTGACGATCCAATATGGATGTTATGGATGGTTTTAGCCAGCAAGCTTGCAATGGATACCACTTGGAGTTTAGGGCAGATGGCGACTTTTTCAGGAAAGCTGATGGTATCGGTAATGATAACTTTCTTGAATACGGAATTGTTGATGCGCTCGATAGCCGATCCGGAAAGGACACCGTGGGAAGCGCATGCGTATATTTCGCTGGCGCCTGCGTCTTGGAGGACTTTGGCTGCAGCTGTGATTGTACCGGCGGTATCGATCATGTCATCAACAAGAACGGCGATTTTATCCTTAACATCGCCGATGACGTGCGTGGCACTGGCCTGGTTGGGGCAGTCACGGCGCTTATCAATGATGGCAAGAGGTGCCTCGATGAGCTTAGCATAGGCGCGTGCCCGTTCTACTCCGCCGGCGTCGGGGGAAATAACCACCATTTTTTCGCGTAGGTCATACAGCGGTTGAAGCAAAAAACGGGAGGCAAAAAGGTTGTCCACAGGGCAGTTAAAAAAGCCCTGAATCTGTCCGGCGTGAAGGTCAACGGTCACAATGCGGTTGGCACCGGTAGTGCTGAGAAAGTCAGCCGTCATTTTTGCGCTGATGGGAGCCCTCGGGCTAGCCTTTCGGTCTTGGCGGGCGTAGCCGTAATAGGGAATGACGGCTGTAATCCGCCCCGCGCTTGCTCGCTTAAGCGCGTCCAGCAGAAGGCAAAGCTGCATGAAATTGTCATTAACTGGAGCGCTCGTGGACTGGATTACAAAGACGTCTTTGCCGCGGACGCTTTCCCCTATTTCCACCCTGCACTCGCCATCGCTGAACGTGGTACACAATACAGAAGTAAGCTGGCAGCCAAGGTGGTCGCAGATGGCATTTGCCAAGGGTTCGTTGGAGGTTCCGGACAGAATTTTTAAATCGCCGTACATAATTGCCTAGCCTGCTAATTTGGCGTTTTCCACTGACTGGACGTTAGGGAAACAGAAAATGGCTGGGGCGGAAGGATTCGAACCCTCGAATGACGGGACCAAAACCCGTTGCCTTGCCTGCCTTGGCTACACCCCAGTATGCAAAATCAATAGCTGAAGGGGAGACTCGTCCCCCCCCCTTCTTCAGTCCATAATCAAGCGTCTAGCGCCTGCCACCATGCAAGGATATTACGGTTCCCAAGCTTTTTGAGAAGATCCTCGCCGCGGGCAGTATTATTTGGACTGAACAACCCGCAGACAGCAGCTCCGCTGCCGCTCATTACAGCAGCGTCAGCTCCTAAATCCATTACAGTTGCTTTCAGCGATGCCACTTGCGGATATGAGCTGAAAACAACAGATTCGAATGCGTTGAACAGCTGGAGAGCGCCTCCATTCAACATATTCCGAACATTATCTGCAGGAACATCCCTTCTATCCTGTACGCCTGCGTTTGTCAAGTCAAAGGGAGGCGCTGTTGAGTCTTTCTTGTGGAGTTGATCCCAGACTCCATAGGCCCATGGAGTGGAAATACGGATATCAGGGCAGACTAAAAGCGCTTTCCAGCCTCTCATGCGCTCGGCAAGTTCTGGAACAGGCGTTAAGCTGTCACCTATTCCTTTGGCTCGGCAGGGTTTGTTTATGAGGAAAAAGGGAACGTCTGCCCCAACTTTCGCAGCGCATTTGGCAAGTTTTGCTGCCGGTAGCGGAACTGGCGCATGGCTGTTGAGCCATAGAAGGAGTGTTGCGGCGTCTGCGGAACCTCCGCCAAGTCCTGCGCCGGACGGAACACCTTTATTCAGCGTAAGCTTTAGGTCTGGCGCAAATCCGCTAACATGGGCAAAGTTTCGGTAGGCTTTGGTCAGCGTGTTGTGTTCTGGGTCAATGCCATTTTCGCAGAGTACGCGCAGACCACTCCCCGGAGCGGACACGGAGAGCGTGAGTTCGTCATGAGGTTCGGCAAGAGGCCAGAACAAGGAATCAAGCTCGTGCATTCCGTCGCTGCGGATAGCGGTGATGTATAAGGTAAGATTAACTTTACAGCCTGAGTGTAGAATGTAGGTGTCCATGGCATGATCCTGGCAGCTTCGGAAGCGAGGGGGAGTCTTTTTGTGTCCGGCTGGGTTATTCCTCTATATTTTCGCCGTTGTCTTCCCGCGTGTCGGCAGGTTCGGCAATAATATGCCGTATTTGTTTGACGTCAGCATTTTTAACAGTGAAGCGCCAGTTGTCAAATTCAAAAACTTCGCCATTTTGAGGGACTCGGCCTGCTTGGAGGCAAAGGTAGCCGCCAATGGTATCCACATCCTCAGCTTCTAGATGGATTCCAAGTTCATGGAGGTCTTCCAGCCAGGTACGGCCGGAAAGCTGATAGCGCCCGCCACCAAGAGCAATGATGTCTTCTTCTTTGGGTGCGTCGTGCTCGTCTTCTATATCTCCAACGATAACTTCAATAACATCTTCGATTGTAACGAGTCCTGACGTGCCGCCGTATTCATCCACAACAATGGCAATATGGTTTTTTCGCGCCCTGAATTCTTGGAGAAGATTGCTTACGGATTTGGTCTCCGGTACAAAAAAAGGCTGGCGCATGATTTCGTCAACAGGGGATTCATTCTTATTAGGTGTCAGCAACGCGCTGAAAAGATCCTTCGCGTATGCGATACCAATAATATTATCGCGGGTGCTGTTGTAAATGGGCAGTCGGGAATGGCCGTTTTTTGCTATATTTCTAGCCGTATCCAAAACGCTTGTCCCTGACGGCAGGCAGTCAAAATCTGTGCGCGGCGTCATAATATTTTGAACCTGAAGCTCGTCTAGCTGAAGAATGTTCAGGATCATGGAGCCTTCCTCGGCTTCAAGTTCACCCTCATCCTGAGCTTCGATGACAGCGTGTTCAAGATCCTCGCCGTCGTAATGATGCCTGAAAAGGCGGCGCAGCCGAGACCAGACTGTCTCGCCCGAACTTCGATCCACCGGTGTCTCCTTGGTTAAGAGTTGCTGGGTCACAAGCATACAAGAACCGTCTTCCGCTGACAATAACGCAGTGGAAAAGGAGCTGTCTATTTGCTCATGGCGTTGATGAAATCTGCATTGGATTTTGTACCGCGCATTTTGTCTAGGAGAAATTCCATGCTGTCAATGGAGGACATTGGGGCTAGGATTTTGCGGAGGATCCATACGCGGTTCAACACATCTTCCGGCAGGAGCAGGTCTTCCTTGCGGGTTCCCGTGCGGTTGATATCAATGGCAGGGAACACGCGTTTTTCGGCCAGATGGCGGTCAAGGTAAATTTCCATATTACCAGTTCCCTTGAATTCCTCGAAAATAACTTCATCCATGCGGGAGCCGGTATCAATCAGGGCTGTGGCGATAATAGTCAAGGAGCCACCGCCTTCAATATTGCGCGCAGCGCCGAAAAACCGTTTTGGACGCTGGAGGGCATTGGCGTCTAGCCCGCCGGAAAGCACACGGCCGGAAGAGGGCGTTACGGCATTGTAGGCTCGCCCCAGGCGGGTAATAGAGTCAAGCAGAATCACAACGTCGCGTTTGCGTTCCACGAGCCGCTTAGCTTTTTCAAGTACCATTTCGCAGACCTGCACATGGCGCTGCGGAGGTTCGTCAAACGTGGAGCTAACCACTTCGGCCCGTTTGACCGTGCGCTCCATATCAGTCACTTCTTCCGGTCGCTCATCAATAAGCAGCACGATGAGGTAGACATCGGGGTGATTGGCATTGATGGAATTTGCGATATTCTGGAGGAGAATCGTCTTGCCTGTGCGTGGCGGTGCCACAATGAGTGCACGCTGTCCGCGGCCTATGGGCGCCATAAGATCGATAACCCTACAGGAAAGATTCTTTTCACCGTTTTCCATAGTGAAACGGCGGTTAGGATAAACAGGGATCAGGTTATCAAAAAGGACAAGATGCTTGGCGTTTTCCGGAGGTTCGCAGCCGATTTCCTTGACTTTTAGCAGGGCAAAATAGCGTTCGCCTTCTTTGGGAGGACGGATTTGACCGGAAACCACATCGCCCTTGCGTAGGTAAAAGCGCCGTATTTGGGAGGGGGAAACGTAAATATCGTCCGGACCAGGCATGTAGCTAGAAAGCGGGGAACGCAAAAAACCATAGCCGTCCGGCAGGATTTCAAGCACGCCATCGCCAAAAATTTGGCCGCTTCTGGAAGCGCATGCCTGCAGCATAGCAAAAATGAGTTCCTGTTTGCGCATAGAACTGGCATTTTCAATATCATGTTCTTCAGCCAGCTTCATGAGCGCAGACATGCCCATGGTCTTGAGTTCCGAGAGGTTCAGCGTAGCGCTTTCCTGTACCTTGGGATCGTATTCTTCTTGATCGGTGACAGTGAGTTTCTTCCGCATACTGTGGAGATGAAAAGAATGTTTGAGTGTTTTTGACAGGAGGAGAGAAAGAATGCAACGACCACAGTAAAAGGCATCACGTAGTTAACGGATATGGATAGAACGGACGTTGCGGGGAAATATAGGAAAGAAACGACGAAAAGCCGCTGTAGCTAGGGTAGCGTAGGAGATTCCTCTTTGCAAGAGGAAAAGTCGCTTTTAATCCGTATTTTTCACTCGCGGCGTTTTATCTGAGGCAAGAACGCTGCGATAGATAGAGACACTGGCAAATCGCGGAGGATGCCTCGATTATGGTAGGAAAACACGTCTGTTACGACCAAGGGAGCAGAGTATCTCGTATGAAATGGTTCCTGCCCAGCCGGCCATTTCGCGGGCAGTAATTGGCTGGACAACAGGATTGTCGGGACCTCCCAAAATCCATACTGTATCTCCCGGCGCAATGTCTGGTTGGTTCGTTATATCGATGAGGGACATTTGCATGCAGACGCGTCCGATGATCGGCGCACGGCCGCCTTTTAGGCAGACATAGCCCTTGTTTGACAGCACGCGTGGAAAACCCTCTGCGTATCCGGCTGCGATAACGGCTACGCGTCTGGGGGACGGCGCCGTGTAGGTGTGCCCGTAGCCTATGCTGTCGCCCTGCTGCAGGGTATGGATATCAAGCACGGAAGTTTGAGCTTCCATAACGGGGAGGACGTCTTTACCGAGATCTTCCCTGACAGTGCCCGCAAGCGGGTTTTCTCCATAAAGCACAATACCTGGACGTGCCATTTCAAGAGCAAGAGAAGCCTGGCTTTTTATTTTCGGGAACTTGCCGCAGTATTCCTGCCAAGAGAGCAGGCCGGGTGAATTAAGACAGGAAGCCTTCATTTCGGGAAAATGGGTTCGCAGGCTGGATACACATGAGGAAAATGCATTGATCTGCTCTACAGTTATAGTGTCCTTGCGCTCCTCGTCGGCACAGGCCAAGTGGGTAATTGCAATTCTGGGACGAAGGAGGGGGAAAGACTGTAGCGCTTCGGAAAGTTTGGGGATGTCCTTAAGGGTAAAGCCCAGTCTGTTCATTCCCGTGTTGCATTTTATGGCAATGTCGGCGGGCCTGCCGCAGTCGGCTATCTGTTTGAGTACGGCAAAGGAATGGACGAGCGGGATAATGCCGTTTTCAATGGCAAGCATAGCGTCTTCCGGCTGAAGCAGCCCAAGCAGTGCCACGATATTGGACGTGATGCCTGCTTTTCTTAGGCGGACACCTTCATCGACAGCGCCGATCGCAAACCAGCCTATCCCATCCGATTCAAAAATGGCGGCGGTCTCTTCCAAGCCATGTCCGTAAGCGTCCGCTTTGATAACGGGCATGATGTCGTTGCATCGAGCTTTAAGAGCCCTGGCGTTATGGCGCAGCCTGTCTAGGTGGATCAGGATTTTTACACCGTCGTTAATCATAAAACGTTTCTCCTTTGGCTATGAGAAATTGCGAAAAGGCTTTACGTTTGTTTGTTACACATTTTCATGTGCGGGGAAAATTGAGCGTCAGAGTTTTTGTTTCTGGTCGGAATTGGGTGAATCTTCGAACTAAATGCATGGATTTGAGATGAAGCGATCAGCTCTACGCGGATGTATTCCTGCGGCGTTTTCCAACCGAGAAATTTCCTTGACCGGTTGTTTTTATACGACATACACGCAGTCAGTACAATACCCGTTGCGCGGTAGCCGTGAAATAGTTTCTCTGTCGTCTTCGGCGTTCCTTAGCTGTTGTTAATCTCACACTGCCTTGCACTACGCGCTTGAGAAGCTTTCTCTACCTAAAGCCATTCATAGTTTTTTTGTGCTAAATACCAATAGGTAATTTTTTTGACTACGCGTGCCTCCTGTGTACCGTTGTTTTTGTTATCAATACATAGATACTATATAAGCTTCGTTATTACAGGTATATAGAGTTAGCTCTCAGAGGCAAACCAATGACTGTCCTTTACCTTTCTCCAACATAGTATGTCACTTTTTAGCCAGTTGTGATATTTTCGTACACTTGAAATGAAAAGTGACCTTGGCGTAAAAAACTTGACTTTTGGGGTATTGGGCTTATATAAAATTCCCGTATCAACGCAGTAAGATTTGCTTTTATTACTGTGCTACGGAAAAATCTTTGGCCTGTTGGCCGATTCTTATACGCCGTATTTTATATGGCGGGGGTATGTATGATTGAGCAACTTCCCGAGACGCCTGAGAGCAAGGCGACCTCTGCTTCTTCTGTTGAGGGCGAGCGTCCTGGCTGGTGGCGTCATTTTGAAGGTCGGGCTCTCCCTGATGTGAATTTTCGCAAAATGCCGCTGCCTAATGTCCTTGACGAGGCGGCGCGCCTGCATGGCGACAGGGTGGCCGTTCGTTTTCAGAATTTGAAATGGACTTACGCCAGATTGAAGGACCTTGCTGAGGCTTTTGCGGCCTCTCTGCGTTTGCGGGGTGTAAACCCTGGAGACAGGGTAGCCATTATGCTGCCTAACATTCCTCAGACGGTGGTCGCCTTCTGGGGTGCGCTAAAAGCCGGCGCTGTGGTTGTCATGACTAATCCCCTTTATATGGAAAAGGAGTTGACACATCACTTCGCGGATTCACGGGCAGATGTACTAATTACTCTGGATTTATTATGGCCTAAAATTGAGCCTCTTTGGTCAAAACTTGGCCTGCGTTGGTGTGCGGTAACACGTATTGCCGATGGACTTGCCTTCCCCTTGAATTTTATTCAGCTATGGAAGGCCAGCAGAGAAGGTCATGCTTCCAGTGTGCCTTACGACGGCAAGAAAATACTGCGCTGGAAAACGTTACTTAAAACACACGAACGCTATGCGGCCGATATCCATGAACCAGAGCAGGACTTGGCACTGCTCCAATACACGGGCGGAACGACAGGCGTTTCTAAAGCTGCCATGCTTAGTCATCAGAACCTGGCCGCTCAGATGCAAATCCTCCAGTCCATTATTGGCGGCGATGCTTCCAGTAAGCAGTATATTTTCCTGTCCATTATGCCTTTTTTCCATGTTTTTGGCCTTGTGGGAAATATTATTGTCCCAGCATTGTACGCCGCGACAACAATCCCTGTTCCTAGGTACACACCTGTGGATCTTCTCCGGACTATTCAGAAGTATCGTCCCAACTTTTTTGTAGGCGCTCCTTCTGTGTATATGTCGCTTATGCAGCAGAAGGATATTGCTAAATACGATTTAACATGCATTGAGCTGTGCATTTCCGGTTCGGCCCCATTCCCCAAGGAAGCGGTGATCCAGTTCCAAAAATTGACAGGCGCGCACATCACGGAAGGTCTTGGACTTACCGAAGCGTCTCCCTGTGTTGCAGCTAATCCATTGTATGGACTCCAGAAAATAGGTTCCGTTGGAACACCTCTGCCCGGTACAGAACTGCGGATTGTGGATACGGAAACAGGTACAAAGATTTTGGGTGACAACGAACCTGGCGAATTGATAGTTCGCGGTCCGCAGGTCATGCTTGGCTATTGGAACCGTCCTGAAGAAACCGCGCTTGCGCTTCGTAACGGTTGGCTTTATACAGGCGATATCGCGTACAGAGACGAGGATGGCTATTATTTTATTGTTGACCGGAAGAAAGATATGGCTATTGTCGGTGGCTACAACGTATACCCGCATGAGGTGGATGAGGTTCTTTATGAGCATCCAAAGGTTGCGGAAGCCGTGGCAGTAAGCGTGCCTCACCGTACCCGCGGCGAAATACTGAAAGCCTATATTGTGCCCAAGAAAGGAGAAACGCTGACAGTTCCTGAGCTTGTCGCGCATTGTCGTGCCAAACTTGCCAATTATAAGGTTCCAAAA
>CAYWQK010000050.1:0-9313 GCA_964460575.1 uncultured Desulfovibrionaceae bacterium | reverse complement strand
GCAAATTGGCAATTTCCTCAACTATATCACACCGGGCACCATGGTTATAACGCCCAGCGACCGTCTTGACATTATTCTTGCCTCCCTTGGCGCAAAAGCCTCCAAAAACTGTCCTGAAATTTCCGGCATCCTGCTTACAGGCGGGCTGCCACTTTCCCCCACCATCATGAATCTCACGCGCGGCCTCCAGGACGTACACATTCCCATTCTGCTGGCAAAAGACCATACCTACAAGACTATTTTGGACCTCACCGCGCTGCATGCCACCATCAAGACGGACGACAAGATAAAAATCGCTGCGGCGCTTTCCGAATTCGCCCGCAGCGTGGACGGACCCGCCCTACTGGACCACATCCTGAACCGCAAGTCCACGCGCATGACGCCGCTAATGTTCGAATTCAAATTGTTTGAACAGGCTAGGAAACACAAAATGCGCATTGTCCTGCCGGAAGGTTCCGAGGAACGCATCCTACGTGCTGCGGAAATCCTCCTCGGCCGCGATGCCGTGGAACTTATTCTAATAGGCGACGAAGAAAACATCCGGCACAAAATTAACCGGATGGGCCTCCGCATGGACAACGCGACCATAATTAACCCTGAAAGCTTTCCCCTTTTTGAAAACTATGTGCGAACTTATTATGAAATACGCAAAAGCAAAGGAATGACGCCGGAGCAAGCGCGGGAGCGGATGCTCGACCCCTGCTATTTCGGCACGATGATGGTTAAGATGGACGCAGCGGATGGCATGGTTTCGGGATCGGTGCACACCACGGCGCACACTATCCGCCCGTCGTTTGAATTTATTAAGACCAAGCCCGATGTTGAAAACATCTCCAGCGTGTTTTTCATGTGCATGAGAGACCGCGTGCTGGTATTCGCAGACTGCGCGGTAATCCCCAACCCCACTCCGCAGCAGCTTGCCGAAATCGCCGTCAGTTCCGCGCATACGGCCAAGACCTTCGGCATAGAACCGCGCGTGGCCATGCTTTCCTACTCCACCGGCGACTCAGGCAAAGGCCCCGATGTAGATCTAGTTATTGAGGCCACGCGCCTAGCCCATGAACGCGCGCCCGAGCTTCCCATTGAAGGCCCGATTCAGTACGACGCGGCCATTATGCCGGATGTTGCCCGCACAAAACTCCCTGACAGCAAAATCGCCGGGCGGGCCACTGTATTCATTTTCCCCGATCTCAATACCGGCAACACCACCTACAAGGCTGTTCAGCGCTCCGCGGAGATAACGGCCATCGGTCCTGTGCTTCAGGGACTCAACAAACCCGTGAACGATCTCTCCCGCGGTTGCCTTGTGGAAGATATTGTCAATACCGTTGTCATCACCGCTATACAGGCCCAAGCGGAAAAAGGACTTATATAATTCCAACCCGCCGTTTTTTAACGCCATATAACGAGAGAGGAAAGCCTTATGAAAATTCTGGTTATCAATTCCGGCAGTTCATCCCTCAAATACCAGCTGCGCAACATGGATACGCAGGAACTCATGTGCTCGGGCGTTGTGGAACGCATTGGCGAGCCGATGGGCCGAATGATCCATAAGGTGGCTCCCGATACGGATCATGAAAAGAAGACTACAACGGATATGTCCTTCCAGAATCACGTCGAGGGAATGAAAGCCGTCGTCGCCGCCATTACGCATCCGGAATATGGCGTCATTAAATCCAAAGACGAAATTCACGCTATTGGCCACCGCGTGCTGACGGCTGGATCGGCCTTCCACGAATCAAAAATTGTGGATGAGAGTGTCAAGCGGGTCATTCGCGACATGTTCCCTCTCTCCCCCCTCCACAACCCTTCAAACCTAGCGGGAATCGAAACAGCCGAAGAGCTTTTCCCAGGCGTACCCAACGTAGCGGTTTTTGACACGGAATTCCATCAGACCATGCCGGATTACGCCTATACCTATCCTCTGCCGCTAGAGCTCTGCAAGAAGTACCAAATACGCCGCTACGGCTTCCACGGCACCTCCCACCGCTATGTGGTGCAGCGCACGGCCGCCTTTATGGGGAAAAAGCCGGAAGAGATAAACCTTATCACTTGCCATTTGGGCAACGGCTGCTCCATCACCGCCGTACAGCAGGGCAGATGTGTGGACACGTCCATGGGCACAACGCCGCAGGAAGGCCTCATGATGGGCACAAGATGCGGCATTGTGGATCCTGCTGTCATTCCTTTCCTTATGGAGAAAGAACATTTCTCTCCTGCCCAGATGGATAACCTGCTTAACAAACAGTCCGGCTTCAAGGGCATCTGCGGGCTTTCCGACATGCGCGACATCCAACAAGCCATGGACCAAGGCGATCCCCTTGCAAAGCTTGCTTTGGACATGTTCATTTACTACATAATAAAAAGCATTGGCTCCTACATTGCCGTACTCGGGCACGTGGACGGACTTGTTTTTACCGCCGGCATTGGGGAAAATAACAGTCTAATCCGCGAACGAATCTGCGAAGGACTCCGCGAAGCCTTCGGCACCGTCATCAGCAAGGAACGTAACAGCGTCCGTTCCGGCGACCCCCGCGACATTCAAGCTGCGGAAAGCCGCATGCGCATCATGGTTGTGCCAACCAATGAGGAGCTCGCCATCGCTCTTATTACCGAGCAGCTAACCCGCTGACGGCCCCGCTTAGCGAGCAGTGACGTCCGCCCGCAAAAAACATCCGTGCCTTGCTTCCCCCAAAACATATCGGAAAGCAAGGCACGAACCGCTACAAGGAGCGTTTTCCTCCAAAAAAATTACGTCATCCCTATCCGTTGACGGCTTGCCGCGCCTCTTTCCAAAGTACCCTTCGGCAGCCGCCACGCGACCTTGGGCTCTTTTTCCGCTTTTCTTGACACCGCAGTACAACGAGGGCTATATGTTCTTGACAGGGGAGTCCGTGGCACGGGCTGAGAGGAAGCCAAGTAGCTTCGACCCTTAGAACCTGATGTGGGTCATGCCAACGAAGGGAGCCAGCTTGAAGAAGAACGGCCGAAGCGCGTTGGCGTTTCGGCCGTTTTTTTGTTCGCGGAGGAAAACATGGAAGAAAGCCAAAAGACCTCTCTTTGGGAAAACGGTCTAATCTGGTTTGGGGCGGCCGTTTCCTTAGCGGAAATCATGACGGGCACGCTGCTTGCTCCTCTGGGCTGGTCAAAAGGCCTTGCGGCTATCGTTCTGGGGCATGTTATCGGTTGCGCGCTGCTGTACGCCGCCGGACTGATCGGCGTCAGCACTAAGGAAAGCGCCATGCGATCAACCGCTGTTTCCTTTGGCAGCCAGGGAGCGCGCTTCTTTGCCCTGCTTAACCTCGTCCAGCTTGTAGGCTGGACCGCTGTTATGATCGCGGGCGGAGCGACATGCGCTGAAGGATTATTCCATTTGGGCATTCCCGGCTGGTGCGCGGTCTTCAGCGGACTTATCCTTATCTGGACGGCGCTTGGCATCGGCAACGTAGGCAGACTGAACACGTGTACTATGACTGCCCTTTTTCTGCTCACGCTTTTCATGTGCGATCTGCTGATGCGCCAGCCCCCGGCCCCGGCAGAGCCAAACACGGCCGCCATGAGTTTTGGATCCGCGCTGGAGCTCTCTATAGCCATGCCCCTTTCCTGGCTGCCGCTCCTCGCGGATTATACCCGCCATGCGAAATCCCCAAGCGTTTCAACGGCCGTCAGCGTTGTGGTATATGGCATTACCAGCTGCTGGATGTACGCCGTTGGCCTTGGCCTCGCGCTATTCGCCGGAGGGCGCGACGTGGCCGCGCTCATGTCCGGCTTTGGCTTTGGCGGGGCGGCGCTGCTTATTGTGCTGCTCTCCACGGTAACAACTACCTTCCTCGATGTGTACTCCGCCGGAGTCAGCGCCGAATGCCTTTGCCATATAAACCAGCGCGCCGCGGCCATGCTGGCCACTGTTGTAGGGGGTGTGCTTGCCGCCACGTCCCCGGTCAGCGCCTACGAGGAATTCCTCTACTTCATTGGTTCGGCCTTTGCTCCCATGATCACTATCCTGATCGCCGATGTCTTTGTGTTTGGCCGCGACGTTTCCCAAAAAACTTTCTCGCCCCACAACGCCGTTCTCTGGGTTATCGGCGTCATCCTCTACCGCGCATTCCTCAGGCTAGACACGCCTCTGGGCAATACGCTGCCGGGAATGCTAATTCTCTTCGCGCTTTGCCTGCTTACCGGCGTTTTCCGCAGGAACCCTGTAAAAAAAACATTGTAATGAAGGCTTGACAATAAGGGGTAGGATGGATTACCAAAAGTCCCGCTGGGGATGTAGCTCAACTGGGAGAGCGCAGCGTTCGCAACGCTGAGGTCGTCGGTTCAATCCCGATCATCTCCACCAAACCGACTTGTTTAAAGGACGCTAACAGTTTTTAAAACTCCAAGCGTCCTTTTTTTATCTAATGTATTATCTGCAAACAGTTATGAGGATATAGGCGGAGATACGTTGTCTTCCGCAATCTTGAATATCCCTATTGGGACATACCGCAGCGTATCGGTATTTCTGTCTCAGGATTTTCCAGAATCAGCGGACAGACGGCCTTGCCTATGAGCAAACCGGAACCCAATTCTTTTAACGGAAGATAACCGCACGCTGGCTTCTGAAATTCTTGAGCGCCACGCGTACGCGGTTTTCTTTGCCTATTTGATAGCTTGTTCAGTTTTGTTTAAGCGAGTCATGACTGCACAAGAAAAGCTCTGCTTTCTTTTGCGCAGACTTTCGGCTACACTGCGACGTATTGAACGACATCTCAAAAGCAGGAGCAGCCCATGAAAAAAACAACGAAAATGCGCGGTATTCTTCAGGAAAATAGGTTGATTGCGGCTCCAGGGGCCTCCACTCCGCTCTTAGCCCGCCTTGTTGAACTGGCCGGATTCGATGTGGTATACGCCACTGGCGCAGGTGTTGCCAACATGAACTTTGGCGTTCCGGACATCGGTCTTGTGACTATGAGCGAAAGCCTAGAAATTATGAAACGCATGAACGACGCTATTTCCCTCCCGCTCGTCGCCGATATCGACAACGGCTTTGGCAACCCGCTCATGGTTTACCGCACGGTAAGGGAATACACGTCCTGCGGCATCGCCGCTCTGCAGATGGAAGACCAGCAGCTGCCCAAGCGCTGCGGCCACTTTGAAGGCAAAGCCATTATCTCCAAGCAGGAGATGGTAGAAAAAATTAAAGCGGCAAAAGACGCCATGCTCGACCCTGAAACCGTACTCATCGCGCGGACAGACGCCATCGCCGTAAACGGGTTCAACGATGCCATCGAGCGTGCGCGCGCCTACTTGGAAGCCGGAGCGGATATGCTCTTTATTGAAGCGCCGACCACGCGCGAGGAACTTGCCAAAATCCCCGCGGCCATTAAGGCGCACCACGTGGCCAACATGGTGGAAGGCGGGAAAACGCCCTGCCTGGCCAACGCGGAGCTAGAAAAATTAGGCTTCAAGATGGTTCTCTATGCCAATGCTCCGCTTAAAGCCGCCATAAAGGGCACAAAAGACCTTCTGGCCCGGCTTAAATCCGAGGGAACAACTAACGGCGCCGAGGATCTAATGATTTCCATGAAAGAGCGCAACAAGCTGACGCGCCTAGAGGATTTCAATGCGCTGGAACGGCTCTATAAGAGCTAAAAACAGCTTCCATGCACTTGAGGATACAAGACGCAACGCGTTGCGCGGTAAACGGAACGTGAGAAGGCATAGTTTTTTCACGCAAACACCAAGGCTTTCCGCTGTCCAATTTCCCCGCAGCATACAGCGTTTCTTTCAGTTGCCGTCAATATATTTTTGCTCTTGCACCCCGGCTTTGGAACGTCATATCCCTAAAACTGCCCAGGCAAGGCACCCCGCTATGTCCGCTTCACCCAGAACGCCTCTTTTCTACACTTTGCCTGTGCTCTGCTCCATCATCTCTATCCAGTGCGGGGCGGCATTGGCAAAATCGCTCTTTACGCGCTTTTCTCCCCTAGGAGTTACCTCACTGCGCCTTGTTTTTGCCACGCTGATTCTTTTTGCCGTATTCCGGCCTTCCCTGCGCGCGCAAAAAAACTGGCGGAGCATCGCGCACTACGGGCTTGCGCTTGGCAGCATGAACGCGATGTTTTACTTAGCCATTGCGCGCGTTCCACTAGGCATTGCCGTTGGGCTTGAATTTTTGGGTCCGCTCGTGGTTGCCACACTACACAGCAAAAGCAAAATGGACATCGCAAGCCTCCTCCTAGCCGTGCTGGGACTCTGCCTGCTACTTCCCCTGCACACCTCGGCAAAGCAGCTTGACCCCTTGGGCATTTTTTACGCCCTGTGCGCCGCCGCGTGCTGGGCGTTATACATTGTTTTTGGTCAGCGCCTAGGGCAAAGCGGCAATACGGGCACTGTCGCCTGCGGCATGCTTATAGCCACCTGCGTGTTCGCCCCCCTTGGACTTGCCACGGACGGCGCCAAGCTGCTGGCTCCGGAAACCATACCCGAGGCCTTTCTGACGGGCCTGCTTTCCTCTGCCCTGCCCTATGCCTGCGAAATGATCGCCTTACGCAGACTCCCTCCCAAAACCTTTGGCATTCTTATGAGCCTCGAGCCTGTATCCGGTTCGCTTGCGGGTTTTTTCTTCCTTAGCGAAACGCTGACCAATGTCCAGACCATGGCCATAGGCTGCGTCATCATGGCCTCGCTGCTCGCGTCTCTTCAAATACGGCGAACCAATTCCCCTTCTTGACGTTCCTCGTGAACTGCGCCTACAACCAAAAATAATGTGTCAATTCATCCAACTCTCCAAAACCTCAGCACAAGCTTAAAGGCTCCGTTATGACGACTGTTACCGCGAAATACCTTGGCAACCTCCGGGTTGAATGCACCCACTCCGCCACCGGTACTCAGATTATCACCGACGCGCCGGCGGATAACCATGGCAAAGGGGAAGCCTTTTCCCCAACAGACCTCTGTGTTACGGCGCTGGCCTCCTGCGCTATGACGATCATCGGCATTTACGGCCAAAGCCACGATGTGGACGTAACCGGCACAAAGATTGAAGTTATCAAAACGATGAGCGCTAATCCCCGCCGCATCGGCAAAATCGAAGTAACCTTCATCATGCCCGACCGCCAATATACGGAAAAGCAAAAAACCATGATCGAACGCGCAGCCAAGACCTGCCCAGTGCATTTGAGCCTGCACCCAGACATTGAGAAGGTCATGACTTTTAAATGGGCCCGGTAACCCATTCCCTCGCACCTTTTCGCAATCTTATAAAAGGAACAAACTATGAAAAGCATCATTTGTAGCAAAAACGCACCGGCAGCCCTTGGTCCTTACTCCCAAGCTGTAAAAGCCGGAAACACCATCTATCTTTCCGGCCAGCTTGGCATTGATCCCGCAACAGGCGATCTGGCCTCCGGCGTGGAAGCCCAAACTAAGCAGGCACTGGAAAACCTCAAGGCCGTACTTGCCGCCGCCGGAGCCACTCCGGCAAACGTATGCAAGGCCACGGTATTCCTGACGGACATCAACGATTTCCAGGCGGTCAATGCCATTTACGCTGAAACGTTCAGCACAGATTCCCCAGCCCGATCCTGTGTGCAGATTGCCGCTCTGCCCAAGGGCGCCCGCGTTGAAATAGAGCTGATTGCTGTCCTGTAAACGCCATAAAAACGGCATGCTTTTTCCACTGTGATACAAGCCGAGGTCCCGCGCCGCACCGCCGCCGCTGGACCTCGACTTTACCCCATCGCTTTTTTATCAAACCGCGCCGTAAAATCTCTCCCTTTAGGGGGGAGGATAGAAGGCGCACCTTAACTGGAATTTTGACTCTCCAGTTCTTAAGGGTTAACAGGTGATACGGCGGCAGGGCATGCCGTGTCAGCCTGTGGAGAGATAGTGAGACCTGGGGGAATAGGCGCTTGGTTCGTACCCGTAACATTCCCCACGTGGGAATGGTTACGGCGAAAACAACGCCTTGTTCCTCTGGGCAATCTCGCTGAAGCAGGAACCCGCCTATGACGCGTCTCGTTAGAGCCGCTACCAAGAGGAATCCCCCGACTTCAGGCGGGGAAGGATGTCAAATTACCCGCGACGCCCTCAAGGACGCTTGTCCATGGCCGCGCCGCCGCCGCGAGATCTCCGCCCCCAACTACAAGCAAAGAGGTTTGCCATGAATAATACCCTGCTTGCTATTCCTTCCTCCAACCCCGGCGGGCTTGATGCCCCCATGGGCATGCACTTTGGCCACTGCGACCTATTCACCCTAGTAGAGATTGAAAACGAAGAAATAAAAAACGTTTCCACGCTTGACAACCCTCCCCACGCCCAAGGCGGCTGCCTCGCGCCTGTACAGATTCTAGCCAGCAAGGGCGTCAAAGCCTTGCTGGCCGGCGGCATGGGCTTCCGCCCGCTCATGGCCTTCAACCAAGTTGGCATCCGCGTTTTCTACGCGGGCCAGCTGCCTACGGTCGGCGATGGCGTCAAAGCCTTTCTTGCCGGACAGCTCAAGGAATTTTTGCGGGAAAATACCTGCCGAGGCGGGCACTGATTTCCCTAGGCGTTCCCGGCGTGGTCCTGCGCTCCACCGGATACGTCGTTCAAAAGGCTTATCCATGAATACCAAAAGCGTTCTCCTTATTTCCCCCGCTCCCTCTTCGCTCGAGCCGATGCTTTTACCCTTCAGAAACGCCGGCTTTACCGTGAGGGCAAAAACATCCCTTGAACTGGCACTGCCGTTGATTGACCCTGCCGCGCCCCCTTCGTTGATAGTGCTAGATGCCAGATCGGACGCAAGCGGCAAAGCTCTACGCCAGGATGCCATGACGATTCTTTCCCGATGCGCGTTAACCTATATCGCAGCGGTATCGCCTATGGACGCTCAAACCTTTCACGATGCCATGGAGGGCCTTGGGTTGCTGCCTCCCCTGCCTGTACACCCTACAGAAAAAGACGGCGGAACCCTGCTTAGGAGTCTGCAACGATTCCTGCCCGAAAAGTGAATGGTTAACTGTAAGGCCATAACCGTAATGTCGCATTCCGCAATAGGAGCAAGCCTGCGTCCGCGCATGTGTAAACGCAGGCTTGCTCCTATACGCTTGCAGCCATGTTATTGCGCACTTTCCATTCCAGAGGAGACCAAGTATGGTGGCTTTCACCGTCTTATTCAAAACACATTCATCGCCGCTTCGCGTGGCGGTATTTTGACAAGAGGATACTGACTAAAAATATACAGCTAACATAGTGAATTATAAAGAAGTTGTTTTTTTTTTTTTTTTTTTTGATGTATTGACAACAGAGGATCTTTGACGCAAATTACTCTCAAATATTTGTTGCGCGC
>CAYWQK010000049.1:7744-9913 GCA_964460575.1 uncultured Desulfovibrionaceae bacterium | reverse complement strand
GCTTAGGAAGACTTCGCCTTGTCAGCGGCTCCATAGCACAGCAAAAATCTGTATCCTTTTTGCCGTCCCTTTAAACGCTTAAGCTTGTGAACGCAAAAAACGACTAACTCGAATGAGCAAAAAGGGACAGAGCCGTTATCGCAACTGTCATTGTTATTTTATGTAGCCGAAACGTATGGTTGTGTCAATTGGTTTGGCCGGATACCGCGCAGACATACTTTGCTATAGTTTTCATTGCATTTTTCGGAATAAGAGCTGTCGTTGTCGGCATCGCCTATGAAATCGATCACCTCCATTTCGGCACATTGTCTTGATGGCATCGTCCGCAAGCTCAAATGGAGAAAATCACCATTAAGATCCATTTCAAATTTTCTTCTGCATAGACGGCGTGGGGAATTTTCGCGGGCATGACCAGCGCCTCGCCGGGATGAACAGTATGCTCCACGCCGTCTACCGTGAATTTTCCGATGCCCTCAAGGACGTGGACAAAGGCATCGCCGCTGGATTCGTGAGCGCTGATCTCCTCGCCTTTGGAGAAGGCGAACAGCGTCACGCTGACCGCATCGTTCTGAGCCAGCGTTTTGTTGACTACCTGCCCGGGCTGTACGGCGATTTCGTCCGCTAGCTTCAATACCTTTTCGTGCTTGATATGTTTGATGTAACTTATTTCTTTAGCCACTGTTTCATGTAACTTATTGAATCCCGTTGCATTGAAGGTCACAGTACTGTATGGCTTTTGGAAAGGTGTAGTGAACTCATATCCGCCTGTTCCAATGTGAGCAGATACACTTTTTTATCGATCCCGCCCGCGTAACCGATAAGACGCCCGTTTGTACCGACAACGCGGTGACAGGGGATAATCAGCGAAATGGAATTGTGTCCCACCGCGCTGCCCACGGCCTGCGCAGACATTGTTTTGAGTCCTTTTCGCTTTGCGATCTTCTCTGCGATCTCTCTGTAGGTCATTGTTTTCCCGAAAGGGATCGTAAGCATAATTTCCCATACAGCTCTTCTGAAGGGGGTAGTTTGCATCAAAAGCGGTGGAGTAAAATCGGGAGCTTTGCCACTAAAATATGTATTTAACCAGCATACCGCCTGTCTGAATACCGGCAAATTCTGTTCCGCGCAATTCTCCGAAAGGGTATCGCCGAAATATTTTTGTCCGTCAAACCATAAACCGTTCAACGCTTCGCCGTCGCTTGAAAGGGTTATACCGCCGATAGGCGTAACATAATGATAGGTATATGTTTTCGTGTTCATGACCATTCAACAACTAGTATCCGTGTCAACACTTTTTTTAGATTTTTTCAAAAAATTTTTTGAAAACCTCTCGCATCTCGCTGACGGCTAGTGCTGCTGTACGGATATACGTGCTTAGGGACATACCTATTCTGCAGCTGTATGGAGAGCCTCCCATTCTTCAGTAGATACCCGCAGCTGGATAGCGTTTGACCTCAGACCGCCTATTTCCTGGTTTTTTCTTCTATTCGGGATACCTTTTTTCCTGCCCGCCCCTGGTCGGGCTCCTCCTCTTCCGCTCATTTTTTTCTCCCCGTCTGACAAGGGGAAAGCGTTTTGCCCCCCTATTGGCTATAATACATTCAGGGCACGGGGTTGTACATCACGTGCCCGTGTTTATCAGTCTATCCGTTACTCCTGTACCTATTTCACATAACTGGGGGTTCCTCTCCCTGAATTGTGTTTCATGCCTAGTCACTCGTTACTACGGAACATATTGGTAAGAAGCGCCACTCCTAATATTGGTCTTGAAAAGCACAATGCCCACTTCCGATACATCTGACATATTCAGCCGCCGAAAAAAGGATCCTGTTGAGATTCAATTCCAGAAGCACCTTGGTGTGTGATTGTGATGCGTTATCGTGAGGTTATCATTATCACTTTATAAATAACATTTCCTGGTAACTCGGCAAAGGCCAAAGATCATCCGGCACAAGGTTTTCAAGTTCATCAGCATAACTTCTTAGTTCAGACATAAGTGGGAGTACGGATTTACAGAAAAAGTGAGCTTGTTCTGCGAGGTTCTCCATATCGTTTTCCAAAAGGATTTCTAGTCGGTCTGTCGCTTCTCTGAGTTTTGTAAGCAGCGTAACTATTCGATCTAGAAGCGAATTTTCAATATCTTTTCCAAGTGATTTCAAGTTGGTTAAG
>CAYWQK010000049.1:2980-7734 GCA_964460575.1 uncultured Desulfovibrionaceae bacterium | reverse complement strand
GATAACAGTTCGGCATAACGTAATCCAGCAGGGTAAATAATTGTTCTTGCCATTTTCAAGGCAAGGCGTGCTTCTGTTCTAACAGTTTTGCTGTATTGCTCAAGATAAATTTCAAGACGCGCTGAAAGCTCCTGTTGGCTGAGAACATGGAAGCGGCTATAAAGATAAACCGTTTCAGGTTCAGCAAGCGCGGGAAGCGCCTCAGGCGTTGTGGCGTTGTTAGGGAGACCGCGGCGTTTTGCTTCTTCATGCCAGGCATCGGAGTAGCCATCGCCGCTGAAAATCACTGCTCCATGTTTATCTATTATTTCGCGTATCAGTTTTTCAACGGCGGCGTACAGATTATTTTGCTCTTCGGTAACAGACGCTTCCAACTTTGTTGCCATAAAGTCCAAGGAATCGCATAGCATAAGGTTAAGCGCAACCTGAGAGCCGGCGGCAGCCATGCTTGAACCCAACGCCCTAAATTCAAATCTGTTTCCCGTGAAGGCGAAAGGGCTTGTTCTGTTGCGGTCGCCAGGGTCCGCGCGGAGAGGGGGTAGGGTGTCAACCCCTACGTTCATCGTGTGTTTTTTTCGTGAGTGCGTAGCCTGTCCAGTTCTAAATTGCTCGAGCACTTCTGCAAGTTGGTCGCCAAGAAACATGGACATAACCGCAGGCGGGGCCTCGTGAGCGCCGAGCCGGTGATCATTTGAAGCAGTGGCAACGGTAGCGCGCAAAAGATCGCCATGAAGATGGAGCGCACGGATAAAAGCAGTTAAAAATACAAGGAACATGGCATTTTCGTGCGGCGTTTCGCCTGGATCAAACAAACTTCCTACCTGGGCATTGCCGATGGAATAGTTTAGATGTTTGCCAGAGCCATTAATTCCCTCAAAGGGCTTTTCATGCAGGAGGCAAAAGAGTCCGTAGCGCTTGGCCACCTTGCGTAGAATAGTCATCGTGAGTTGATTGTGATCGATGGCAAGGTTTGCCGGCTCATACAGCGGGGCCAGCTCATATTGGCTGGGAGCTGCTTCATTATGTCGCGTCTTCATGGGAATTCCGAGTTTATAAAGTTCGCGCTCCACTTCCATGAGGCAACTCAGAACCCTTCGTGGCATGACACCAAAATATTGATCGTTGAATTCCTGCCCTTTGGCAGGACGAGCTCCAAAAAGGGTACGCTCCGCGACCAAAAGATCCGGACGGCTGAAAACAAAATGGCGATCAATAAGGAAAAATTCCTGTTCAAGCCCGGCATAAGAAATGATAGGAAGGGTTGTACGCACGTTGAATAATTTAAGAATTCGCTGCGCTTGACGGTTCAAGGCTTGATTGGAACGAAGCAGAGGAGTTTTGCGATCCAAAGCAACGCCTGTCCAGGAAAGAAATACCGTGGGAATGCAGAGAAACGTGCCATTGGCATTTTCAAGAATATACGCGGGACTGGTAACATCCCAGGCAGTATAGCCACGCGCTTCAAAGGTATTTCGTAAACCACCTGAGGGGAAACTGGAAGCGTCTGGTTCCCCTTGGCTGAGCATTTTCCCGGAAAATTCGGTAATAGCGCCCCCGTTGCCGTCCGGGGAGAGGAAGCTGTCATGTTTTTCAGCGGATAGCCCAGTTAGCGGATAGAAAATGTGAGTAAAATGGGTCGCTCCTTTTTCAATGGCCCAGTTTTTCATAGCCGTAGCTACAACATCGGCAAGCGTCATATCCAGCTGAACTCCTTGCTCAATAGTTTTCCGCAAGGATTTATAAACGCTTTTAGGAAGCCGTTCCCGCATTACGCGATCGTTGAAAACATTACAGCCAAAAAAATCAGTAGGATTTGTATCAGCGTAATTCAGCGGTGTAGCTTCAGGCTTGTATTGGATGATTGCCTGGATAGCATTCATGCGGGCATTGCTTTCGCTCATGGTTAGCTCCTTCTGATTTTATCAGGATACGTTATGGCAGTAAAAAAAGCGTGGCTAGGCCTAAAAAGATAAAAAAGCCACAGCTGTCCGTGATGGCTGTGAGGAAAATACTCGATGCTTGCGCGGGATCTCTGCCGACAGCTCTGAAAAACAGCGGTATGGCGCCTCCGGCAAGAGCGCCAAGGAGCATATCGCTAAGAAGCGCGCAACCCATAACAATGCTCAGACGGGAATTTTTTGTCAGCATAAGTACGACAAACACGGCAATCATCGCCATAACTAGGCCTGTTGTCATGCCAATTTTGCCTTCGCGCGCTACCGCGCTCCAGGCTTTTTTTTGATCAAAACGCTCTGTAGCAAGTTGACGGATCATGACAGCCAGAGCCTGCTGACCTGTATTCCCTGCCTGATTCGCGACCATAGGCATCAAAACAGCTAAGGTGGCCATGGTGGAAATAGAGCCTTCAAAGAGATAAACAACAAATGCCGAGCCCGCAGAGGTTAACAAATTAAGAGCAAGCCAAGGAAGACGCATTTTGACGGAATCCCGCCAGAAGGTATCGCTAGTTTCATCGATGCCAGCGCCGACCATGCCAAGCATATCTTCGGTGGCCGCGTCTTCCATAACGTCTAAAATATCATCATAGGTGACAACACCCAGCATCCGCCCCTCGTAATCAACTACAGGCATCGCTGCAAAATTATAATGGCTCATCCTCCGTGCGACTTCTTCGCGATCCACATCATACCGTACGGCAATGACGTCTTGATCGGTGATAGCGTCACGGAGGTAGGTGCGTGGTTTGGCAAGCATAAGGTCGCGCAACGATAGAACGCCCATTAGCTTGTCCTCTTCATCAACAATATATGCATAATACGGGATTTCTTTGTCTTCCATTTCCTTACGGATTCGGAGAATGGCTTCATCTGTAGTTAAGTCGTAACGAAGTAGAATCGTATCGGGGTTCATGATACCGCCCGCCGTTTCTGGGTCGTACGACATCAACGTACGTAATTCCTCCGCGTCTCCTTTATCAAGGTTGCCAAGAAGTTTATCTCTGTGGCTTTCCTCAAGTTCGTCAAGCACGTCAGCTGCATCGTCCGGCGACATTTCAGCTACGATCTGGGCAGCTTCTTCAGGGGGAAGATTTTCCAGAACATCGCTGGCTTGCTCTTCATCCAATTCCGCCAGAGCCTCAGCAGCTTCGTCTGTTGGCAGGCTACGCACAACAGAAAGCTGTTTCTCCAGAGAAAGATTCTCCAAGTGTTCCGCCATATCGGCAGGATGGTAAAAATCTGCCTCATCCTCGGGAGCAGATCCGCTGCCATTTTTTGGCAGCTGAGGATAGTCGGTAGAGTTCTGGACATTGCCTAACTCGGAACTTGCAGATGATGTTGACAGAAACGGCTTATTTTTATCATCTACTACTTCTTGCAAAGTCGAGGGCTTTTTATCGTGATGAGAGGAGGAAAAAATTTTCATGCGCACCTCAGCAAACTGCCATCAGAACAATCCCTAACTGGCGGTAATGGCAAAAAAGGAGTGGGCTGTGCCCGGTTCCTCTCCAAAAGTTGTTACAGAATCCGCGTATCGTCTTTTTACGTCTTGACGAAAACGAAAGGGGAAACTAGTCTCAGAGAGCTTTGTAAGACCAGCACGCTATGCAGCCATGAAAAAGGCTGCCCGTGACCACGACACGGGTTTATTTACCATTGCTTGAATCATGGGACAAGACATGAAGCTTCCAGAATTTTCGGAATATTTTAGTGGTGAGGCTAAGGAATACCTTCTTTCCTTATTGCGCCTTGCTCTTGCAGAGGACGGAGAAGATTTGACATCGAATGGGATTTTTTCTCCTGAGAGCAAAATGAGGGCACAAATTGTCGCCAAGCAGCGCACGATTGTAGCAGGGCTTCCTGTAATCCCTCTAGTGATGGATCTTTGCGAGCCATTGGAGGGGGATAAGGAATATCAGTGGGAAACGCTGGCGGACGAGGGTGATACCGTTGACCCAGGTACAGTTGTAGCCCGCATAACAGGGCAGGCCCGCCAAGTGCTTAAAGCAGAGCGCGTGATTTTAAATATGGTCTGCCGTCTTTCAGGTATCGCTAATTTAACGCATCAATATGTTCAAGCACTTGAAGGTACCGGAGTGCGCTTGCTGGATACGCGGAAAACACTTCCTGGGAGCCGCTATCCCGATAAGTACGCAGTTTTGCTCGGCGGCGGGGAAAATCATAGGCGCAACCTTTCTGAAATGCTGATGGTCAAGGATAACCATATCGATGCCGCCGGTTCGATTTCGGCAGCACTTGAGGCTCTACGCCGGAAATACAGTGCATCGTGCCCTCCTATCGAAGTGGAGTGCCGCACGCTTGATGAAGTTCGTGAAGCAGTAGCCTGTAAAGCAGACCGCATTATGCTTGACAATATGAATATTGCACTTCAGGATCAGGCGCTGGAATTGATTCCCTCTGGCGTTGAAACAGAAATAAGCGGTGGTGTAACGCTTGAGGGCATCAGAGAAAAAGTGTCCAGTGGACGCTTCAGACCGACCTTTGTTTCTGTAGGCCGCTTGACGCATTCCGCTCCAACCGCTGATTACAGCATGCGTCTAGCCCCAGCATACGTTTAAACGAGGTTTGTTACCATGACTTTGCATCCTACAGATTGTAACGATGTGGCCGGGGAAATCCGTCGCCTCAAAGAAGCTTTAGGCAGCTCTATATGTATTGTTGGTCATCATTATCAGACAGATGACGTTATTGAACATTGCGACAGGCGAGGCGATTCTCTGGAACTTGCCCGCATGATCCCGGATATTGAAGCACAACATATTGTTTTTTGCGGCG
>CAYWQK010000049.1:2466-2970 GCA_964460575.1 uncultured Desulfovibrionaceae bacterium | reverse complement strand
AGGGCAGTATGTTTATCTCCCGGAAGATGACGCTGAATGCGTTATGGCCCTAATGTCCCCCGCAGCTCTAGTGGATAAGATTTTTACAAAACTGAAGACTTCTGGTCGAAAAATAATCCCCATGGCGTACGTGAATACGGAGGTTGCTGTAAAGGCTGTAGTTGGTCGCCATGGCGGTACTGTCTGCACGTCGGCTAATGCGCGAAAAATGCTGAGCTGGGCAATGGACCAGGGAGATGCTGTAATGTTCCTCCCAGATAAAAATTTGGCCCGTAATACTGCTTCGGATCTTGGCATTCCTGCTTCTGACTGGCATATGCTTGATATAACCCGTAGAGGCGAAAATGTTGATCTTGATGCCGCATCGAAGGCTCGTTTGCTTATTTGGCCGGGCCAATGTTCCATTCATGCGCGCTTTCAAATCAGGCATGTTGAGGCGGCGAGAAAGGAAGCCCCCGGATGTTTTGTGGTTGTTCATCCCGAATGCAATCCCGATGTAGTACG
>CAYWQK010000049.1:0-2456 GCA_964460575.1 uncultured Desulfovibrionaceae bacterium | reverse complement strand
CGCTCATTAAGTTTGTCCGAGAAGCAAAATCTGGTTCTACCGTATACGTTGGGACAGAAGCGCATCTTGTGCAGCGCCTGGCAGCTGAGGTAGCTTCACGCAACGTGACTGTAAAGCCGCTTTTCTTTAGTGTTTGCACACATATGGCAAAGGTTACGCCGGAAAAGCTTTTAAAGACGCTGCAAGGCATTGTTGATTGTACGGCTGTGCCAGACATTGTGCCGGAACATGAAGCCGAGGAGGCCCGCGCTTCGTTGCAAAGCATGTTGGACGCCATGCAGGCCCAATAAACTGTTAGCGTAATTCTTTGGTCACACTGCTCTTGTTGGCAGTTTATATCCTCATCTGGTGGTCCGAAAAAAGATTTTTTTGTAGTATTGGAACCATCAAGGCATTTTTACAAGAAGGAACAATCATGGCTCGTCGGTATTCTCAAGTACTTATCGTCGGCGCGGGGATTGCCGGTTGTTCGGCAGCCCTTCAGCTCGCGGAAGCCGGTTTTCATGTCGCCATGTGCGTTGGGGGGCCAAAATTGGATGGCGGGAACTCCTCGCTCGCGCAAGGTGGGATTATCTACCGGCCGAGCAAAGAGGATATCCCTTCCCTTGTTAAGGATACATTGATTGCGGGATGCCATCATAATCATGTGAAAGCGGTACGCCAGCTCAGTCAGCATGGCCCTGAAGCCGTCAAAGAGGTGTTAATCGACAAGCTGAACATTCCTTTTGATAAGCAACACGATGGCTCGCTTGATTTTACACGCGAAGGCGGACACGCTATCAACCGCATCATCCATTGCGCGGACCACACAGGTAAAACCATTATGGAAGGGATGCTGCGGGCAGTCAGGGAACATCAGCAAATTGAAATTCTGCAGGGCCGAACGGCGATCGATCTCATCACGAGCCAGCATCAACCGACCCGCATGGAATTTCGTTATCAGCTGCAGAATCAATGCCTTGGAGCATATGTGCTGAACGATGAGACCGGTGAAGTAGAAACTTGTCTAGCTGATTGGACTATTTTGGCAACGGGCGGCGTTGGGCAAGTTTATTTGCATACAACAAACCGGACTTCTGCAAATGGATCGGGCATTGCCATGGCGTACAGGGCTGAGGTACGTCTAGAAAATATGGAATATGTGCAGTTTCATCCTACAGCGTTGTTCCATAGGCAGTCTAACCGATTCCTGATTAGCGAATCCGTACGAGGCGAGGGAGGACGCCTCATAAACAGCAACGGTGAATATTTTATGGCTCGTTATGATGAGCGCAAAGATTTAGCTCCTCGTGATATTGTAGCCCGTTCAATCATGTCGGAAATGCTCAAGACCGGATCGGAATGTGTCTATCTTGATGTTTCTGGAATCGATATGGATCTTGAAGAACGTTTCCCAACAATCTATGGGCATTGCATGGATTTGGGGATTGATATACGGAAAGAGCCTATTCCCGTTGTGCCTGTGGCCCATTATTTCTGCGGAGGCATCCTGACCGATATTTATGGGCGTACAACATTGGATCGCCTGTATGCTGTTGGGGAATGCGCGTGCACTGGCGTTCATGGCGCCAACCGGCTTGCCAGCACTTCGTTGCTTGAAGCCTTGCTTTGGGGGAAAAGTGCAGGGCAGAATATAGTCAGCCGGGATACCAAGAAACACAGGCTTGGTAAGCGTCTGCGCGATTCTATACCAGACTGGCATATGGCAGGAAGTGCGCACAATGATGATCCTGCATTGCTTGCATTAGACTGGTCTACCATTCGTACAATTATGTGGAACTACGTTGGCATCGCAAGAACGCGCAGCCGCCTCAAGAGGGCTTTCGAAGATCTTAGGGCTATGTCTCGCCGTATCCATGAATTTTATAGCGATACACCGCTAACTAAGCCGATTGTCGATCTTTTTCATGGATGCCAAACTGCGTACATCATTACTCAAGCAGCTCTGCGCAATCCCAACAGCTTAGGATGCCATTACCGCCGAGAGGATTAGGCGTTCTGTCTATTTTAACTTGATACAGAGCAGGAAGAGAACCTTTTGCTCTTCCTGCTTCGTGTTTTTCTGGGAGATAAGCCAAGGAACGTTATGCCGGATTACGGAAAGCTTTTTATTTTAGCAACGCCTCAGGGCAAACGGCGTCTGCGCAGGGTAGAGGAAGGACAAGATATCCATTCGCAAGAAGGCATTCTGCGCATGGCGGATATTGTAGCGGCTCCATATGGCTCAGAATTAAAGACAAGACTTGGCGTGCCCATGCGTATCATGAGGCCTACACTGGCTGATCTTGTAAAAGGTGTAAAACGCCAAACGCAAATCCTGTATCCGAAAGATATTGGCTTTATCTGTATGAAACTTGGCGTAGGCCCTGGCAAAACTATCATTGAAGCGGGTACGGGATCCGGCAGTATGACTATTGCTCTTTCCTGGTTTTCTGGAGCAACCGGTCATGTGCATA
>CAYWQK010000048.1:5433-10122 GCA_964460575.1 uncultured Desulfovibrionaceae bacterium | reverse complement strand
TCAATAGCCCCTTCCGCCTCCATAATCGCCATTCTTATCCTGTGGCTGCTTAAGACGCTCATGCATTAGCCAGGGGGGCAATGGCGCCCATGTGAAATTCGCCATTAACCGCTCTTGCAAAGAATCCCCTCCCACTCACGGACCCGCGCCGCAGAGGACCGCTCTTCATTGCCATCTTAAAGAATCAATACGTTGATTTTTGCACCAACTAGTAATAAAATAACGTAAATGAAAAAATCCTGCCCTTCCTAAGGGAAACAAAGAGGACGGTACGCGAAACTCGAAGGCAGTATCCAACACACAGCTTTCGCTTCTGGAAATTACGGAACAAGTGCCGCCTATCACTCCTGCCTGAGCAGAATTTTTCCCTGTTTCCTAAATGGCGCAAAAGACGCGCCGCGCCTATGTAGAACGAGCCGGAGGACCAAAAATACGCCTGTCCTCCGGCTCGCTCTCAGCAGAAGCAAATTCCCGCTAGCCCAGCTTAAGCTCCGCGGGACGCAAGATAATTTTTCAGACGGCGCATGCCTTCATTGATATTTTCCATGGAGGTTGCGTAGGAAAAACGAATGAAGCCCTCGGCCTGAGAGCCGAAGTCGAGCCCGGGCGTCACGCCAAGGCCGGCGTTTTCAAGCAGCTCTAGGGAGAAGCGCACAGAATCGGTACAAAAACGGCGCGCGTTAGCCAATATGTAGAACGCGCCCTGAGGCTCGACCTTAAGTCCAAGTCCCGCCTCACGGACCCCGCTAATGGTGGCCTTCCGGCGCCTGTTGTATTCCTGCCGCATGGCTTCCACATCGTCATACGCGGCAATGGCAGCCAGACCGGCACGCTGAGAAACAGAGCATGCGGAAACAAGGAAATGCTGAGCCATTCTAACCAGCGGGGCGACAAGAGGCTTGGGCAAAATAAGGAAGCCAAGGCGCCAACCCGTCATGGCCTGAGCCTTAGAGAACCCGCTGACGACAATAGCGTTATCGGTATATTCCAAAATGGAATGATCCCGTTCTTCGGAATAACGGAGCCCGTGGTAAATTTCATCCGAAATAATAGTCACGCCAAGATCGGCAAGAGCCTTCATGCGGCCGGGTTCTAAAATAATGCCGGTTGGATTGCAGGGAGAATTGATAATTAAAGCCTTAGTGCGGGGCGTGATGCTGGCTTTCACCCTGTCAGGATCAAGGCGGAAGCCATCTTCCTCAAGCGTTGGGACCTGCACCGGAGTCCCGCCGGTAAAGCGCACAAGCGTGGGATACGACGGATAACCGGGGTTCGACATAACGACTTCGTCCCCCTGATTCATAAGTCCGGAAAAAAGCAGCCAGAGGGCAGGAGAAGAGCCGGACGTGCAAATGATCTGATCAGGATCAACGGCCACGCCATACGTACGCGCATAGTGAGTGGCTATGGCTTCGCGCAGATCAGGAAATCCCTGCGAACTGGTGTAATGCGTGATGCCTGCGCGGATAGCCTCTTCCGCGGCATTTTTGGCGCATTGCGGAGTCTCGAAATCGGGTTCGCCAATCTCCATATGGACAATACTGCGTCCTGTCCGCTGCAGTTCCATTGCCTTTTCAAACACCTGCATCGCCAAAAACGGCGCCACCGTAGAAACTCTCTCAGCTATCATCACACGCGTGCTCCATCAAAAAATTTCGGAGCTTCCTCCTGAAGCCAGGGAAATGCCCGCCATACACATAGCCCCTTACATAGCCTTTGGCAATCTGTCTCAGGCATATCCGTTCAGACAAAACGGAGCGATCATTGCACGTTAAAAAGGAAATACCTCATTAAAATACTTTATAAAAAATTCTCTTTCCCACTCCAAGAGAGTGAATAACAAAACGCCAGAAAAAAAATGGATTCTCTGCCAAAAGCCGCTTACTTTACGGAAGATTATTCTCTTCTCAGGCCTAAAGGGGAAAAGGACGCACACAAAGATGACAGGAAAATACACTGCCGGAAAAACAGTCCATATCCGGCCGCGTAGTATCGAGCGCTCGGGCAGGCTTTAACATTGGAAAACGTGTTTCACGGCGTCGCGCAGTGGGTATTGTACTAGCTGGGCGCATAGCGTATAAGCAGTCGACCGCCGAAAAGGCAGTTACGGCGCTTGCGCCCATGGCGCATTCCCTGTTACAGTCAAGTCACCGTTACCTCACTTTAGGAGTGGTTTTTTCGTATGAGAATGAAAGACGTCCTTTCGGCAGCCCACGAACGCCTCCAGGGTGTTTGCCGCGTTTGCCCCGAATGCAATGGCAAGGCCTGCGCCGGAGAATTCCCCGGCATGGGCGGAATACGCAGCGGCGCTTCCTTTATAGCCAATGTCTCAGCGCTGAACGCTATTCACCTCAAGGTCCGTCTCCTGCATGACGTGCGCAACACAAGCACTGCGTGCACCCTGCTCGGATTGAACCTCTCCATGCCCGTACTTATCGCGCCCATTGGCGGCATGTCTTACAATATCAAAGATGCCCTTCCGGAAGGCCAGTACACCAACGCAGTTGTGGCAGGAGCCAAGGCCGAGGGACTTATTGCCTGCACGGGCGACGCCATGCCTGAACTGGTTTTCTCCGAAGGGCTGCGCGCCATCCAAGAGCAAGATGGCTATGGCATCCCCTTTATCAAACCATGGGCAGACAGAGCGCTTTTTGATGAGCGGATCGAACGTGCGGCAGCTACAGGCTGCTCTATAGTTGGTATGGATATTGACATGGCCGCCACAAGAGCGCGCGGGGGCTACCCCTTTGCCCCGCGCAGCGCCACGGAACTCGCAGCTGAAGTAAAAAAAATCCATGACCGCGGGCTGAAATTCATCCTCAAGGGTATTCTCTGCCCAGAGGATGCGCGCATTGCCGAAGACTGTGGCTGTGACGCCATTGTAGTTTCAAACCACGGCGGCCGCATTCTTGAGGCGGCTCCTTCCAGCGCGGAGGTCCTGCCAGGCATCGCCGCGGCCGTTCCCTCCATGACCGTGCTTGCCGATGGCGGCATCCGCCATGGATCGGACATTTTAAAAATGCTTGCGCTTGGCGCGGACGGCGTACTTATCGGGCGGCCTTTTGTTATTGGCGCTGTTGGCGGCGAGATTGAAGGAGTGCGGGCTGTGGCCGCAAGATTCGCCAATGAACTCCATGAGGCACTGCGGCTCACTGGCTGTGCCTCAGTTAACGATGCGAACGCCTCCATCCTCCTTCGTTAGCCTAGCCCTGCTGGAGAACGCATGACCATACGCAAAGGACTTGCCCTTCTGCTTGTTTGCCTCATCATTGCGGGTCCCCAAGGCTGCGCTGCCACCCGCTACGGCAAGCAAGAAACGAGCGTCCACTATTTTCCCGAATGCTATGCCCCAATGCAGAAGCTGCGCCAGTCAAAATCTCACGTAGTCAAATCTACGGCCGGCGGCGCCCTTATTGGTGCCGTTGGCGGGGCCCTTCTTGGTCTGCTCACTGGCAAAGCGGAAAATGCTGTTACCGGAGCCGTCATCGGCGGAGCTGGCGGGGCAGTTGCGGGCTACGCCACCGGTAAAAACGCCCAGGAACAAGAAGAAAACCGCCTGATGTATCAATTTATTCAGGAAATTGACGGTGATATTTCCAATCTTAACCTAGTAAGCGCTGCCGCGTCATCATCCCTGCAATGCTACGACAGACGTTTCCGCTCTACCGTGAATGACTATAAAAACGGCCGCATCACCCGCGCCGAACTAAACAACCGCTATAGCGAAATCCAGTCCGGCACACGCGAAGCCTCCAACCTCCTAGGAGACGCCGCGAACAGCGGACGCGACCTGGAACGCCGCTACCAGCAAGCCCTCAATGAAGGCGTTTCGCCGCAAGAGCAGGCAAACGGCGGTCGCTCCCGCAGTTACGCCTACTACGGAGACGGCTATCCCTACAGCGACAGTCCTAAGCCATCGGATCAGCGCTATAGCAAGCCAAGCACTCAGAAACGCTATCGTCCTAGCGCCGCGAAGCCAAGCCCGCAGCGGACGTACAAAAGCGAAAATGCCCAAAAAATCCGTAAGAAAACTGTCGATCTTAGCCGCCGTGTTGACGATCTTTCCGCCGCAAAACGCGCCGCTGAAGACCAAACACGTCAGCAGGAAGCGGAAATGCAGGCGATTATCGCCTCAGCCAAGGCGTAATCAATGATCAAATACCCCGGCATGGAGACCGGTATCTCTATGCCAGGAATATCCTGCTCAAGCACATGGATTATGTGGCGGTAATCCGCAAAGCCCGAGTCATACTCCGCCAGACCGCCTTCCAAACGTAGCCGTCCAGTACGCGAAAAACACGCTTTTCAACGCACTCCACACCAAAAGCAAACGCCATGAACAAGGAAAAAAAATCCGCCGCGCCTCTGTTTGTCTGCATCCCGCTGCTAATACTGCTTTGCTACAGCGCATACCGCATCTGGGATCTGCACAAACAAGCTATGGACCTTGACTCCAAAATACTTCTCGAGGAACAGCAAACCGCAGAGTTCCTGCGCCGCCAGCTTGACGAACGCGAGGCCTGGCTTGATAAATCCCCCTGCGAAACAAAAACGCTTCTGATGGGTAAAGGCACCTCGGTTTCTGATATCGTTCCCGCCATTCCCCAGTCTAATAAAGACAAAGGCGGTGCCATACAATGAACAATCTTGTCTGCGCTACGCCGACCTGCACGATGCACGCTCTAGCCT
>CAYWQK010000048.1:0-5423 GCA_964460575.1 uncultured Desulfovibrionaceae bacterium | reverse complement strand
CTCTAGCCTGGCAGGGAATTGTTGTGAGCGACTGCTACGCGCAAATTCGCGCCATGCTCCAACGCAACCGACGCCTTGGCGACCGCTATGCATTGCTCTTCGCCGAGCCTGTCCGCAACAACGAGAATAACAGTATAGACTGGTATACCCCGGTTCAAGGCCAGGTAAGGCCTCTGCTTTCCCTGCCCGAAGACGAGCAAAACGCCATGCGCGCATCATTGGTCAACATGGCCGCGGAATTGCGCAAATACGCTGAGGAACTGCGCATGCAGTCTGAGCCTTCCCGTTCCATGCGTGGGCATATACTTGATCTAGCCCTGCGCTATCCAAGCGAAGACTGCCTGTATGCTATAGGGGGGCAACCTGTGTTTACCTGCTGGGGATTTGGTCCGGGCACGCCTGGCGCTGATCCGCAGGATCTCTGCAGAATCGCTCCCGCCATGCCGCGTAAGGAGCCTTCCGCTCCCAAACAGGCGCATGAAGAGGTACAAGAATCGGCAGTCATACCCTCCGCCAAACCGGAACAAACGGAAATTCCCCCATCCCCCATAGCGCTTGAAGACCGAAGCGGGGGAGGCTGGCTGTGGCTGCTGCCGCTTTTATTGCTTCTGCTCCTAGCGGCGTTGGCGGTAACCTCCTTTGGCGGACTGCCCACCCTAAGCGGCTTTACTATTTATAACGCTCCACTGCTTTTTAGTAACAATGCCGCGGAGCAAGCCGCCGATATGCGAAAAAAAAACGCGGCCATGCGCGGTTCGCTAGCCTCCCTAACAGAACGCCTCAAACAGCATGCGCAGCTTTGCAGAACAAATCCCACGACGCTCCCAGCGACCCTAAGCCATCAGGAACCGGTAAGCCAACAACCTGAGCTGATTATTCCGGAAAGAACCTCTGACTTGGCTTTTCTTAAAGGTCAATGGCGCTGCGAGACCGGACTCATGAACGCGCGCACCGGCGCTCCCGTGGCAATGGAATTCCTATTTGACGCAAAGGGGGAAGCTATCACGCGCATCTTGGAACACGGCGACATATGCAGAGGAACGGCAAAAGCAGAGCTTACGCCGGAGGGTGTCCATTTTTCGATGGATGAACAGCGCTGCACCAGCGGACATATCTATCCCAGCCAGTCCATTGACTGCGCGAGACAAAACAATTCCGCCTTTTGCAGAGGAATTAATGCCGATGGAACCCCATGGGATAAAAGCGGTAACGCTAACCCCGTGCGCTTTATACATCTTCCTTAAAAAAAGCTTGACAGTGAATCCTAGATAAGGATACTTTCTTCTTACGTCACCATCCTCTAACTGGTTAGGAGGGCGGCCTCTCAAGCCGCAAATAGCAGTTCAAGCCTGCTTGGTGACGCCACATGAAAGAAAACCGGCGTGTTTAGCGCCGGTTTTTTTGTTGAAGCGATTGCCGTTGCATAAAAAACCTCTCTTCCCGCAAAGAAGAGAGGTAATTGGAAACGACAAAACCGAATCTTATTTTTTCTCTGGCGCTGAAACCACAGCCGGATTTTTAAGCTCTTTATCCGCTGCCTGCAGCTTGCTCTTTGGCTCACTCTGTTCGCTTGCGCACTGCTGAGCAGGATATAAAGCCGAACGAAGCTTTCCTCCGTATTGCCATCCGCAGCAGATAAGAATCACTGCCAAGATCAACAAAAGCGTATTGCGAAGAAAATGGCTTTCTTCATCTTGGAATAGATCCATGGACTGGCGTTCCGTATTGTCCGGCATAACCGCACAGTCTGTTAGCGCATTTCCAAGTTTCAGATTAACAGGCAGTTTGTTATTTACAGCCCAGCCTGAGGCCTCCAGCAAAGGAGCTAACGTTCTTTTACGCAGCTTTAGCCAAGCCAGAAAAACCGAAGGACCGGAAACGACTACAAAAAGGCCAATCAATACTAACGGGTACTGCCACCAAGACAAAGAAAACAGCGCGGAAGCTATACTGCCGATAGCTGTCCCTATGGCTCCCAAGGCAATGCCCACTGCGGCAAAGATACCCACGCTTCTGCTGATATCAACGGGAGCCGCAGTCGCAGCCGGAGCTTTGCTTGCCGTCGCCATTACCGTGTTGACCTTTGTTGTAGCGAACTTCTCTATCTGGGTACCGATCATGCGGCTGATTTTTTTGTATGGAGACCACACAGCCTGCCGTATTCCCGTAGGATTCGTAACTATTTTTACAAGGGTCGCATCCCAGTCCTGTCCGGTATTATCGACAAAAATGCCATTTCGGCCAACCATCAGAAAATCGTCATCGCCGTCTGTCATGGCAGCGACAATGGTCCGTTTTTTCGGCTCGCCCGGAGTACAAAGACGGCATTCGCAGTACACAAGGCAAAGCTGACTCAATGCAGCCACAGTGGAATGCGCCGCGACATCGTCCACCGGCACGCAAAGCCGGCACGAACGGCCATCCATGAACAGTGTTCCCGCTTGGAAAATAGCATTCCCCTTCATGGAATAAAAATCGGAAAACGAAACAAAATTCATGAGCAGGCGATATAAATGACGAGCATACAGTACAAGGCGCTCCACCTCGGCGATATCAGCCAATGCTCCAGGCGTGGAAATATCTTTATCAAGAATCGCCATAAAACGAGGGGCAACCTCTTCCAGCAGTGTCTCGACCTTGGCTTCTCCCAAATCATCCAGAAGGGCCGGAGCATTCTCGGACGGTGCGAATGCTACATTCGCTGCCGGCAAGGCAGGACGCTTTGCAAGTGCATCTCTATATGGCGCAAACGCATCCTGAACTTTCTTCCATAAGGCAAAAGACAGTTTGCGCTGACCTTCAAGAAGCGGCGCGGCGAGATTAAAAAAAGATTCGACACGGTCTTTCCACAGGGGATTAAGGCCATCGCTCATCGGCAGTTCACCATCGGCTTCCACATAGGCCAGCGGTAAATTTTCCAATGCCTCAGCCTGAAAATGCTCAGAATCGGTAAGCCCTTTAAGGCTCGCTTCCGCATTCAGCGCCTCCGCAGTTTGGGGAGCAAAGGAAAGCATCTGCGTGCGCAAGAAGAAATCATCGATCTTAGCCTTCACCTGCTGAAGGGCATCCCACGCCGCGGGAGTATCCTTCCCCAGAGGATGGTCCGCCGCATGCACACTGCTGCGCCATTCCAGCCAATCGTTTAAAGCCTGCACGACCTTTCCCGCCAAATCGTGATTTAATCCAGGCTCTCCGCTCGCGTCGGCAACACCGCCGATCAAACCCAAGCCAAGCTCAACGAAATGACGGGTAGATTCATCAAGATCCGCATGGGCGGGAATAACGCCGTCGCCATTGTCTAGAGCCTTTGCCGCGAGCGCCGCAACGTTTGTCACATCTTCCTGCGTGAGGACATCGTCTTCGCCGCGGCCCAGTGCCGCAAGAATTTTCCTGCCTGTTTCATAGAGGCGTCTTCCTTCCTCGTTTTCCGTTTCTATGGCACTCAAAGGGAAACGCTCCGTACCGCCGATAAGAATTGCCGGGTCTTTCAGACGGCGGCAAGCCCAGGCAACCGCAGACTGAACTTCCGGTATACGGATGCGTCCATCATGATCGGCATCCAAAAAAGCCATGGTGCGTGCATCGTACTCCAAGCCCGAAGCAGGGCAGCTCAGGGCTCCCCACAGCTTGGGATCCAAATCAGAAAGGTGCCGAAGTTCCTCAGCGGAGGAAAGCAAAATCTGATCCATGCCGCCCTGCCGCCGGACATGCCATGTAAAGTAAGTTTTTTCCGCCATTTTTCTCTCCTCGCATACAATCAATCAAAAAAAAGCTCCGATGTTTTGACCGCCCAAGAGATCAGGCAGCAGAAACAGCAGAAATACATAGTATGCTAACACGTTTGCAACGTGGTGAGTCTATCAGGAAAGAACGCTACGGGCAAATACTTCCGCGTGGCACGTTGAGTCAAAAAGTACAAATTCTGGGTTACCGCATAATAACAATGTGTATAAAAACCGTGATGATACGGTGAATTATTGTATAATTCCCGCTCGACTATGCCACAACTTCATTTCTTTGCCTTATCGTCGCATCAAGCTCAGCTCGTTGGATACGCGGCTTTTTTGGTAAAGATATATACAAAGGAAGGGGCTATGCCTGACACTTCCGCCTCTTTTCAGAAGTGAGAAATCTTTTTTCTATCTATTCATATAGTATTTTTTCCTTTACCGCGCGGCGCTTTTAAGTCATCCAAAGACGGCAGAAAACCTTCAGCGGTAAAAAAAAGATATTCCCCAGCGCAGAAGCAGAGGAATATCTTTCGGCAAGGCGGTCAGTATAAAAAGCTATTCAAAAGTTATCCGTCGCCTCTTGCCTTTAAAAAATTGTTATCCTGTTAGTACTCTCAATTGCCTATAAGAAAACCGAATGTTACCCTTTCCAGATGTTAAGAAAGGTTTCAGCGCTCCCTCCATTAGCCAAGTGGCGAAGCAAAGAACTGCCAAACACAGCAGCGTCAGGCCGAACGGTCTCAGAAAGCTCTGCAAGCTGCTTTGGGTGCTGCAGGCCAAAACCTACTGCCAGCGGTATGCTAAAGACCTTACGTGCGCGGGCCAATGTATCCTGCACAGCAGCTGGAAGAGCATCGCGGGAACCTGTTGTCCCAAGAATAGACACAACATAGCAATAACCTTGACTTTCCGCCGCATACGCGCGCATCCGTTCAAGCGATGTGTTTTGCCCCACAAGAGGAATTAAAGCTATGCCCTGTTTCTCCAACACGCTCTTGAATGGAGCGGACTCTTCGTAAGGCAGGTCCGGAATAATGCAGCCTTCTACGCCAATTTTAGCCGCTTCAGATGCAAAACGCTCCATTCCGTATTGCAAAAATGGATTCAAATACCCCATCAGTACCCTGCCGCAGGAAATCTCTTGCCGGTGCGCGGCCAAATCTTCCAGCAATCCCTTTACCGTTGCCCCGTTTTCAAGGGCCTTTCTCGCGGCGGATTCAACTACCGGTCCATCCGCCACAGGATCCGAGAAGGGAACGCCGATTTCCAGAACATCCGCGCCATGCTGAGCCAAAGATACCGCATGCTTCCAAAAATTTTTTCTATCCGGATAACAATAGGGAATATAGGGAATCAGAGCAGTACGCCCTTCAGCCTTGGCCTCTCGGATAATCTTTTCAAGCCGATGCATAAATTTTTCGCCTCCCATAAAAAGTTCTATTCCAGCCCCAAGGCATCCCGCACGATGTCCATATCTTTGTCACCGCGTCCGGAAAGATTCACGACAACATTGCTTCCTGGAACAAATGACTGAGCATTTTCCAGCACATAAGCTAAGGCATGGGACGACTCCAATGCGGGCAAGATGCCTTCTTCCCGGCACAAAGCCTGAAACGCACGCAAGGCCTGCTCATCCGTGGCAAGACCGTAGAACGCTCTACCCGTCTCTTTAAGCCAGGCATGCTCCGGTCC
>CAYWQK010000047.1:0-10318 GCA_964460575.1 uncultured Desulfovibrionaceae bacterium | reverse complement strand
CGAAGCGCCGGGCGCCGTTTTTTCCGGCCTGGAGGCGGAGGAAGCGCGGGCCGATCCGGCTAAGCCGAGGCCGTTTTCTTCCGCGCGGCGCAGGCTCCGTATGTTCCGGCCGGCGCGGCGCGTCAGGCGCGGGTAAGCGCGTCCCTCGGAACGCAGACAAAGCGGCTTTTTTTCATTTCTGTGTCGCCCTGGTTCCAGCGGTAGGCGGCGAGCGGGCCGTCTATGCCCGCGCTGTAGTCGATGCAGACCACGCTGGCGGAAAGCGGTTCTTTCGGGTCGTCTTTATCCAGCCAGTAATGCCCCACGAAAACGGGCTTTTCGGGCGGAGGAAGAAAGGCGAAGCCTTCGGGCAGCGGCAGCTTTGGGATAGTTTTTAGGGCGGGTCCGGGCATAAAAGCCAGCTCGCGGAAATCGGAGGCACTGCGTATATACCAGCGCGTGCGGATGTGGTGCCGCTCCGTGCCTTCTTTATCGAAAAACGAAGCACCGTGCGGCAGGCGCAGTCCCGGGCCTTTTAAAATATTTTCAAGGGCGAGGTAGACGCGCCTATCCGGAGCATTGGCGGGTTTGCCCAAGGCGGCGAGGTAAAGAAGTTTTTCGCTGATTTTGCACTCCGGGCCAAGCCCCGCTTTTTTCAGCGTTTCCATGGCCTTTGTGTCCCAGCAGGCGTGCACAACGCCTATGCTTCCCAAATCGAGCCACAGCGGCAGCTCCATAAACCAAGCTAGGCATTCCCTGTAGGCCTGGCTCCGGGGTCGAACCTGCTCCAAAAAAGACCTGTGCGGGTCCTTAGGTTTCAGTTCGCGCAGCCCAAGCCGGTGCTGGATGGCGTTGTATTCGTGGTTGCCCATTACGCAGAGGGCGTCGCCCGCGTCCGCCATGCCCCGCGCGAGGCGCACGGTTTGGAGCTGTTCCGGCCCGCGGTCGATCAAATCGCCGACAAATACGGCCTTTCTGCCCGCGCCGTGGCGCCAGGTTCCGTTTGTCCGCCGGTAGCCGAGTTTCGCCAGCAGCGCCTTGAGCATGGAGGCGTGTCCGTGTACGTCGCCGATAATGTCGTAGCCTGTGGTATCCGCGTTCGCTTTCATATGGCGTGGCCGGGTGGGGGATTCCGCGCCCGGGGCGGGCGCGTCTTGCCGCTCGCCCGCGCCGGAAGCGTGATGGCTCTTGGTCTCTATAATCCTAAGATCGTTTGGCGGGTTCGTCAATTTCGGCTGGCGCGCGCCTTAACAAATAGCAGGGCGCAAAAACCCCCGCGGGCCAATCCCGCGGGGGAAAAACCAAACACAACAGGAGACACAAATAACCTCGTCCCGCGACTGCGGGACAGGAAAAAGCCTATCTGCGTTGCGGAAAAAAAGCAAGAGCCGGGAAGCGGAAATTTCCCGCTCCCCGCGCAAAAAAGCGGAAGCGGCGCGGCTCCGCGCGTTGGCGTTAAATGGCGTCCGCCATGGCGGCGGCTCTGGCGCAGCCGTCCGTAGAGGCGATATCGCCGGCGTTAAGCACGCCGGGCACACAGACTTCCCCTATGCTTTTCCACTTCAGAAGCGCGGCGCTGTTACGCAGGCAAACGCGGATGCCCTCGAAAACCGCGTCGCTGTTTTCCTCGCAGCAGGCGATAAGCCCGTACTGTTTGCCGTTAATGTCCTTTTTGCCGACCATAAAGGCGTAGAGCCTGTCGATGAACGCTTTGATTTGAGCGGGCAGGGAATACCAGTACACCGGCATGGCGAAAATAACCGCATCCGCCTTTTCGATAGCCGGCGCCGCCGCGTTGAAATCGTCGTCGATAACGCAGGGTTCGCCTGCGGAAAAACAGGCGTCGCAGGCGTTGCAGCCGGAGAGCTTCATAAACGGCGTGTCCAGCCTCGTTACGGTATGGCCTTTTGCGGTGCAGGCTTTGATAAAGGCTTCCGCCATGGTGTTGCTGTTCCCGTTTTTGCGCGGGCTGCCGGTAATAACTACAACGTGTTTACCCATGTTCGATCTCCTTGAGTTTGCGGCGCTAGCCTACCGCCGCGCGGGACAGCGCTTAGGCGCCGCGCCCCATTTTTTCCGCGGTAAGCAGCGCGCTGTTGTCGGCTATTTCGCCGTATTCGTCCACCCCTGTAACAAAAAGCCGCCCTCTGTCTTTCCAGCCCATGTAGCCTAGCGTTTGCCGGTACGCTTCCGCCGGTCCGGCGAAGGAGCGCGGGAAATGGCTTTGCCCGCACATAAGCAGCATGGTTTCGCGCACTTTTAAGCTGCGCAGGCGCCGCTTTTTGGAATAGGGGTACATCCTGTCCATAGCGCATTTCATGTGGCCGCTGAAATTGTACCAATAAAGCGGGCTGCAAAATACCAGCATCTCGGCCTCTTCCAGCAGCGGGAAAAACTCGTTGAAATTGTCTTCCAAAACGCAGGGCTTGCCGCTGCTCCAGCAGGCGTCGCAGTGCATGCAGGCGCTCATGGGCTTGCGTCCGGCGTAGTAGATGTTTACGGTATGCCCGGCTTCTTTGGCGCCCTTGGCGAAAGCCTCCGCCAGGCGGTCGCTGTTGCCCTGCCGCCGCCCGCTTCCCGTTAGCACGAGGAGATTTTTAAGCCGCCCGTCCCCCGGGGTTGTAAAGGATTCCACCTTAAGCGGAGACGTGGACGAAAAATAGGCGTAGGCCCGGCTCCCGCCCGCGGCCGCCAGGGCGAGCGACCCCGCCCAGAAAACGAGCTTGCGCCGCGGCAGGCTTTTGGCCTTTGCCTCTGCGTCCGGATTGGTAGACATATTTTCCTCCGTATTCCGGCGAAGCGCCGGATGCCGCGTTGTAACGCGCGGACGCCGGTATAGCGCGTCCGGAACTTTTTTTCAATGCGCCGGACAGGAATTCTGTAAAAAGCCTCTGCGCTGTTTGACGCGGGAGGCGGCCGGGACTATAGTGCCAAAACGCGATTCCGGCCGCGGCGTATGCGCGGGCGCGGGAAGCGGTCGGGAGGAGAACGGCGTGTGCCGCAGTACAAAGGACTTACAGCGTCTGCAGAAGATGGGGCTTTTGGATGCCCTCTTGGAAGATAAAACGTCGGGCGGCAAGATTGTTTGGGCAACGGACGCCTATTCCGCTCTTGGCCCTGGCTACGGGCGCCGGGACGAAATCACGGCCGGGCTTCTTTTGCGGGATTCCTTCCGGCTTATGAGCCGTGCCGAAAAAGCGCGCTCCGAGCGCTCCGAGCGCACCAAGAGCCGCGCCGAGGTGTTCACGCCCTTTTGGGTTGTAAAAAAGATGCTCGACCATATGGACGCCGAATGGTTCGGGCGCGAAGGGATATTTGGCGCGGAGCGCCTTTCTTTCCCGCCGGGCGTGACGTGGCGGGAATACGTTGATTCCAGGCGGATGGAAATCGCCTGCGGCGAGGCCCCGTACCTCACCGCCCGCTACGATGTTTCCAGCGGCGCGCAGATTCCCCCGGCGGAACGGGCGGGCATAGCAGACCGCAAGCTTAGGGCTGTCTCAGAAAACGCCTCCTCCGCCGAAGAGTGGCTTTTCTGGGCGCTGCGGGCGTTCAAGGCCTCGTACGGCTACGAATTCCAGGGCGACAACCTCCTACTGGCGCGCCTGAACCTGCTTTTGACCTTTGAGGACGCCGCGCGGGCGAAGCTGGGCCGCGAGCCTTCCGAAAAGGAATACCGGGCTCTTTTGAATATTATCGCCTGGAATGTCTGGCAGATGGACGGGCTGACGGACATGCTTCCCTACCGCGCGGAGGAGCGGCCCTCACTCTTCGCTATCCCGAAGCGGAACGGCGGGGAGGCGGAAAGCAGCGGCCCCGCCTGCCGCGTCTCCCTTTGGCGGGCCAAAGGCAGAACAGTCGTGGAATACAGGAGCTTGAAAGGAGGGCGGAAAATGGACTTTGATTTTATCATCGGCAACCCGCCGTACCAGGACGAAACGGTAGGCGAGCAAAAAACCTTCGCCCCGCCTATTTACGATAAATTCCTTAGCGAGGCCTATAAAATCGCCGGCCGTGTCGAGCTCATACATCCGGCGCGCTTTTTGTTCAACGCGGGGAGCACTCCCAAGGCATGGAACGAAAAGATGCTGGCGGACCCGCATTTGAAAGTGCTCTGGCACGAGCCGAACAGCGCGAATGTTTTTCCGGATACAGATATCAAGGGCGGGGTGGCCGTTACCTACCGGGACGCCGGACGCGAGTTCGGAGCCATTGGCGTTTTCACCTGTTTTCCCGAGCTCAATTCAATTTTATATAAAGTAACAAGCGGGCATTTTAACAGCTTCAGCACAATAGTTGTTTCTAGTTATGTTTATCATTTTACGGAAGAATTGCATAAAGATTTCTCGGACGCCGAGCAGCGCATGAGTAAGGGCCACGCCTACGATTTGAAAACCAATGTATTTCAGCGGTTGAACCATGTCTTTTACGACGAAAAGCCAAACGACGGGCATGACTATATCCAGATTTACGGTTTAGAAGGTAGTTCCCGCGTCTATAAATACATTCGGGCCGACTATGTAAATCAAGTGAAAAACCTCTATGCTTGGAAAGTGTTTGTGCCGAAGTCGAACGGCTCAGGAGCGCTTGGGGAAGTGTTGTCTACACCCGTAATCGGGCAGCCCGTAATCGGGCATACGGAATCCTTTATCAGCATTGGAACGTTCGCTACGCAGCGGGAAGCCGAAAATTGCCTAGCCTACGTCAAATCCAAATTCGCGAGAACCATGCTCGGCGTTTTGAAAATTACGCAGGACAATCCGCCCGAAAAGTGGAAATACGTTCCCCTGCAGGATTTTACCGCGGCTTCCGATATCGACTGGACTAGGCCGGTTCCGGAAATCGATCGTCAGCTTTACGCCAAATACGGTTTGGACGAAGCCGAAACCGCGTTTATTGAGTCGCGCGTGAAGGAGATGGCCTGACCCCGCCGGAGCGCCGGGCGCAGGTTTACGGCCGTAGGCATTTTTCACATGTTTTTTTCGGGCGAAATGCTTTTTTGCATAAAGCCCTTTTTAGAGGCAGATCCAAACCTTTTATAGATGCCGCGTAGGTAAGAACATTCTAGCGCCTGTTTAATAAAACGAGCAGAGAATACAACTGCGTGCTGGGAACTTGTGTAACGGGCGTCTTTATACTATGTTTACGAATAGAGTACGCTGCTTCTAGGGTTTCTATACGGAGCGGAAGCCGCGCGTCCGGCGCGGTTCTGCACGTAGTATCGTGTAAAAGGCGCCGCCCCGCGTGTATAAACGCGTTCGATCCGCCTATAGGCGTCAACCGAAAAATTGCGGCGTGTAGACGGCGCGAAAACCGCGCCCGCCGAGCCGCGCGCGAAGGAGATAGCCCGCTATGGAAGATATACGCGCCGTAAAACCCTTCCGGCCGATACGCCCCACCATTTACTGCTACAGCACGCCGGGCGTTTCGTACCACGACGGCTGGGTGAAGATTGGCTACACGGAACGGCAGACTGCGGAAGACCGCGTCGCGCAGCAGACGAACACGGCGGGCATCCGCGCGAAGATCGAATGGCAGGAGGCCGCGCACTTCAAAGGCGTTTCCGGCGGATGGTTCACGGACCGCGAATTCCATAGATATTTGACCGTAGAGCGGGAGGTAGAGCGGGAGCTGGGCACGGAATGGTTCCATCTGGCCGCCGGGACCGCGCTGGATCATTTTAACGATTTCGCGGGCCGCAAACACGATTACAAAAAGGACGGGCATAGCGAATATACGCTTCGGGAAGAACAGCTCCGCGCCGTCGCCATGACGCAGGCGTATTTTGAATCCGAGGAAGAGGACACAGGCTTTCTGTGGAACGCTAAGCCTCGCTTCGGCAAAACGCTGAGCGCCTACGACCTTATCCTACGTATGGGCTTTAGGAAGGTTCTTGTTGTTACAAACAGGCCGAGTATTGCCAATTCTTGGGCCGACGATTTTACTACCTTTGTCCGCTGGCGCGGCGGGCTGCTCTTTGTATCCGAGCTGGATTCCATGCGCAGCAAAAAAGGCGTGCTGACCCGTGCGGAATATTTGCGAGCAATCAGCGCGGCGCGGCAGTCCGGGGAGCCGGCGCCGGGCTTTATAGAATTCGAGTCCCTGCAAAACCTCAAAGGATCGGTCTATTTCGGTGGCGATATCGACAAGCTGGAATGGCTGTGCGCGGAGCGCGTAGACGGAAACGGGAATACCATCCAGGGCCTAACCTTTGATCTACTTATCGTGGACGAGGCGCACGAGGGCGTCGAAACCGTGCGCACGGATACGGCCTTCAAAAATATCGCCAGAAAGCACACGCTCTATCTTTCGGGCACGCCCTTTAAGGCGCTCGCGGGCGGGCTCTTCTCCTCGGAGCAGATTTTCAACTGGACCTACGCTGACGAGCAGGAGGCCAAAGCCAGCTGGAGCGGCGAAAGCGGCAACCCGTACGAGCCGCTGCCGCGCATGGCCATGTTTACCTACCGGCTCTCGCCCATGATTCTCGAGCGCGTAGAACGCGGCCTCGAGCTTCCGGACGGGGATACGGCGCGCTACGCCTTCGATCTCAACGAATTTTTTGCCACAAAAGAATCCGGCGGCTTCCTGCGCGAGGAAGAAGTAAAAAAATTCCTCCACGCCCTCTCGACTCAGGAAAAATACCCCTTTTCAACGCCAGAGCTGCGCGGCGAGCTGGCGCATACCCTGTGGATCCTCAATCGCGTGGCGTCTGCCAAGGCGCTGGCCAAAATGCTGCGGGCCGACCCCGTGTTTAAAGAATACGAAATCGTCCTAGCCGCGGGCGACGGCAGGCTTGACGGCGAAGACAGCGAAAAAGCCAGGGAAACGGCCTTCAACCGGGTGAAAAAAGCCATCGCCGGACACGAAAAAACAATAACGCTGAGCGTGGGCCAGCTCACGGTTGGGGTAACAGTTCCGGAGTGGAGCGGGGTTTTGATGCTCTGCAATATGCAAAGCGCGGCCTCGTATATACAGGCGGCGTTTCGGGCGCAGAACCCGTGCGTGTTCTCGCGCGCCGGGGCAGGCGGCAAGCCGGAACTCCTGCGCAAGGAAACAGCCTATGTGTTCGATTTCGATCCGGCGCGCACGCTCGTTATTTTTGACCAATTCGCCAACAGCCTCGCTCCGGACACGGCCGCCGGACGCGGGAGCAGCGGAGAGCGGCTGGAAAATATCCGAAAGCTTCTGAACTTCTTTCCCGTGATTGGCGAGGACGACGAAGGCCGAATGACGGAGCTGGACGCCGCGCGGGTGCTCTCCCTGCCAAGGCGCATCGTAAGCGAGGAGGTTGTGCGGCGCGGCTTTATGTCTAACCTCCTTTTCCAGAATATAAGCGGCGTGTTCAGCGCGCCGGCTGCCGTGCGGACAATCATCGAAAAAATCCACCCGTCCCCGCGGGAGCGTTCCGGGCGCGGAGGCGGGCGGGACGGCTTGGCCGGAATCGGCCGCGTGCCCGTAGACGGAAAAGGCACTGTGTGTGTGCCAGGCGAGCCTAGCGTGGAACAAGTAGAGTCGGTTTTTGGGCCGAAAATTTACGAGGTCGTAGAGACCGAAATCAAGCCCGCCTTGGAACGCGCGCTTAGCGCCGATCCAGAAAACGGCGAAGCCGCGCGGAAACTCGCCGATGCGCTCAAGGAAACCGGAAAGCGCGTGATCGTCGCCCAGGCGGCAGCTGCCCGCGGCCTGTCCAAAGCCGCAACCGTCCGCGCCGAGCGCGAGCTATGCGGGGAGATAGAGAAAAAAATCCAGAACATCCAGAGCGTCTTTATCCAGCGGAAGAAAATCGCTGCTGCGAAATGGGAAAAGGCGTGCGCGGAAGCGGAAACGCCGGAGGAAGCCTCAGTCGCCGAGGAGGTCTATAACCAAGCCATGGCCGGGGCGCAGGCGGCTTTTGAAGACGGCCTGCGGGAAACCGCGCGGGAATTCGCCGCGGAAGCGCCCGCCTCCGTGCTGCGCCTTCTGGAAAAAGAAAAAGCCGAGCGGGCGAAAAAGGATGTCCAGGATGCCGTTATGGACTGCCTGCGCGGCTTCTCCCGCAGCATCCCGAGCTTTATTATGGCCTACGGCGACGAAAACCTAACGCTAGCTAACTTTGACAAGTATACCGAGGACGATGTTTTCTTAGAAGTCACCGGCATTACGGAAGCCGATTTCCGCTTCCTGCGCGACGGCGGCGAGTACGTCGACAAGGAAAGCGGCAAGCGGGAGAATTACAAAGGGCAGCTTTTTAACGAGACGGTGTTTAACGATTCCGTCCGCATGTTTTTGGAGAAACGGAAAAAGCTCGCGAATTACTTTGACGAGAGCTGCGAAGAAGATATTTTCGATTATATCCCGCCGCAGAAAACAAACCAGATTTTTACGCCGCGCGCGGTAGTGAAAAAAATGGTCGACGCGCTGGAAGCGGAAAATCCGGGCTGCTTTGACGATCCTTCTGCGACCTTCGCGGATCTCTATATGAAATCCGGCCTGTATATTACAGAAATCGTCAAGCGCCTCTACCGCAGCAGGGGCCTTAAGGCGGCGTACCCAGACGATAAGGAGCGCGTCCGCCACATCCTGCGCGAGCAGGTCTTTGGCATGGCGCCCACCCGCATTATCTACCTCATCGCCACGAAGTATATTTTCGGCTTTGACGAGACGCTACAATCCGAAACGAAACATTTTGTCCAAGCGGACGCCGCGCAAGCGGCCAAGGAAGGCAGGCTGCGGGAACTCGTGGACGATTGCTTTGGGAAAAAATAACCCCGCTGCTTTGCGAAAAGCGAGACGGGGGTAAAAAGAGATTCGTTTTTCGCTTTGATACGACCTGGGAGGCTGTTGACCGCGCCGTACGTTAAAAAAAGCAATTCTTTTTTCGCTGTTATACGAAGTTTGATAATAGGTATGAGTACATAACTTGAGCTTGCCTATTTCCCTGTGTTGCGGACTTTGCGTACCACTCGAGGGCTTTTTTGTAATCCCGTTTTATACCTTCGCCATTGTAGTACATCCCGCCAAGGTTGGACTGTGCTTCCGCGTGCCCCTGTTTAGCGGCCTTTTCATACCACTCGCGGGCTTTTTTGTAATCCCGTTTTTTTATAACTTGGCCATAGTAGCACATCCAACCTAGCCTGTATTGCGCTTCCGCGTTCCCCTGTTCAGCCATATCGTCCAGGTTTTTTTTCGCGTCCACGTGTCCCTGTTCGGCGGCCTTGGCGTACCACTCGGCAGCCCGTTCGGCATTCGGCGCCGCACCCCAGCCGTTGTTGTACATTTCGCCTAGCGTGAACTGTGCTTCCACGTGCCCCTGTTTAGCGGCTTTTTCGTACCACTCGCGGGCTTTTTCTTTATCCTCTCCTACACCTTTGCCATTGTAGTACATCTTGCCTAGCGTGTATTGCGCGTCCACGTGCCCCTGTTCGGCGGCCTTTTCGTACCACTCGGCAGCCAGTTCGGCATTCGGCGCCGCACCCCAGCCGTTGTTGTACATTTCGCCTAGCTTGAACTGTGCTTCCGCGTGCCCCTGTTCAGCGGCCTTTTCGTACCACTCGCGGGCTTTTTCTTTATCCTGTACACCTTCGCCGTTGTTGTACATCTCGCCAAGCTTGTACTGCGCTGCCGCGCGTCCCTGTTCGGCGGCCTTTTCGTACCATTCGCGGGCTTTTTTGTAATCCTCTTCTACACCGTACATCTCGCCAAGCTCGTACTGCGCTGCCGCGTGCCCCTGTTCGGCGGCCTTTTTGTACAACTCGAAAGCTGCTTCTTCATCCCAGAATGAGCCGCTGTAGTACACGCCAAGCTTGTACTGCGCTTCCGCGTGGCCCTGTTCGGCGGCCTTGGTACACCACTCGAAAGCTTTTTCTTCATCCTTTTCCACGCCTAGGCCATAGTAGTACATCTCGCCTAGCCTGAACTGCGCGTCCGCGTGCCCCTGTTCGGCCATGAGGCTTAGGCTGTTTCGCGCTTCCGCGTGGCCCTGTTCGGCGGCCTTTGCGTACCACTCGCAGGCCTTGGCGTAATCCTGTGCTACACCTTGGCCATCCTGGTACATATAGCCTAGGTTATATTGTGCGGAGGCATTTTCTTGAGCGGCGGCCTTTTCGTACCACTCGCGGGCCTTGGCGTAATCCTGTGCTACACCTTGGCCATGCTGGTACATAGAGCCTAGGTTATATTGAGCGGAGGCATGCCCTTGAGCTGCGGCCTTTTCGTACCACTCGCGGGCCTTGGCGTAGTCCCGCGCCGCGCCAAGACCTTTTTGATATATCCAGCCTAGGACGTATTGAGCGGAGGCATGCCCTTGAGCGGCGGCCTTTGCGTACCACTCGCAGGCCTTGGCGTAATCCTGTGCTACACCTTG
>CAYWQK010000046.1:9579-10418 GCA_964460575.1 uncultured Desulfovibrionaceae bacterium | reverse complement strand
TTTGGTATGGGTTTTTCTTGTTAATCTTTGGTTCCTGAAGGCCGTGGGCTGGCCTGTACTCCTAGGGATGTTAACACTTCCGTTATACGTGTGCGCGTCGCGTCACCTGCACCATGCAGTGACTTCCGCGGAATGGTTGGATCTTGATCGTTATGGACACTTAGTCCGTAAATTATATCTATTAAATGGCTTAGCACTTGTAATTGGTACATTTTGTATAGCTTAGAGCTTTGTTATCGATATTGAAAAAAGCCGTTCATCTCAACAGCAGAGGCGAACGGCTTTTTTTAGCTATCTACGAGCCAACCGATTTCAGCTGGGGACCTTTGAGGTATGCGGCGAGCAAAATCGAAGTCTGAGCTACTACAGATATTCCATGCTATAGGGTTTTACTCCTTACCGTTCCAGCAATAGGTGCATATTTTGCTTCGACTAAGACCGATGGCTTCTATCATGCCGTCAATAGATTGATAGCCAAGGGAGTCGAAGCGGAATTTTTTGCAAATGGCCTGTATGAGACTTTTCCCGCGTTCCGTCGTGCTGTCGCTATATTCCTCAAGATGCTTCTGTCCTTCATTGCCCTCCAATTCTTGCGCAACTCGCCGGGCAAGGAGATCCATATCGGAATTGCTTCGTGAAAAATTGAGGTACTTGCAGCCGTACATGATGGGAGGGCAGGCAGAGCGCATGTGAACTTCTTTCGCCCCAGATTCATAGAGAAAATTGACTGTTCCCTGAAGTTGCGTGCCCCGGACTATGGAATCATCGACAAACAAAAGACGTTTACCTTTGATGAGTTCAAGTACAGGGATTTGTTTCATCCTCGCAACCTGATCGCG
>CAYWQK010000046.1:501-9569 GCA_964460575.1 uncultured Desulfovibrionaceae bacterium | reverse complement strand
CAGGTTGGCGTATATTTAATAAATGGACGGCCAAAGGGAATTCCGCATCGGTTGGCAAAGCCAATGGCGTGGGGCGTACCCGAATCAGGGACACCGGCCACATAATCAATTTGCGGCAAAAGGTTTCTTTCTATTTCGCTGCGAGCCATGATACTGCCGTTGCGGTAGCGCATAACTTCGACATTGACGCCCTCGTAATTCGAATTTGGATAGCCGTAGTAGGTCCAGAGAAAAGCACAAATTTTCATAGTGCCGCATGCGGGGGAAAGGCATTCGTATCCGTCGGCTGTCAGGCGCACTATTTCCCCTGGTCCAAGTTCGTAGACGTCTTTATAGCCTAATTTTTGGTAGGCAAAAGATTCAAAGGACACGCTGTAACCGTCTTCGTTTCTGCCTATATGTATGGGAAGGCGTCCCATTTTATCACGGGCGGCGATAATGCCGTTTTCTGTTAGCAGAAGAATCGTGATGGAACCGGCGATAACATCCTGAGCGTGACGAATACCGGAAAGAAAGTCGTTCCCTTGATTGATAAGCGCAGCAGCGAGTTCGTTTCCGTTAACTTTGCCGGAATTCATCGCTAAGAATTGATGTCCTTGCTCGGAAAAGTATTCCTTAATCAGGGCGTCTTTATTATTAATAACACCGACAGTGGAGATAGCGTATACACCAAGATGGGAACGTAGCAGGAGAGGCTGAGGATCTGTGTCGCTAATACAGCCTATGCCACTCCGGCCATGAAAATTCTGAAGATCACTTTCAAATTTTGTTCGGAATGGCGTATTTTCGATGTTATGAATGCGGCGCTGAAATCCGTCGCTTGCATCATACATTGCCATTCCGCCTTGGCGAGTTCCAAGATGGGAATGGTAGTCAACCCCAAAGAAGATATCAAGCGCGCAATCTCTTTTTGAGACTGCTCCAAAAAAACCACCCATGGCAATGAAAAAGGGTTAAAATGTGGCGAAGCGCAGGGAAATAAGCCTTGCCGTAATTTGGCGCAATGAAGAAAATATTCCCTGTAGGTAGTTTTCAGCTGCAACCATCGCCGGGCATCGCGGACGGATGCAAAGCCTTCAAAAAGATGGCTCTCAGCTAAAATTGAGGGAAAAATGATAACGAAAGAGGGGTTTGTCTGTCAATCAGTGCGCTAGCAAAATTGTTTTTATCGTTGTTCGTATGAGTGGATTGCTGCGTCAAGTTGATCCTGTCTTGAGAGTATAGCTTTTTTTATTTTGTCCTTCGCAAGCGTAGCAGTAGATACAGCGGTGCCTGCAGGTGTTGTAGCCATCAATGTCTTTGCTCGGGGCACAGTTACAGCCCGGGCGCTGGCCAGAATCCTTCTTAGTTTGCGGCGCTGAGGATGAAGGATTTAAGAGCGATCCTCGCAGCATGTTTCCGCGGCCATTTTTTTTGAACCAGTTTTTAAATTCCGCACAGTCCGGGCAAAGCCTGTGAAGAAGTTCCGGATCAACGCATCGGTTATGCTCTATGCCGAGGGAACATAGATCAAGCGTTTCAGCGCACGTGGCCAGTTTTAGAGGGTTTTTGAGTTCATTGTTAATTTCAACAATACCTTGGGCCAGCCGTTCCATTTCCTTATTGTTCGGAGGGCGAAAGCCCGGATCTACCTTTTTCAACTCCCGTTCCGTCTTTCTGTACCAGTCCACGAAGCTGAACACGAGTTTTTCCGTGTAGGGAGCAAGCTGTTCAGCGAGAGAGCGCAACCTTTCAAGCGTGTTTTCTATAGCGAGGCTTCCTCCCAAAACGATGGGGTCAAACCTCCAGATGACACGTTCTTTCCCAAATTCATCGGAAAGCCTTCTGAACTGGTCCACGCGCCGCTCTAAAGGTGGAACACACGGCTCAAGCCCTTTTTCGTAGCCGTTGATTTTATACTGGAAATAGAATTCATAGCCGCGCTCTCGTATTTCCGGAAGGCGAGGCATAAGCGGTTCGGGATTTTTGCTCCAGAAGACAAACACACGGCATTTTTTAAAAGAAATCCACTGTTCTTGCTTGGCGTTGAAGGGGTTTCTCCAAAGAGAATATCCCTGTTTCAGGCGGTTCATAAACCATTCCGAAAAAAAAGCCGGAAGATCCGTGGCCCGGCTGGCAGAAATAACGCGGGGCTCGATGGCTGTTTTCTCCCCCTGAGGTGTAACGATTTTCGTTTCAGGCCATTTTGTTTGCGTCTTAAGTCTCATAAGCGTAACCGATATAATATGGCATCATTAATCATCCCTACATAGTAACCATTATAGATCGCCATACATAGCTTTTGGATAGCCATTCATTTCGTAAAGGAGTTTATATTGCCAAAGTTCTTATAACAGCAAGCTTCACTACTTGATATGGGAAAAAGCCTTTTGGTAGTTGATAGACATCTTCATGAGATGCCAAATTAACCATTGCAGAAATTATTTCGATTGTTAATTCCGGATCATAGGACTTTATGAATTCTATAGCTTCTTGTTTAGATCTTTTTAATACTTGTTCTCTTTTATCTACGTCACTAACCAATGCAGATAAGATATGAAGTGCATGATGAAAGTCATCAAAACTAAATACACCTTGAAGTCTGAGTCCTGCTGCTGCCCACAAACGTGCATATCCATATGCCAACAGAATACCTTGCGGTGTATCTGGACCAAATTTACATTCATATAACTCATTATTAATATTCGCATAGTTGAAAGGTTGTTCAAGCATTGTTTCCCAATCGAATGCAAACACCTCGGGAATATTGTGTTTGTTATCTTCTTTTTTAGAAGAACGCATAGAATTGAGGTTCACTGAAAAATTTTATCTCGCAAGGGCTGCGCGTATGTTACGGATTTAGATTGGTAAAGCTGCATAGCATGGGATTCTTGTGTGGAAGAGTCTTTCAGCGATTGACGTAAGGCATGTTTCAGCTGTCTCTTAGTAAAAATATCGCGGAGAACAATGGGATTTTTTGCTTCATCGCCGCTAGGGAAGATAGCGGCAAGGGGAATACTGACGCTGCCCAGCTTCCTTAGAAGCGCCTCGGCCTGCGGATTGGAACGGGTTAAATCCGCCTTGACCAGATGCAGCCCGTACGTTGTAGCTAATTTCTGCATGTTGTTGTCGTTTAATGTCGTTTTTTCGATGACTTTGCATGTTGGGCACCAGTCGGCAGTGAAGTCAATCAAAATGGGAGTGCGGCCGAGGGTGTTTTTGAACGAAGCTTGGTCAAAGGCATGCCAAACCGTATCATAGGCAGGCGGAGACGATGTTGCAAAAACAAAGCACGCTAGAAGGATCGCCGTCAGCAATAGGTTGCCAATTTTGCGGCACAGCGGCCGTGCCGAGAGGCCTGCGAATTTATTGTGGCACCATACAGCTATTGTTGCAGCGAGAAGTGCCCACAGCGCATGGATTCTTTGGTTTTCGGGGAAAATAGAAAGAAGGTACAGAGCCGTGGCAAGCAGGAAAAATCCAGCGATACGTTCGGCTGTTTCCATCCATGCGCCTGAACGCGGGAGATGTGTGATCGCTTGCGGAAAGGCAGCCAACATAAGGGAGGGTAGAGCCATGCCGATGCCTGTTCCAAGGAAGGTAATAAATTGAACAAGGGGCGACTGGAGAGTACTCCAAGCCAGCACGCCGCCAAGGAGAGGGCCGCTGCATGGGGTGGCAAGCAGCGTAACAGTTATTCCGGAAATAAAAGCTTCAGTTCCAAGACGGCGTTGTTTTTTGGTGAAGTTGAATCCTGGCATGGGCAAAATCAGCAGGCCAAAAAGCGAGAGTGCCAGAAGCACAACAAGCATGATCATCGCAAAGATCACGTTCGGGCGCTGAAAAAGCCCGCCCCATGCCAGCCCGGCCCCGGCAATCAGGACAGCAAGGGCAGCGAACCACGTAAGAACCCCGCATGCGAAGAAAATATTGGCATACCGGAATTGCCGGATGCGTTTTCTGTATGACCCGCGGCGTCCAGTACCAATAAGGAGGCTTGTGAGCTTCAGTGTGAGTACCGGAAGCACGCACGGCATGATGTTGAGCATAAGCCCGGCTAAGCATCCTAGCAGCAGAGCCATCCACAACGATTTGGGTTCAAGATGTTCCTGAAACACTCTGGGAGAAAGTTTTGGCAAGGCAGTCAGACGAGCGGCAAGCGTTCCTCCAGCAGCCGACGTAAGATTGCGTTTGGAAGAGCCTATTGCCGCTGCCTTGCTTTTTGACTGTCCCGCAAAAGGAATGGCGCTACGGAGGGCGGAAGAAAGTTCAGGAGGCAGAGGGGGGAGAGTCTCTAACGCTGGAGGAACCGCCACAAGTGATTGCGCGACAGGAACGCAGTTTTTCTCGGAGCAGAGAAGCAGGGCAAGGTTGAATGTGATTTTTTTTCCTTGACTGCTGGCTGGGAGTCTTGCGAAAGCCGTGAACGGACCGGAGATGATGCTGCTTTTTTGGGATGGATTCAGCGGATCCGGGGCCTCGCGTCCTGCGGGGCAGAGGATTTCAGCCCTTGCGCCGTTTACACTCAGCCGAAATGGTTTTCCATTTTGCGCGTTCGCGGCATAAGAGTGGTAACCAGGATCCGGAGTGATGTTTAGAGCGGCGAGAATGTGGGAACCATTTTCTGAGAGCAGCTTTAGCTCTATATTTACCGGGATGCGTCCAGCAAGCGCGGTTCCATTCAGCGCAGGAACAATCAGGCAGAATATGGGTAGTAAAAAAAAGAGAATAAGCTTCCCCACATGCTGAGCATGGTGTTTCGCCATTTCTTTTGGTATCTGTGCAAAAAAAGCGAATAGCTTCACGCGGGAGACTTCCTTTTGATTCGCGTGTGTTGAATCTGTTGTCCTCTGAAAAATGAATTGCTTATAAAACTGTATACAACTTTTTTCAAAAATGCAAAAAAAACTTGACTGAAATCAAACAGAAGGCTATTTCTTTTCTTGCCGAAAAAACGGGCCATTAGCTCAATTGGTAGAGCAGCTGACTCTTAATCAGTTGGTTCGGCGTTCAAGTCGCCGATGGCCCACCAGAGTGTATGGAAAAAGACCGCGTATAACCTGCGGTCTTTTTTGTTTTTTTATCACGCGAGGCTGCGGTGCGTATAGCAGCCATGCGGATGTATCCGGCGCGGCGGGACGCCTTTAGCTGGCCTAAAAGAAACTTTTTCTGGCAACTGGTTAAAAAAAACTTGACAATAGTTCATGATAAAAATATCTATCTCCTCGTCGCAGACAAAGGGCCATTAGCTCAATTGGTAGAGCAGCTGACTCTTAATCAGTTGGTTCGGCGTTCAAGTCGCCGATGGCCCACCAATACGATCAATAGATTATTTTATCATTGCCAAAGCGCATGCTGCCATACTTTTTTCGGTGCATGTTTTTCCCCATAAAGCATACGAGATAAATCCGGTAGAAGCCTCTGCGTTACTTCGATCGGTATCCCCCTTGATCCCACAACGGATCGGGGGAGATTTTTTTCGCACTTTTCTCAGAAGCCGAGTGGCTTGCCGCGCTACTCCATACGTTATGCATCCGCTATGGCAACAATTCCTTGAATAAACAGGGGCTGGATACACGCCGGTTCCCAACCGCATTGTTTGCTGTTCCCTAAGGAGCCTATTCAGCTGCTTGGCCGTTTCCACCGCTTACTCTTATAGTACTTTTACTAGCATTAGGTTATTTTTTTGCGGAAGAGCGTTTCAAAAGTTTTTTTTGAAACGCGGAACGTTTTTTCTACTAGCCGCAGACAGATGCCTTTTTGAAGAGATTATCGGTAACGCGCATTTTCCGCGTCAGGCTGGCGAGTCTTTTCTTTTGTAACCATGTTTGCTATAAGCTTTGAAAATGGTTAGGGGTCGAAGATGCCCCCGCAAATTTTTGGGAGGACAGTTGATGGGAATTTATGAGGAACTGCAGGCCAGAGGACTGATCGCGCAGGTAACCGATGAACCTGAGATCAGGGAGCTTATCAACGGGGGAGGCGCGCGGTTTTATATCGGTTTTGACCCTACTGCGGATTCACTGCACGTTGGGCATTTTATGGCGCTTGCTCTTATGAAGCGCCTTCAGATGTCCGGCAATAAACCCATTGTCCTGATAGGCGGGGGAACAGGTTTTATTGGCGACCCTTCCGGCCGTACAGATATGCGCTCCATGATGGCGCCCGAAACTATCCAGCACAATTGCGATTGCTTCAGAAAACAGATGGAACGGTTTATAGAATTTGGCGACGATAAGGCCATTATGGTTAATAATGCGGACTGGCTGCTTGATTTGAAATATGTTGATTTGCTGCGCGAAGTGGGCGCCTGCTTTTCTGTAAATAACATGCTTCGGGCGGAGTGCTACAAGCAGCGCATGGAGCGCGGGCTAAGTTTCCTTGAATTTAATTATATGATTATGCAGTCCTATGATTTTCTGCATCTTCACAGGACGTATGGCTGTAATATGCAGTTCGGCGGGGACGATCAGTGGAGCAATATGCTTGCCGGAACGGATCTAATCCGGAAAAAAACGGGCGATGATTCTTATGCCATGACTATTACCCTGCTAATGAACAGCGAAGGCAAAAAAATGGGTAAAACCGCGAATGGAGCTGTTTGGCTTGATCCGCAGAAAACCACACCGTTTGAATTCTATCAGTATTGGCGGAATATAGACGACAGCGATGTCATGAAGTGCTTCCGCATGCTTACCTTCCGTTCTTTGGATGAAATCGCGGAGATTGAGGCCTGGGATGACAGCCGTATCAACGAGCGGAAGGCGCTTCTGGCTCATGAGCTTACGGCTCTTGTTCATGGCCGGGAAGAGGCAGACAAGGCTCAAAAGACCGCCGTCAACCTTTTTTCTAGAAAAGGGGATGACAGCGATATGCCTTCAACGCAGATTGAGGTGTCCAGCCTAAGTTCTGAAGGGCTTTCTCTTGCGGAGCTTATGCTGATCTGCGGATTGGTAAAGAGCAAGGCCGAGGCCAGGCGGCTGGTTGAGCAGGGCGGCGTGAGCATAGATGACGAAAGGGCCGCGTCTGGCACGCAAATGATTTCCGCCGAGCGCTTGAAACAGGGCCTGGTCATCCGCAAAGGTAAGAAAATTTTCCATAAGGCTTTTGCAGGATAACGCAACTTGGCGGAAGAAAAGCGAAAAAGCTTTTTCTTGCATGTGGTTAACTAGGCTTGACAAAATTTTTTGTCCAAGATATATTTTCTAAATCTGCATGTGATGGCAGAAAATTGTTTGTGGATAAAGGCTGTTGTATGCGTAATCTTTTTCTCGCCGTTTCTTTTTTCCAGTTTTTCTGGTGGCGCTTACGCGGCGTGGAGGGGATGTATAGCCTTTTAACAGACTAACATCGTTTCGGTTTTTGTGCCCTGTACGCCGCCTCCATTTTTCGGAGGCGGTTTTTTTTTACAAAAGGAATGGGTAATTATGCTAAGTGGCTCGATTGACCGTATGCAGGAACCTGTGGTGCTTGAACAATGTGCGCGCCGACTTTCTGAAGACATGGAGACCCCGGTGAGCCTGTTTATGGGCATGCGTCGAAAGGAAGGCGCCGTTCTTTTGGAAAGCACAGAAGTGGACGGCCGATGGGGGCGGTATTCGATTATGGGTTTCGATCCCTTACTGACGGTGCGCTGCGGCAACGGCCGGCTTTCGCTTACAATAGCGGACAGCCGCCTCGCTCCGCTAGCTTCGTATGAGGGGTTGCCTTTTGTGGAGGGATTGCGGCGCGTAATGCGCGCTTTGCATATTCAAGCTGATGAAACGGCTGCCTCGTTGCCGCATGCAGCGCGTGCCCTGTACGGTTATCTGGGGTTTGGCATGGCCGGCATTTTTGCACCGCACTTGGCAGCGATTCTGCCTCCGGAGCAGGCGGAATGCGTTTTAATTTTGCCGCGTACTGTGCTTATTTTTGACCATCTGTACAACACGTTCTCGCAAGCGAGCTATGGCCCCCATCCTGAACTCGCGGGCATTCATGGGGGAGCTGTTCCGGTTAGCGTCGCGGTGGAAGAGATTAACTCTAATCCCGGAGAGAATGGCTATAAGTCGGCTGTTCAGCGCATCAAGTCTCAGTTGGAGAGCGGAGAGGCCATTCAGGTAGTGCCTTCCGTGCGTTTCAGCGTACCGTGCGAAGGCGATTGTTTTACTCTGTACCGCCGCTTGCGGGAATGCAATCCTTCTCCCTATATGTTTTACATGGAATTCCCGGAGGGAGAATTATTTGGCGCTTCGCCTGAAGTAATGCTGCGCTGTACGGAAAGTCGAATGTGCCTTTCGCCCATTGCCGGCACGAGGCCCAGAGGATCGAATCCTGCGGAAGATGCCCGCTTGGCTGACGAACTGCTGCAAGATCCCAAGGAACGTGCCGAACATATCATGCTTGTGGATCTCGCACGGAACGATCTTGGCAGGGTCGCCAGACCTGGAAGCGTTGAGGTTAAGCGCCTCATGGACGTGGAGCGTTTTTCGCATGTGATGCACCTTACAAGCTGCGTTGAGGCCGACGCAGGAGAAGGCGTGGATGTTTTGGATATGCTCGCAGCGTCGTTCCCTGCGGGAACGGTCAGCGGCGCTCCAAAGGTGAGGGCCATAGAAATTTTGACTGCAGAGGAAAACCAGGCGCGTGGGCCATATGCGGGGTGCATCGGCTGGATAGGGCTGGACGGCCGCAATATGGATACAGGCATAACTCTTCGCAGCTTATGGCGCCGAGGAAATAGGCTGTATTGGCAGGCAGGGAGCGGGATTGTGCATGATTCCGATCCTGAAAACGAATGGAAGGAAGTTTGCAATAAGGCTGCCGTCATGCGCCAGATTTTAGGTTCTACCGGGAGATAAGGCCATGTTTTTGCTGATCGACAACTACGATTCCTTTACGTATAACTTGGTTCAGGCTTTTTACGCGCTGGGCGAAAAGCCTGTGGTGTTCTATAATGACGATCCGGCAATCCTGCGCCTTGCTGAGGATCCTCAGCTTGAGAAAGTCTGCATTTCTCCAGGACCTGGGCGGCCGGAAGCCGCCGGATTTTGTCCCGAATTTTTACGCCGCCTTCCGCATGATGTCCCTGTACTTGGCGTATGCCTGGG
>CAYWQK010000046.1:0-491 GCA_964460575.1 uncultured Desulfovibrionaceae bacterium | reverse complement strand
GGGGCATCAGCTACTAGGGATGCATGCCGGAGCCCGTGTAGTTGTGAATACAGTGATCATGCATGGCAAGGCGTCATCAATTCGTCACAACGGAACAGGCTTGTTTACGGGCTTACCTAATCCTATGCAGGCCGGGCGTTATCACTCCCTTGTGGTCGATATTCCGGAAGGGCAAACGTCTCCGCTGGTTTCTGTGAATGCGCGCGGACCGGAAGGCGAGGTCATGGCTTTGCAATATAAGGATAGGCCGTGGGTAGGCGTCCAGTTTCATCCTGAGTCCGTGCTGACTCCCGATGGGCTGCGCCTTTTAGGGAATTTCCCGCAGGCCGTGCTTGCGGCTGACCGCCAATCAACCATGCCGATGATATTGGAAACCTTGGCTCAGGGACGTGATCTTACTGCGGATATGGCAAAAGCGGCCTTTTCCGGACTGTTGGATGGGGCGTTGAGCGAAGGGGAAGCCGGAGCATTGTTAATGGGGCTAAGGGCGA
>CAYWQK010000045.1:4915-10510 GCA_964460575.1 uncultured Desulfovibrionaceae bacterium | reverse complement strand
AAAACTCAACGGCTCGATTATCGCGCACTTTGAACTTTACGATTTCGCGCTTAACGGAAACATGCCGAAAACGCTGTTAAAAGACGGCGATTTCATTCTTGTGGGGCAGCGCGGGCCGAGTGTGGCCGCCTCCGGCATGCTGCGCAACGAAGCGCGTTTTGAGTTCACCGCCGAGCCTACGGGCGCGCAGCTTGCCAAGTACGGTATTCCCCTGCCTACCGTCTCCCACGTCAGTGTTTCCGGCAACAGAAACGGTCTTCCCTTCCATAGATATATCCCGATCGCGGAGTTTTATTCCATGCCCCTCGCCGACGGAGACAACGTGGAATTTGTGGCGGATATCCGCGGCAGGACCATTATGACCTCGGTTTCCGGCGCCATCTGCGGCGAATCCAGATTTCCCGTGGCCACCAGCACGCGCCTTCGCTCCCTGCTTGCTTACGTGCAGGTTAATCCGACGCTGGCCGATCTTTCATCGATTTATATCCGGCGCCGCAGTGTCGCCGAACAGCAAAAGACCATTCTCAACGACTCCCTGCGCCGGCTTGAGCAGTCGACGCTTACAGCGACGTCGCAATCCAACGAGGAAGCGCAGATCCGCATCAAAGAGGCCGAGCTTGTTCATGACTTCGTCCAGCGCGCGGCGCAGCTCACTCCGGACGGCGTTGTCGTCGTTTCCCGCAGCGGCCGCGTGAACGATCTCCTATTGGAAGACGGCGACGAAATCGTCATCCCGCAAAAATCGGATGTCGTGCAGGTTTCCGGCGAAGTGCTTTTGCCGAAAGCTGTAACCTTCGATCCCAATATGCAAGTCGAAGAGTATATTAGAGGAGCGGGCGGATTAACCGATCACGCCGATGAAAAAAACATCCTCGTCGCCAGGATGAACGGAGAGGTGGGACCGCTCGCGGAACTCGGCATCCGCCCCGGAGACCGTATTCTCGTTATGCCCAAGGTTACGGTCAAGGGCATGGAATTTTTCAAAGGAATCTCGCAAATTCTTTACCAGATTGCCGTCGCGACAAAGGTTGTTGTCGGGCTTTAAAAAGAACGTAAAAAGGCTGTATGCGTCCCGCAGCAGCAAAGCGGAAAAAGAAATGAGCATTATCGCCGTTATCCCCGCGCGCTACGCTTCAACACGGCTGCCAGGCAAGCCTCTTGCCGATATTTGCGGGAAACCCATGGTGCAGCATGTGTATGAACGCGTCGCCAAAGTGAGTATCTTAAACGACGTCATCGTCGCCACAGACGACGAGCGTATTCTGCGAGCCGTCGAAGCATTCGGCGGCAAGGCGCGTATGACGAGCGCAGCGTGCGCTTCCGGCTCCGACAGGCTCATTGAAGTCGCGCGCGCGCACCCCGCCGCCATTTATATTAACGTCCAAGGCGACGAACCTCTGCTGGAATCCAAAGCCGTCGAAAAATTGGCGATGGAGATGCTCAGAGACACGGCGCTGCAAATGGCGACGCTCTGCTACCCAATCGACGAAAAGCGAGCAAGGGATCCCAATCTCGTCAAAGTCGTCCGCGCGCATAACGGCAACGCGCTCTATTTCAGCCGCAGCCCCATTCCCTATCCCCGGGCAGGCGGTGTTGCCGCCGCGTACTGGGGGCATTTGGGCATCTACGCCTACCGCCGCGACCTGCTTGCGAATTTCGCGAACCTGCCCTACTCCCGCTTGGAGAATACGGAAAAACTCGAACAGCTGCGCGTTCTGGAGGCCGGCATTCCCATCCGCGTGCTTGAAACCGAAGCGTCCGGCCCCGGCGTGGACACCCCCGAAGATTTGGAGCTTGTCAGAAAAATCATGATGAGGTCCAAGCTATGAGCTACCTTGACGAAGCGCGGCAGATTCTGTGCGACGAAGCAAAGGCGTTAGAGCAAGCCGCCGCGAATCTTGACGAAACGTTTGACAGAGCCGTTAACCTTCTCCTCGGCATTAAAGGCCGTATAGCCGTTACCGGCATGGGGAAAAGCGGCCATGTAGCCAGAAAAATCGCGGCTACGCTCTCGTCTACGGGATCGCCAGCGTATTTTATCCACCCGTGCGAAGCAAGCCACGGCGACATGGGGATGATATCTGAAGGCGACGCCGTCATCGCCATATCCAACTCCGGAAACACGGTGGAACTGCAGGATATTATTCTCTACGCGCGGCGCAACGGCATGCCGATCATAGCCATTACAAAGGACAAAGAGAGTTTCCTCGGCAAACACTGCAGCATGGTTCTGCTTCAGCCTTCCCTTTCCGAGGTCTGCCCTTTGGACTGCGCCCCGACAACAAGCACCACCGTCCAAATGGCGCTTGGCGATGCCATAGCCATGTGCCTTCTCAAAGTCCGAGGATTTACAAGGGAGGATTTTCAGCGCTACCATCCGGGCGGCGCCCTTGGCAAAAAGCTCCTGAAGGCCAAGGATATCATGGCGACAGGGGACGCGCTCCCCATTGTCCGTCCCGAAACGCTTATCGTTAACGCCATTTTCGTTATGACGGAAAAGGGCTTCGGCTGCGTCGGTATCATCAATCGGCATAGCGAGCTCATAGGCTTCCTTACGGACGGAGATATCAGAAGACATTTGAACGACAATATCATGCAGACGCCCGTCGGACATATCATGACAAAAAATCCCGTCATAGTAACGCCCGATATGCTGAAAGACGAAGTTCTCGCGCTTTTCCACATGAAAAAAATATCTTCCGCCTTTGTTTGCGAAGGGAAAGCCATTCAAGGAATCATATCGCTGCATACTATCGGCGTATAGCAGGCGGCCGTTTAGCGGCTAAGACATGCCTCAAAAAATTCCCATTGATACAAGAAGGACAGCAGGCAACGTGTTTTCGATTTTTTCCCGCAAGCTACAATCGCTTCCGCATCTTGCCGCTTTTCTCGACGGACTTGACGCAAAGCGTGAAACGGTTTTGGGCTGGGGACATAAACCCACCGCCGACCGCGCGCGGCGCTACGCAGCGGCTCGGCATCTACCTTACATCGCCTTGGAAGACGGCTTTTTGCGCTCGCTGGATTTGGGATGCAACGGAGCGGCTCCGCTATCCTTGGTTATTGACCAAAGCGGGATCTACTACGACGCCGGCGGGCCTTCGGATTTAGAAAATCTCCTCAACAGCGAAGGGTGGGAATCCGAAGCGCTGCTCGCGGAAGCGGAACAAGCGCTGGCCGCTATCCGCGGCCTCCGCCTGAGCAAATACAATCACGCCCCCCTTGCGGCGCCGGATCTTCTTCAAAAACCCGCCGTCTTGATTATCGATCAAACGCTTGGCGACAGCTCCGTTACGCTTGGCTGCGCAAACGCCGGAAGCTTTACGCGCATGCTTGCCGAGGCTCAAAGGGAATACCCGCAGGCAAACCTGTACATCAAGACGCACCCCGATGTGCTAGCCGGAAAAAAAGAAGGCTATCTCGCCAAGATCGCCTCCTCGTACGGCGCCACGCTCCTTGCCGAAGACGTGAACCCGCTATCTCTGCTAGAACAGGCAGACGCTGTTTTTACCGTTACTTCGCAAATGGGCTTCGAGGCCCTGATTGCCGGAAAGCCTGTATACTGCTTTGGCCTTCCTTTCTATGCCGGCTGGGGATTAACCAAAGACGCCATACCCTGTCCGAGGCGAAAACGCGGGCGCACGCTGCCGGAAATTTTTGCCGCGGCGTATATCCTCTACGCGAGGTATATCGATCCCATCAAAGACGAGCCATGCTCCATTCACGCCGCTATCCGCCGCCTTGGGCTGCAGAAAGCATATAACGACGCGAACCGCGGCTTCCACGCCTGTTTTGGCTACTCGCGCTGGAAGCATCCCCACGCGCGGGCTTTTATGCAGAGCACAGGCGCGGCGTTCGCCTTTTTCAAATACTTTTTTCCCGAAAAGCGCGCGATCAAAGCCGCGCTGGCGCATGGCGGCGATATCGTCGCCTGGTCTTCGAAATGCACGGATTCGCTGGCGCGCCGGTGCAAGGAAACGGGGATTTCCCTCATCCGCATGGAAGACGGTTTTATTAGATCTATAGGCTTAGGGTCCAATTTTGAAAAACCTTATTCCCTTGTTCTCGACCGGCGGGGAATTTACTACGATCCAACGGAGCCTAGCGATCTCGAAACGCTTTTGAACGCCGTTCCCAGCCGCCGGGATCGCGACAGCCTATGCTCTAGGGCGAAAAAACTCAGAGAATTCATTATCAACAAGGGATTGACCAAATACAACCTAGACGGCGAGCGCCCGGCGCGCGCAAACTGGCCTGCGAAGCGGGTGCTTCTTGTTCCCGGTCAGGTGGAGGACGACGCTTCCGTACGGCGCGGCGGATTGGAGATTCAAAGCAACCTGGCGCTGCTGAAGCGAGTGCGGGCGCTCCATCCGAATGCCTACATTCTGTATAAGCCGCATCCCGATGTGGAAGTTCGCAACCGCAAAGGGAAAATCAGTGACGCGGAGGCGCTGCTATTCGCCGATAAAATTATCCGCAATGTCCGTATGGACGCCCTGCTCGACGCTGTGGACGAAGTGCATACGCTCACGTCGCTGACCGGTTTCGAGGCGCTGCTCAGAGGTATTCCGGTAACGTGCTACGGCGGTCCGTTTTACGCGGGATGGGGATTGACAACAGACCACGCAGCAAAAGAAAACGCCTTTTTCGCCAGGCGTACAGCGCAGCTGACACTCGACGAGCTTGTTGCCGGTGTTCTCCTGCTCTACCCCCGCTATTACGATTGGGAGACACAAAGCTTTTGCACGCCGGAAGATATCTGCTGGCGGCTCAGCCAGCCCCGCCGGGCTAAAAGAGGCGCGCTGGAACTCTTTGCCACCCTTCGGGCATGGATGCGCAAATGAACAGTTATCTTTTCCTCCAAGGTCCTCACGGGCCTTTTTTCCGTGAACTGGGTCGGGAACTCGCGCGTTTGGGGCATCGGGTAATCAGGGTCAATCTGTGCGGCGGAGACTGGCTTGACTGGAAAGACGGGCTCAACTACAGGGGCCGCAACTCGGACTGGAGCGTATGGATCGCCAATCTCCTGCGCAAGGAGAAAATTACCGATGTGCTCATGTATGGGGACTGGCGTCCGCACCACAGGGAAACCGTTCATCTGGCCCATCTGAACGGCGTGAGAATATGGGCTTTCGACGAAGGATACCTGCGGCCCAACTGGATTACCATGGAAGAAGGCGGTGTAAACGGAAACTCCACGCTGCCGAAAACTCCGCAGGGCATTCTGGAATTAGCCTCCAAAGATTCGCCTTACGAAACAAAGACCTTTCTCAATCCCCTCTTCCCTCGTCAGGTACGGGGTTTTTGCTACGCCGCTTTGGACGTGCTTGGCACGCCCTTTTTTCCTTTTTACCGGACACACAGGCCCTACGGGCACTTGCACGAAATGATTCTAGGCTGGATTCCCCATATCCTCACCCATAACTATCTATGCGAAAAATCCGATACGTTTCTCGCGAAATTGGAAAACCGGCCTTACTTTTTGTTTCCCCTCCAGCTCGATTCCGACTCCCAAGTCAGGCGCTACTCGCCGTTTAGCGGCATGAGGGAAGCCATCGCCTACATCATCATTTCCTTTGCCCGCTTTGCTCCAAA
>CAYWQK010000045.1:0-4905 GCA_964460575.1 uncultured Desulfovibrionaceae bacterium | reverse complement strand
CCTTGTTATTAAAAACCATCCTCTGGATAACGGGCTTATCCGCTACGACAGGTTTATCCGCAATTTCGCGGCGGCCTGCGGGATTAGCGGGCGGGTCCTTTATGTGGAAAAAGGCAACGGAAGCGAATTGATCAAAAACAGCTTAGCCGTTGTAGTGCTTAACAGCACAATGGGCATTCAGGCCTTAGAGCAAGGCAAAGCCGTCTTTTGCGTCGGAAGATCCATATACGCTATGGAAGGTCTGGCTGAATGCGACGCCGAAGACGACCTGAACCATTTTTGGGTGAGCACGCGCAAACCTGATTTGAACATGCTGGAGACATTCAAAAAAGCCGTGCATTACCACGCGCTAATCAACGGCAATTTTTACTACGGCGACGGCAGAAAAAACGCGGTCGCGGAATGTGTGAAAAAGCTCCTACGCGCGAGCGAAAACAAAGGAAGCGAATAAGATGCTGTCAAGAGAAGACGCTCTAGCCATGCTAGCTCAAGCCGGCGTGTAGGATCATCTGCTTCAGCACTGCAAGGCAAGCGAATCCGTAATGAGGGGACTCGCCGCGTATTTCGGCGAAGATCCCGAGGTATGGGGAATCACCGGACTGGTCCATGACTTGGATTATCCCACAACCGAGGCGGAACCGCGAAAACACGGTCTCGCGGCTGCCGAAAGCCTCGAAGGCAAGCTGCCCGGCGAGGCTCTTCAGGCCATCCGCGCCCACAACGGCGAATTGAACAATACTCCGGTGAAGAGCCGTTTCGATATAGCCCTGCGCTGCGGCGAGACGGTGACCGGCCTGATAACGGCGGCGGCCTATGTCCGCCCGACGGGCATCGCCGGAATGGAGGTTAAGAGCCTCAAAAAAAAGATGAAAGACAAGGCCTTTGCCGCCGGCGTCAATCGGGACGCCATTAAGACGTGCACGGAAATAGGGCTTACCCTCGAAGAGTTCCTAGCCCTAGCCATCGCCGCCATGAGCGCCGACGCGGAGGAACTGGGACTCTCCAAGTAACGCGGAAAAGCCATTTCGCTTATCTCGCGCCGCGCCCGCGCAGAAATTTGGCTATCTTCTCCCGCTCGCGCAAAAGAACGGTTTTTCCCAGCCCCTTGCTTTGATCGGACAGCGCCCAAGTGAGCGCCGTCATGCCGCACGCCTCCGCGTTCAGATCCGCGCCCCTTTCTGCCAGCAGCTCCACGATTTCGGAACGGCCCTTGAACGCGGCCTCCATAAGCGCTGTCATACCGTCCTTAGCGCGCAGATTCACATCCGCGCCGGCATCCACAAGCATTTTGGCGATATCGGTATGTCCTGAAAGCGCGGCCTCAAAAAGCGCCGTCCAGCCGTCATTGCTCTGAGCGTTCACATCGGCGCCCTTATCTAGCAAGAGCCGCGCGACGGCGGCATGTCCTTTTACGCTCGCTTCCATAAGCGCCGTTATGTTGCCCCTGCCGCGGGTATTCACGTCCGCTCCGCCGCCGAGCAGTTCTTCGACGGCGGCGAGGTCGCCTTCAGCCGCGGCCCGGACAAGCGTCATTTGCCCCGATCCGCGCCCGCCGGCGCAGGCCGGACATGCCTCCAGCCCTGCCGGGGCTTGGGCCGCCTCGCGCAAACCACGCTTTTTGAACCGCCAATACAGGCCGCCTGCCACGGCGAAAACAACGAGTACCAGAAGTGCCCACATATTCGACTCCTTTTGTAAAAATAGCATCGATCTTATGCCCGCGGCCACTATAACCAAGAGCGCCGCGCGATACAAACAAAAAAGACAGATAAGCCCTTACGCTATCCACCCTTTTCCGTACCAGCCAAAGAGCGAGCGCCCCGTATTTAAGCGGGATATAGTTTTCATCTCGCTTTCCGTGAGCCGAAAAGAGAGGATATCAAGATTTTCCTTCATCCGATCCGCGCGCGAGGATTTCGGAATAACGCTGACGCCGTTTTGCACAAGATAGCGCAGCGCGATCTGCGCCGGACTTTTGCCGTGCGCGCGGGCAACGGCGCAGAGCGCGGGATCCGAGGAGATATCCCTGCGGCCTTCGGTTAAAGAGCCCCACGACTGCATACGCGTGCCGTGCTCCAGCAAAAAGTCGCGCAAATCGAGCTGTGGATAGTAAACATGCGACTCCACCTGATTGAGTGCCGGAACGACACCGCATGTTTTGATAAAATCGCCGTAGTGCCGGCTATCAAAATTGGAAACGCCTATAGAACGGAGTATACCCGCCTTGTAATATTCCTCTAAGGCCCGATACATTTCCGGCGACGCCTTGTACGGCTCATGAATGAGGCAGAGATCGATATAATCCACCTGCAGCTCGTTTAGCGAGTGCTCGATTCCCGATTTCGCTTTTTCGTATCCGGCATAGCAGCCATGCAATTTGGTTGTGATAAAAAGCTCCGGCCGGGGGACGCCGCATACGGCAAGGGCCTGGCCGACAATGGCTTCGTTATCGTACATTTTCGCGGTATCTATCAATCTGTAGCCTAGCTCCAGCGCCTTAAGAATGCAGCGGAGACCCGCCGCGCCGCGGATATCCCAGGTTCCGTACCCGATCATGGGCATGGTGCGGCCGCTGTTCAGACCGAGATATTCCATATAGCCATCCTCCAGTAATAAAAACGCGCCAAGCGGAGCGAGCGCCCGCGCTTTCTTCTTTTACTCTCTTTTGGGCGCCGATCAATTTGCCTTTCGGCGCAAAAAAAGGCATAGTAGATCGCAATCGCCGAGAGAAAAAACGCTTTTGCCAAAAGCAGGAGCCAACACGCGTTGTTCGCGGGATCCCATATGAAAGGCATTATTCTCGCCGGTGGCGCGGGGACACGGCTTTATCCGTTAACGCTGGTAACATCGAAGCAGCTGCTGCCGGTGTACGACAAGCCCATGATCTACTATCCGCTGTCCACCTTGATGCTGGCGAAGATCCAAGAAATTTTGATTATCTCCACGCCGGAGGATATGCCGCGCTTTCAGCATCTGCTGGGAAGCGGCAAAGAATTCGGGCTTTCTCTGCGCTACGTCGCGCAGCCTAGCCCCGACGGCCTGGCCCAGGCGTTTATTCTAGGCGAAGAGTTCATCGGCGACGACGCGTGCGCCATGGTGCTTGGCGACAATATTTTTTACGGAAACGGCTTCGGCGGCATTCTGCGTTCCGCTTCCGCCAGCGCGCAATCCGGCAGGGCCACGATATTCGGCTACTATGTTTCCGATCCGCAGCGCTTTGGCATCGTGTCTTTCGACGGCAGGCACAACGCTATTTCCATAGAGGAAAAGCCCGAACACCCCAAAAGCAATTACGCCGTCACCGGTCTTTACTTTTATCCCAAGGGAGTCAGCGCGGCCGCCAAAAAGGTACGCCCTTCAGCCAGAGGGGAACTCGAAATCACGACGCTCAACGAGATGTACCTGCGGCAGCGGCTGCTGGACGTGAAATTGCTTGGCCGCGGATTCGCCTGGCTTGATACCGGAACGATGACGAGTTTGCTGGACGCCGCCAATTTTGTCTGCACGATTGAGCAGCGGCAAGGCATTACCATCTCCGCGCCGGAAGAAATAGCTTATAAAAACGGCTGGATAACGCGGGAGACGCTGCTCGCGGCCGCCAAGCGCTACGGGAAAAGCTCCTATGGGGCGCATTTGAAAGCCGTCGCGGAAGGAAAGGTCCTCTATTGATGAAACGCATCAGCACCGCCCTTCCGGGTACTTTCATCATCGAACCCGCGCTGTTTCAAGACCCGCGCGGCTGGTTTATGGAAACCTATTCTGCGCGCGCTTTCGCGGATATCGGCCTTCGCCCCGTTTTTGTGCAGGACAATTATTCGTTTTCGGCCAAAAAGGGCACTTTGCGCGGCATTCATTTTCAGAACGCCCCGATGGCGCAGGCCAAGCTTATCCGCGTCGCCAGGGGCGCGGTAACGGATATCGCTATCGACCTGCGCAAAGGCAGCCCAAGCTATTTGCGGTGGATAGCCGTTGAACTCAGCGCCGAAAATAAGCGGATGCTCTTTATCCCCAGAGGATTCGGACACGGTTTCGTTACGCGGACGGATAATGTGGAATTTTGCTATAAGGTCGACAACTTTTACAGCAAAAGCCACGATCGGGGCATTCGCTTCAACGATCCGGCCCTCCGTATCGATTGGGGGATAAGCGACCCCATACTTTCCCTAAAGGACGCGCGCTCCCCCTTTCTTGAAGAAAGCGACTGCAATTTCGTCTACGGCGGCGACGACGAGAACTGAAACGTTCCGTCAAAAAAAAAACAGTTTTTGGTTTCGCAGCAAAAAAATGAACGTTTTCGTTACCGGCGCGAACGGCCAGCTTGGCCACGATGTTATGCTTGAACTTGCCTCGCGGGGCGTCGCGGGCACTGGAAGCGGCCGCGCCCCGCGCGCGCGATGCCCCGAAGGCTCGCCGCTTGCCTCCATGCCCTATATCCCGCTCGATATCAGGGACGCAGAGAGCGCCGCCGAGGTACTCGCCCGGTGCGCCCCTGACGCGGTAATACACTGCGCCGCGTGGACGGCGGTGGACAAGGCCGAGAGCTTCGAAGAGCGGAAGCGGGTTTTTGAAACCAATGTGAACGGAACGGCGTATCTCGCGGACGCCGCCTCGCGGCTGCGCTGCAAATTCGTCTATATATCCAGCGACTACGTGTTTAGCGGCCAAGGCGCCGCGCCCTGGCCCGCGGAGTGTACGGAGTGCGAGCCGCTTTCCTTTTACGGCTATACAAAGCTCATGGGGGAATACGCGGTACGCCTGCGCGTAAAACGGCACTTCATTGTCCGCACTTCTTGGGTTTTCGGCCTGAACGGCGGCAACTTTGTCCGCACGATGCTGCGCTTGGCGGACACGCATCAAACCCTGCGCGTGGTCGGCGATCAAATCGGCACGCCTACATACACCCGC
>CAYWQK010000044.1:7725-11045 GCA_964460575.1 uncultured Desulfovibrionaceae bacterium | reverse complement strand
ATTTCTTCCGCAAGCCAAAGGCGACCAAGCCTCCCCAACCGTTCCATATTGCCTTTCCGCTTCCCGCAACTCTGCTTGCTGCCTAAAAACATGCGTCTCCACTTGATTTACGGCGGGAATAAGCGAAGAATGCTTTAGCAAATCAATATATCTGTCCTTCATAAAGTTTGAAATGCCTATCGCTTTGACTTTTCCCTCTTTATAGGCATCTTCCATCGCGCGGTAAACTTCATATACATTGCCCATTGGTTCGTGCATTAAAAGCAAATCTATTTGCCGCAGCCTCGCCAAAGAGCCGTCGATAGATTTCAGCGTATCGCTGTAACCGCGGCAACCCCATAATTTTGTTGTGATAAAAATTTCATCTCGCGGAATAGCCGCGCATTCAACTGCCAGTCTGATTTCTTTTTCGTTGCCGTAGCACTGAGCCGTATCAATATGCCTGTAACCAGTCTCAAGAGCGGCCTCGACACATTTTTGCGTTATCGAGGGCGGCGTTTGGTATGTCCCGTAACCGATTTTCGGTATTTTTATTCCGTTATTCAACGCAATCATACTCTGCCCTTCAGTAAATTATTTCGTGAACACCTCTGTTTTCGTAAAGTTCCCAATATTTTTCCGCTATCGCTTTCGGCGAAAAATGCTCATTGGAACCTATTGTACCCGTAACTTGAACTGTCGCGAGATGAACACCCTGCTTTTCCAACACAGGACTGTACGCTTGAACCATCGCTCTGAGTGCCGCTTTGTCCATCGACAGCGGAAGATAGCCAAAGTAGGGGTTCAGCGCCAATCCGCCGCCCGTTAACAATATACAGCCTTTTTTCTCCTGAAATTCTTTCGTATTAATCAGGGTGATGCAGTTATAAGCCGAAACGACATCGATTTTATATCTGTCTAGCATAAGCTGCGGTGTTATTGTATGTTCAGAATCCGCCGCCGTTACCCCCACATTAAAAAACAAAACATCGGGAGTTGAATAGTCTTTTACAAGTTCGTTAACGGCACAGTTAAAATTCGCGAAATCTGACACATCGGCCGCTTTCGTGAACACCGTATAGCCTTTTGACGCAAATTCCCGCTTGTACCGCGCAAGATTATTCTCGTTCCTTGAAACAAGAACAACGCCGAAACCGTTTTGAGCGAACTTTTCCGCTACGGCGTTGCCGAGTCCGCTGCCCGCGCCCAATACAAATATTGTCTTTCGCATAGCGTGTGTCTCCTTACCGTTCGTCTCACGACGCCGCCTATCCAAGAGGCAAGTATAGCTACATGCTTGACATCCTCCCCCGGCTGAAGTCTGGGGATTCCTCTCGGTAGCGGCTCTAACGAGCCGCGCCATAGGCGGGTTCCTGCTTCAGCGAGACTGCCCAGAGGAATAAGGCGTTGTTTTCGCCGCAAACATTCCCACGTGGGAATGTTACGGGTACGAACCAAGCGCCTATTCCCCCAGGTCTCACTATCTCTCCCCAGGCTGAAACGGCATACCCTGCCGCCGTATCATCTGTTACCCCTTAAAAACTGGAAAGTCAAAATTCCAGTTAAGGTGCGCCTTCTATCCTCCCACTAAAGGGAGAGGTTTTACGGTGCGGTTTGATAACTACATGCATAAATATCGCAGCGTTACACGACTTGTCAACAAGAGCCCGCGGCAGCCAAATGAAGAAGACGCGCTTTTGCCGTCCGCCATGCGGCGGAGAAAAGCGGGCTTGCGGTCCGGCCCAATCTGAGGCATGGTAGGCCGGTTAGTTTGCGCTATGTTTTCAATAATGTGTACGCAGCGGGCCGTGCGCCCGGGAGAACGTGCTATGCGTCAGCCTTCTTTTGGCGTCGCGAAGGAAGGGCTTCCCTTTATCCTTCTGCTTGCCTGGTCTTCATTGGTCTTTGCCGTAATGGAATTGGATATTCTGGCTTTCGTTTTTTTGGTCCTCACTTGGTTTACCGGCCATTTTTTCCGCGATCCGGAGCGCATCGCCCCCGCGGAGCTGCATGCCGCGGCCAGTCCGGCCGACGGGCGCGTAATCCGTATCGAGCGCCGTCCTTGGCCTTTCGACAAGGACGGAAAGGAAACTAGGCTCTGCGTCAGTATTTTCATGAATGTATTCAGTGTGCATGTAAACCGTTCTCCCGTGGCATGCACGGTTGAGGATATCGTTTATAAGCCCGGGAAATATGTTAACGCGGCCTTGGATAAAGCCTCCGCCTGCAATGAGCGGTGCGCGTGGCTTTTAGCCGACGACGAAGGCGAGCGCTGGGGCATGGTGCAGATCGCGGGGTTGATTGCCCGGCGCATTGTTCCCCATGCGGAGAGGGGCGACAGACTGGCTTGCGGCGAGCGCTACGGCTTAATCCGCTTCGGCTCCAGAGTTGACCTCTATTTGCCTGATACCTATACTCCGGCCGTCGGACTTGGCGACAGCGTGCGCGCCGGCGAAACGGTCATCGCGCGTCTTGCGGAAAAAAACGGCTAGCTTTTTCGCGGCCTTGCCTGGAGTACTCCAGGCCGTTTTACTAAAAACAGCCACGACTTACCGCTATGGGGCGAGGTTTCTTTATGCTTGATAACGAAGAGGGAAAAATAGCGGCAAAGGAGGCGGGCACGGAGGGTGCCGGTGCCCAGCATGTCCGCTTTGCGCTGCGCGGCAGCGTATACATTTTGCCGAATTTGTTTACTACGGCGAGCCTGTTCGCCGGTTTCTGGAGTCTAATACTTTCCGCGCAGGAGGAAGCGGCAAACGCGGCAATCGCCATTCTTTTCGGCGCGCTGATGGACGGGCTAGACGGAAAGGTCGCGCGTCTCACCAAGACGGCGAGCGAATTTGGCATTCAGTATGATTCCTTGGCTGATCTCGTGACGTTTGGCGTCGCGCCGGCATTTCTTGTCTGGACATGGAAGCTTACCGTGTACGGCCGGCTTGGCGTTGGCGCCAGCTTTCTTTTCGCGGGCTGCGCCGCGCTGCGCCTAGCCCGTTTCAACGTCTCCACGGCAGTAGTCGGGAAAAAGTTTTTCATCGGTCTACCTAGTCCGGCAGCCGGAGGCACGCTGGCACTTCTTGTGCTTTTTTCCGAATCGCTGCCGGACTGGATACTTGGCGCCGTCCCCTTGCTGACAGTGGTTCTTACCGTACTCTTGGGTTTGCTTATGGTCAGCAGAGTGCGTTACTTTTCGTTTAAAGAATACGGCTTTTTCCGCGCGCATCCTTTCCGCACTATGGTAAGCGTACTTATCCTTTTCGCGCTGGTTTTTTCCGCGCCGCTCCAGCTGGGTTTTCTCCTTGGCATGAGCTACACCCTCTCCGGGCTGGCGTATTCCTTTCTTT
>CAYWQK010000044.1:1045-7715 GCA_964460575.1 uncultured Desulfovibrionaceae bacterium | reverse complement strand
CCTATCTTTTGTCCCGGCAGGATAAAAAGAAGCTGAACTCTCTGACTGAAATGTAATTCTCCGCCGCCTCGCGAGCGTGCGGAACGCCAAATTTACCGCAAGTGGAAGCCGTCCCGTATTACCAGGACGGCTTTTGCGTCACGCGCATGGCGGGCTTGCCAAAGCTCCCGTAGTTGTGTACCCAAAACGCAGGAGAAATGTTATGGACACAGCAAAAAAAGCCGCGACGTTCCTGCTTGTCGCCGGCACATGGTGCGGAGGATGGTGCTGGGATTTCGTTGCCAAACGTCTGCGCGCGGCGGGCCATCGCGTTCTTACGCCCAGCTTTTCCGGGCTCGCGGAACGCGCCCACCTGCTGACGGATCGCCTGACGCTGGAAGACCACGTAATGGACCTCGTCAACACCTTCCGCTACTTTGAACTACATGATGTTATCCTTGTCGGGCACAGCTACGCCGGATTCCCCATTACCTGCGCGCTGGACAGGCTCCCCCGCGAGGCTGTCCGCCATGTCCTATATATCGACGGGCTGCTGCCAAAAAACGGAGAATCCGGGGCTAGCATGATGTCTTCCACCGATATGGGCCGCTTTTTCGGCGACGCCATCAGACCGGGCAACATCGTTCTGCCTGTGCCCATTGTTCCTCCCGGCCGCTTCCAAAACGACAGCGTGCAAAACTGGTTCCAGCGCATGATGACCCCGCATCCCATCCGCACCTATACTGACACAGCCAAGCTTGAGCACGAGCCGGGCAACGGATTTCCCACAACGTTTGTAGCCTGCTCCCAAACAAAAATTTCCGCGCTTATGCTTTCCCGCCATCGGGCCGAATTTACGCCAAGCTGGAAAATCATTCCCATTGAATCGGCTCACAACGCGCACATCCTCCACCCGGATCTCATTACCGATATTCTGCTTTCTCTGTGCTGAAAAACAGCGCCGGCTCCCCCGCTTTGCCGTTCGCCCAAACCTTTGCCGGAATGGAGCCGCGAGGCAAGGCGCCGCGCACGACGCTTCCAAGCGCTAGATATAAGCCCGCCGTCCGCAACATTCCCACCGCGCCACTTTTTGGAGGTCACGATGACCCGATTCTTCCGGCTGCCAGCCCTTCTTGCCCTTCTTTTCCTTTTTCCGCGGCCTTGCCTCGCGGAGCAGCATCAGGTGCTTTCGCTCATTAGCGAAGCTGAAATAGACTCAAGCGGCGCGCTTACTGTTCTGGAATCCTACCGCGTCCAATTCCGGCGGGGCAGCGATGATTTTTGCCGAGAGGTGCGCTACGCCGTCCCCAAAAAAGGACCCAAGGCCGCTCCGAAGCTGCTTGATCTCCAAATGGACGGTTCGGACATAAGCAAGAACGATGTGGAAATACCCGAACAAGGCGTTTTCCGCATCCATATCCGCACCGAAAAGCCGAAAACACTCCCTGAGGGCATCCATGTTTTGAGTATCCGCTACCGCCTTTACAATCAGGCGGAGCTTTTTGCCGATCGCGACCAGCTAACATGGGACGTCGCGGGAACGGAGCGCGGCTACGGCATCCAGGAGCTTCTTTACGTCTTTATCCCGCCCTCTGGGGCAAAGATTCTCGCCAACCTTCCCTCGGAGGGTCTGGACATCAGGCGGGAGCAAGAAAAGGACGGCCGTCCTCTTATAGCCTTCAGCCGCCAGACCCCCCTTGCTCCGCATGAGGGGCTGCCCATTGCCGTTTCATGGAACAAAGGCCTTATCGCCACTCCGCCGGAGGACATGAACGCGGCTAGAGAACAGGTTCTGCGCATCGCGGCGGTAAGCGGAATATGCCTGCTTATCTACTTTTCGCTGATCATATGGCGCATTCGGGCCCTCGCCAAAAAACCCGCCGGCTGTCCGTCCGCCGAGCCTCCGCGCTTTCTTTCCCAATCGCGGAAGCTCAGTGCGCGGGCTATGTCTCCCTCCGAGCTCCATTTTCTAACAACGCGAGGGAACGTCAACGGCAAAGGACTCGCCGCCGCCCTGCTTTCCCTTGCCGGCCAGGGGTTCTGTACAATCGAGAAGAAAAGCAGCGCGATAAAGAAAAACGCCCCAAGCGGCTATACAGTTAAGGCGGCGGAGCGCGAAAACTCCCCCGACGGCTGCGGGGAAACGGCCCTGCTTACGCGCTTGCGCCAGCAAAAGAGTACCGTTCTTAACGGAGAAAGTATCCGCTCGCTCATTGACGTACTCTCCCAGGCGCTGCTCAAAACATGCGCCCCTTCCATCCAGCACGACGTGGGGCCGGTATGGATTGGCATACTCCTAGCCATAGGCGCGGTATGCGCGATTCTTTACGCGACCCTAGGCAGCTTTGTACTCTGGCCCGAAGAAATCTACACCTTCCTCATGGGTATATTTGTTCTGGCCGGCATAGCAGCTCTCTTTGTGAGCCCTGGTTTCTGGCGCATGGGGCTTATGGCCAGGCTTATTATCCTCTTTCTCTTTTTCCTGCTTGGCAGCCTCACATACGACAACATGGAAAACGTTCTTTCCCTCGCGCCCAAATGGATGTTTACGGCGTCCGTCATCCTTTTGCTCCTTCCTCTGCCCTTCTTTTTCCTGATCCGGCTTCCCGTTGCCCAGGCGCGCCGAGGGCTGGCGGAAGCCAAGCGCTTTGCCCTTTTCATCAGCCGGGGACCGGAAGAAGAGCCCTCGCAAGCCGAGTCTGAGCGCTATGCCGCCCTCGCCGCCTACGCGGCGGCACTGGGGCTTGAGGAGGAATGGAAGCAAAAATGCGCAGCAGCCCGCGCGAAGAATATGCCGGCGCCGGCGTTTGCCGCGGACTTTGTAAAATGGATGGATGAAACGTCCCGCGCCCCCATGCCGCGCGGCCGGAAAAGCGAGTAAAGGGAGAAACCTCCCGCGCCTAGGCATCCCGATGCCGCGCCAGCAAAAGCTCCCGCCTTCCGGGAGGGCATGCTTTCTATAAAAGCCGTGCCCAGCCTTGGATTGCGTTTTCCCTGCGCTTCGTTGAGTGCTGTAAGCGCACAGAACGACGCTACGATGCGTGAGGCGCACAAGCGCTTTCGGGCGGGGTCATGCAAAGCAAAGGCCGCCCGTTTCAAGGCGTTCTCCCCCCCTTCCTCATTCCTTTGCGCCGAACAAGTCGCGGAAGAGGGCGAACATCGCCTTCACATCTATAGGTTTGGGCAGATGGCCGTTCATCCCAGCCGCCAGCGCCTTTTCCCGATCTTCCTCAAAGGCGTTGGCGGTCATGGCGATAATGGGCAGGTTCGCTAAACGGGGTTCCTTCATAGCGCGGATTTCGCGCGCGGCTAGGTATCCGTCCATAATGGGCATCTGTATATCCATGAGAATAAGATCGTACCGGCCAATGGGGGATTCGCGCACCATATCGCATGCCTGCCTGCCGTTCTCGGCGGACTCCACATCAAATCCGGCTTCCCGCAGGATCTCGGTGGCTATCTCGCGGTTGAGCTCATTATCCTCAACCAAGAGAATGCGCTTGCCCGCGAAGCGCCCGCCGGCGGAAGCTGCCGGCGCCGCCGGTTCTTGAACGGCGCGCCCCAGGCTGCTCTCCAGCGTGCGGTGAAGGTCGGAGGCAAAGAGCGGTTTGCTGATAAAACCCGTGACTCCGGCCTGCCGGGCCTCCCGCTCGATATCCGTCCAGTCATAGGCGGACATAAGAATAATAGGGGAATCGCCGCCCACGATTTTGCGGATCCGGCGGACGGTCTCTATACCGCTTAGCTCGGGCATGGACCAGTCCACGATATAGACTTCAAAGAGATCGGCCAATTCAACGGCTTCGGCGACGCGGGCAAGGGCCTCTTGCCCGGACAGCGCCCATTCCGCCCGCATGCCGATCTGCCGGAGCATCTTAGACACGCTTTGGCAGCAAATCACGTCGTCGTCCACCACCAGGCCGCGGATGCCTTTGAGCTCCGCTATAGACCCCATCTCGCGGTGCTCTCTGGAGAAACGCAGCTCTAGGGTCACCGTGAAAGTAGTTCCTTTCCCCCGCTCGCTCTCCACATCGATGGTACCGCCCATCATATCCACGATGCTTTTGGTAATGGCCATACCCAAGCCCGTGCCCTGTATGCCGCTGACGGTGGAGGACCGCTCCATTGTAAAGGGCGCGAATACGGTTTTAACGAATTCGGGACTCATGCCTATGCCCGTGTCGCTAACCTGGAATTCATAAATACCCCGCCCCGCCGAGCGAGCCGGCTTCTGGGTAACGCGGATGGACACCGTTCCTCCGGCAGGCGTGAATTTTATGGCGTTGGAAGTCAAATTCAGCAATATTTGGTTAAGCCGCAGCTTGTCGCAGAAGATCTCCTCATCCACCACATCCACGATATCGATAAAGAGCTCCATGCGCTTGGCATGGATATCGGACTGGATAATATTCCTCAGCCCCTGCAAAATATCCGCCAGGTTTTCCGCCCGCTCCGTAATAGTGACTTTGCCCGCCTCTATGCGGCTCATATCCAAAATATCGTTGATAAGCGAAAGCAAGTGGTTGGACGCCTGAGTTATCTTGCTTAAATAGTCCAAAGCGCGTTCTTTGTTATCCAGATGCGTACTCGTCAACGCCGTATAGCCTATGATGGCGTTCATAGGGGTGCGGATGTCGTGAGACATATTGTTAAGAAAGGTCGTTTTGGCCTTATTAGCGGCGTCGGCCGCCTCAAGCGCCGAGGAAAGCTCCGCTGTTTTGGCTTCTAGCGCGCCGGTAGCCTGAATAATCTTGGTTTCCAGCTTTCGCTGGTTGCGGCCCCGCATAATCAGCGTAATCACGGAAAAAACAAAGAGAAGGATAAAAACAATACCCGCTATGCCGTAGATCGGGTTGCGGTACAGGAAAACGAGCATGGCAAACTCGTCGCTATGCTTGAAGTCAAGCTCCCGGGCCGTGATGGCGTCCAGCTCTTTGTTGGTAAAACTGCTCGCCCCCTTATGGAGCAGAGAGAGGAGGCAGCTTCCCCCTTCCGCCTTGTCGCTTACGGCATAGGAAAAGGAAGTTCCCCCCAGGACTACGGAACTTAGCCGTTTGCGCAAATCCGCCTGCACATAGCGCTCCGCGATATACACATAGAAAATGGTAGCGTCCGCCTTTTTATCCAGCAAGGCCTGAACGCACTCTTTTGTTGTGGCGCATGTAATCTGTTCCGCGTTTGGATAACGGCTGGCAATATACCTGTTCAGCGCGGCGGCATGCTCAATCGCCGCAATGCGCTTTATTTCCCCCCTGAAGCCGTCCAGCGTCAGGCGGGCGAAGTTGGTTGGCAGATAGGCTCCGGCGATCTTGTAGCCCTCTTTTTCCGCCAAATAATAATCGCTGACAAAGTCCAGAACAACATCCGGGGCTCCCGACTTTCGGACGTTATAGTATTCCTCCCGAGTCGTTACCGGGATAAACTCGTATTTCAGAGAAAGTTTTTTGGCCAGGACCTCAAAAATCGCGGGCAAAATGCCCTTCGCCCGCCCATCCTGAAAATAGCAGTACGGTTTTCTCTCGGGGTTAAACAGCAGGCGCAGCGACCTGCCCGACTCATGAAACCGCTTTAAAAATTCCCTCTCCCTGGCGTTCAATACAATGGCGTTGGACAGATCGGTAGAATAATAGGCTCTATGGAGCACTTCCTTCCAGCTGGGTTCGTGGAGATCCATTTCGTCAATGGCTTCGTCGAGTTGCTCCATCAAATCGCGGCGCTCCTTCCTGACGCAGACATAAAAAGGTCTGGTGTCAAAGGCGTCTAGAAGCCACTCGTTTTTCAAAAGACGCAGGCTGCCGGTAACGGAGGCGTCTACCCTTCCGTCTTGGAGCGCGGCCATAAGTTCGTCCTGGCCGGGAAAATATACCGCTTGAAAAGAAAAGTTATGCTCTTGAGCAAAACGTTCAAAATTGGCGTTTTTGGAATTGCCTTCCAGCATACCCACCTTAAGCCCGTTATAGGTGGCATAGTCCTTCTCTACTACTCTCTCGTTACCCGCCTTCACGGTAAAAATGGTGGAGTTGCTGCCGATGCTTTTTTTGGAAAAAAGAAACTCCTTCTCCCGTTCCGGGGTTTTCGATACGGAAGTGACTATATCCACCTCTCCTCTACGCAGCATATCCAGCGCTTCGGCATACGAGGCGCCATCTCCCAGATAGCGATAATGCCAGCCCGCGTGAACGGCCAGACGCTGGAGGAATTCATAGCCGTAGCCGCTCCGGCGGCCCGTCTTGTCAACGGACTGATAGCCGGGAAAGTCAAAAAAAGCCACGCGGATAGTCCGCTGCGAATACGGGTCTCCCCAGGCCAGGGAGCGAAAAAACGCAAGAAGGAATAAAACGGTCAAAACGAAGTACGCGGGACGTCTTCTTTTCATAAAACAGATCCTGCCTTGGCCATACATACCGCCCATGGGGAACTCCTCAAAGACGCTTTGGCCTCTTTCTTATCTAGCGGGTATAGCAAGGGGACCCGCCCCACCGCGCCGGCACAGATATTTTTGATGCCTTATACTCTAAAGAAAAGCAAGAAACGCCTTATTCGCGAAAAGGCGGCGGATTTTTACATCGCAGCGCAAAAGCGGTATGCCGGCGCGGGCGTTGGCGGGCGCGGGTCAGGTGCCGCCGGTGCTGGCGAGTCGGAATCTCTCGCCGCGCGCGCTGGAGGATTCCGTTTCCGCGGCGGTTACGGC
>CAYWQK010000044.1:0-1035 GCA_964460575.1 uncultured Desulfovibrionaceae bacterium | reverse complement strand
CGCGTTTTCGCGTTTGCCTTAGGATAGCCGTTAGGCTTAAAAGAAGGGGAGCATCCACTTTTTACTGCAGCGGAGGTTTGTTATGACTACTATGCTTGTTATTGCGTTAGGACACGCCGCATTCCCCGTCGCGGGCAGCATACTGAAGGGAAAAGCCGGGCTTTGCGCGGGCGCGGTGGCCGGCGCAGCGATTGCCGTTTGCCTCGGCGGACCGCGCTACGCCTTGTTTGATTTGATCGGCGTCGGCATCGGAATAGCTATCGGAGTGTGTATCTTGAAGAACAACGACGCGGAATAGCGGTCGAAAAACCGTAGCTGAAGCGGACGGTCCGCGGAAAACAGCTGGCCCTTGGAGATAAGCGGTTTTTGCCATTTTTGACCCCCCTTTCATTTTATTTCCTTGTTTTTTGTTTTCTCTAAAGCCCCCCTGTTTCCCCTCGGGGGCTTTTCTTTGCCGCCCGATCCGCTCCCATTGCCTGCCGACGAGGATCCGCGCCGCGTGCGCGTAACTGTGCCGCTGGCGAATACAAAAAAAAAGCCCGCAACGGTCGGTAAGTCGGCAGTTTTTCTCCGGCGTCTATTAACGGCATGGCCCCGTTAACGGCAATCTTAGCCTTAAAGAAACGCGCGGCTATCCGCATGCTCCCCCGTTTGTATGTGAATCGCGCCGCCCTTTTTGACTTTTGTTGCAACAATGTTACATCTTACCTTGAACGCGGGCCGGAATGGCATAAAAACATTTTTCTTTAACTAGCACGCGGCCTCTTGAAAATACGCGTTCTTTCCGAAACGAAAGGCGGGCTTGCCGAATGCGCCGCCAATGAACTTCAAACAAGTATATCCACCGCAGCGTTGCGGAGGAAACGCCGGCATGGGGCAGGAACGCAAACAACCGCCTTCGCGAGGAAATAGAGGAGAATACGAATATGGCCGATAAAAAGGAGACGGGGCGCGACGAACTCCATCGTGCGATATGGGCGATCGCGGACGAACTTCGCGGCGCGATTGATGGCTGGGACTTCAAAAACTACGTCC
>CAYWQK010000043.1:0-11070 GCA_964460575.1 uncultured Desulfovibrionaceae bacterium | reverse complement strand
TTCAAAAACAGTGATGAGATCGGAATTATTTCGTCCGGCAAGCATGGGACCGCCGCTCACGAGAATGGAAGGAATATTTAGGCGAAGCATGGCCATAAGCATACCGGGAACGATCTTGTCGCAGTTGGGAATGAGTACAAGAGCGTCAAAAGGATGGGCCGTAGCCATGATTTCAATGGAATCGGCAATAATCTCGCGGGAAGGAAGCGAAAAACGCATGCCTTCATGGTTCATGGCCAGTCCGTCGCACACGGCAATGGCAGGAAAAGTCATGGGCGTGCCGCCGGCAAGGCGCACGCCGGCCTTAACAGCTTCGGCAATCTGCCCCAAGTGCATATGCCCGGGAACAACTTCATTGGCAGCGCAGGCCACACCCACCAGGGGACGGTTCATCTCTTCGCGGGTCAGCCCCAGCGCGTACAGCAGGGAACGATGTGGGGCCTTTTCGCGGCCTTGCGTCATATTAGAACTACGCATCTCTTGCATCCTTAAAAAATTTTTTGATTAAAAAACAATAAGAACAAAAAAGCACAAGGGGCACCGCCCTTGCGCTTTCAGATAGCCGGACACCCGGCATCAACCGTTACCGTTGCTTTCTTTCGAACCTGGCGGGGTTGGCGGCGCTGCCGCCGCCCGGCTTTTTTTCATATACGTTGCCGCTAGCCTCTTGTCAAGAGCGCGCCCAAGATTTCGCCTGCCGCGGAAATAACGACGCGTTTCAGCAATTGTCAAACGGAAAAAGTGAACTTATACTATTGGGGCCTCTTTTCTCCATTCACGAACGCGACATACGGAGGTCGCCTTGAATCAATTCACGCGGAATCTCATTCTCTGGGGAATCATCTCCCTAGCGATGGTCCTTGTGTTCAATCTGTTCCAGCCGCAGGGAGGCTCCGGAAAATCCCAGCTTACCTACACGGAATTTCTGCATCAGGTAGAAAAAAACCAGATTGCCGACGTCGTTATCCAAGGGAACCAGATCAAAGGACAGACAACAGACGGTCAAACGTTTCAGCTTTACGCGCCGTTTCATCCCGGACTTGTTGATAAACTTTACGCAGGCAATGTCAATGTAACCGGCGAAAAACCGGATGACGGGGATTGGTTCAGCATTCTGCTAAGCTGGTTCCCAATGCTCCTTCTTATTGGACTGTGGATCTTTTACATGCGCCAGATGCAGGGCGGCGCAGGACGCGCCATGTCTTTTGGTCGGTCCCGCGCGAGAATGCTCAGCCAAGATCAGACACGCATCACCTTTGACGATGTGGCTGGTGTTGACGAAGCCAAGGAAGAGCTTTCGGAAGTCGTTGATTTTCTTTCTAACCCCCGCAAATTCACCCGCCTTGGAGGGCGCATCCCCAAGGGCGTGCTGCTTGTCGGCCCTCCAGGTACAGGCAAAACACTGCTTGCCAGGGCCGTAGCAGGCGAAGCCGGCGTACCCTTTTTCTCCATTTCCGGCTCAGACTTTGTGGAAATGTTCGTGGGCGTCGGCGCGTCCCGCGTGCGCGACCTTTTTATCCAGGGCAAAAAAAACGCGCCCTGCCTGATATTCATCGATGAAATTGACGCCGTCGGCCGTCAAAGAGGCGCCGGACTCGGCGGCGGACACGACGAGCGCGAACAGACGCTCAACCAGCTTCTGGTTGAAATGGACGGCTTTGAATCCAACGAAGGTGTTATCCTGATTGCGGCGACAAACCGCCCGGATGTCCTTGACCCGGCACTTCTCAGACCCGGCCGTTTTGACCGTCAGGTAGTTGTGCCAACGCCGGATGTAAAGGGACGGCGCGCCATTCTTAAAGTGCACACGCGCCGCACGCCCCTTGCCAAGGATGTTAACCTCGATACCATTGCCCGCGGCACTCCGGGTTTTTCCGGAGCGGCGCTGGAAAACCTCGTGAACGAAGCCGCCCTCCAGGCCGCGCGCCTCAATCAGGACACGGTGACCATGAATGACTTTGAATCCGCGAAGGACAAAGTGCTCATGGGCAAGGAACGCCGCAGCCTGATTCTTTCTGATGAGGAGAAGCGTGTTACGGCCTATCATGAAGCGGGGCACGCCCTTGTGGCAAAGCTCTTACCCGGCTCGGATCCCGTACACAAGGTTTCCATCATTCCCAGGGGCAGAGCGCTTGGCGTAACCATGCAGCTCCCGGAAACAGACAGGCACAGCTACTCCAAAACCTACCTTTCCAACAACCTCAAAGTGCTTCTCGCGGGGCGCGTGGCGGAAGAGCTTATATTTGAAACCATCACCACCGGCGCGGGCAACGACATTGAGCGAGCCAGCAGCACCGCCCGCAAGATGGTTTGCGAATGGGGCATGAGCGAGCGCATCGGCCCCATGGCCATTGGCGAGCAGAGCGAGGAGATTTTCCTTGGGCGCGATTTTGGGCACCGCCGCAACTATAGCGAAGAAACCGCCCGCCTTGTCGACGAAGAGGTAAAGCGCATTGTCTCAGCAGCGCGAGATGACTGCATGCGTCTGCTCACGGAAAATATCGAACTGCTCCACGCTGTGGCAAACGCGCTCCTAGAACGCGAAACCATTACCGGCGACGACATCGAACTAATTATTAAAGGCAAGCCGCTGCCTCCTTTTAAGGAAGAGCAGCCAAAGCCGGAAACAAACGAAAAGACCAATCCTGTTTCTGCGGAAGACGAAACCTTCACTTGGGATTCGGGGGATTCCACGCAACCCTCCGAAAGGACTACGCCGCCGGAACGAACCGCCGACGCTCGTGAACCGCATGAAAAGCAATAATAGTTGGAAGCTGGCGACGGGGCGAACCCTTCAGCCCGCCCCGTTCTGCATCGCGGCCATTCTCAATCTCACACCGGATTCTTTTTCGGACGGAAGCGGCGCTCTCCCCTCGGTTCCGGCGTCCCTTGACCGTGCGCGGACTCTGCTGGATGCCATCGATGCCTTCGGCTGCGGGATGCTGGATTTGGGAGCGGAATCCACCCGCCCCGGATCAGCCCCCGTTACGCCGGAAGAAGAAACCGCACGGCTCCGCCCAGTGTTGGCGGAACTGCGCAGGGAACGGCAGGGCGCTCTGCTTTCCGTCGATACCTGCAGTTCAAGCGTTGCCGCGGAAGCTTTGAGCATGGGGGCCGATGCCATTAACGACGTTTCCGCATGCAGCCGCGACCCCGAGCTTATAAACGTGCTTGCTCAGTACAAACCCGGGTATGTGCTGACCCACGGCGGGCGTGAGCATTTTGCCGGCGCCGCGCATACGGACGCGACAAACGATCCCATCGATACTCTGCTTCGCTTTTTCGAACGGGAAATGACCCGCCTCATCCGCGCGGGGCTTCCTGAGGAGCACATTGCCCTTGACCCCGGCATTGGCTTTGGCAAAGGCTGCGGAGAAAACTGGCGGATTTTGAGCGGCATGGAGCGGCTCTCCGTATTTGGCCGGCCGCTGTACGCCGGTATTTCCCGGAAATCCCTTTTCGGAGGATTGCTTGGCCTTCCTGTGGAAGACCGCGATACCGCCACACAAGTTACTACTGCCCTGCTTGCCACGCGCGGCATAGCCATACACCGCGTTCATGACGCAGAAAAGACAGCGCAGACACTGAACATTGTGCTTGCCATGCGGGGCGAACGCATCCCGCAGGGGATTTCTCTTTCCGCCCAACGCCATACATAACACGCGGGAAATATGCAGCGCCTTGCCAAAGCGCCGCGCAGAATACAATCCAACTTTCACAAGAGGACATGCGAACCATGGCAAAACAGCTTTTCGGCACCGATGGAATGCGCGGCAAAGTCAATACCCACCCGCTTACGCCTGATACGGCCCTGCGGCTTGGTCTTGCCGCCGGCACACTTTACCGCCGTAAAAACGGGAAGGGCCGCGTTGTCATCGGCAAAGATACACGCCTTTCTGGCTATATTTTTGAAAACGCGCTCGCCGCGGGCTTTCTTGCCATGGGTATGGATGTTTTCCTTGTCGGTCCGCTGCCCACGCCCGCCATTTCGTTTTTAACAACCAACATGCGGGCCGATCTGGGCGTAGTCATCTCGGCGTCGCACAATCCTTTTCACGATAACGGCATTAAATTTTTCGATGCCGAGGGGTTCAAAATTCCCGACGACATGGAAGAAAAAATGGAAGCCCTTATCCTGGATTACAGCACGCAGTGGGACTACCCCGATCCCGCCCATACAGGACGGGCCTATAAAATCAAGGATGCGCCCGGGCGCTACATCGTATTCATCAAAAACAGTTTTCCACGCGGGATTGCGCTGGACGGCATCCGCGTTGTCATCGACTGCGCCAACGGCGCCAACTACCGCGTTGCGCCGCTCGCGCTGGAAGAACTCGGCGCGGAAGTGGTGAAAATCGGCACGGAGCCCAACGGGCTGAACATCAACCACCAATGCGGATCGCTCCATCCGGAAGTCGTTGCGGCAAAAGTACTGGAAACACGGGCGGACATAGGCTTGGCGCTAGACGGCGACGCGGACCGCCTCATCGTGGTAGATGAAAAGGGAACTATTCTTGACGGCGATCAAATTATGGCGCTGTGCGCGCGCAATCTTATCCGGCAGGATAAACTGCCCGGCAAGCTCCTTGTAGCGACCGTTATGAGCAACATGGCACTGGATGTGTTCATGCGCAAGCAGGGTGGAAGTCTCCTGCGCACCGATGTAGGCGACCGAAACGTGGTTATGGCCATGCGCGAGCACGGCGCCACGCTTGGCGGCGAACAGTCAGGCCACCTTATTTTCCGCGAGTATAGCACAACAGGAGACGGGCTGGTGGCGGCGCTGCAGATTCTAGCCATTATGCGCCAGGAAAAACGGCCGCTTTCAGAACTCGCCGGACTGCTGACCCCTTTCCCTCAGAAACTTATTAACGTACCCGTATCCAGCAAACCCGATCTCAAGGCGAATCCGGCTGTGTGCGAAGCCATTGCCGCCGTTGAAGCTCAGTTCAAGGGCGAAGGACGCATTCTGCTGCGCTACTCGGGCACAGAACCTCTCTGCCGCGTGATGGCCGAAGGGCCGGATCCCGCGCAAGTCCGCGACGCCGCGCAAAAAATCGCAGAAATTGTAAAAAGCTGCTGCAACTAAGCGCGAAAGCCTCATCCCCTGTTTCCGGCACAAAAAAAGCCCTTGCGGCAGATACCGCAAGGGCTTTATTTCTCTGGTCGGGATGGCGCGATTTGAACGCGCGATCTCTGCGTCCCGAACGCAGCGCTCTACCAGACTGAGCCACATCCCGTTGAACACGGAGAACCTTTTAGCCGTTTCTTGCCGCGTTGACAAGTCCTTTTAAAGGACTTTTTGCGGGCTTGTCAGATTTATTTTCACACCCGCGGAAAGAAACCGCGGATCCGGCCGGTTCGCGAGAGGCCGGCATTTATAAAAATCTGCCGGTGACGCTCGCCGGATTTTTAGCGATGGCCGCCGGAGTGCCCACGGCGACAATCCTTCCGCCGTCTTCGCCGCCACCCGGCCCCATATCAACGATATAATCCGCGCCGCGGATAAGATCTATGTCATGCTCAATGACGATTACGGTAGCGCCGTTGGCAATCAGGGTTTCGAACACGTTGAGTAGCGTCTGCACATCCAGCGGATGCAGGCCTATAGTCGGTTCGTCAAATACAAACACGGAATCCGACTGCGCCTTTTTCATTTCGCTGGCCAGTTTCAGCCGCTGCGCCTCGCCGCCGGAAAGACTTGGTGTTTCTTCTCCGAGGGTAAGGTAGCCTAGCCCAAGGCTCACGAGGACTTCCAGCCTGGGACGGACGTTTTTCATGTTTTCGCAGAAGGCAAACGCCGTGCCGATATCCATACGCATAAGTTCGGGTAGGGAACGCAGAATGCCAGCCTTGTTCCTGTGCCGTATGCCATAAGCCGCCTTGGAGTACCTCGAGCCGCGGCATTCCGGGCAGGGAATATCCACATCCGGCAGAAACTGCACATCAAGGCTAATGCTCCCTGTCCCTTCGCAGACAGGGCAGCGCAGCCTTCCGGTATTGTACGAAAAATCGCCGGCATTGTATTTTTGCTGCTTTGCTTCCTGTGTCCGCGCATATATTTTGCGGAGTTCGTCGTGGACGTTGGCGTAGGTCGCCACGGTTGAGCGGATGTTGATACCGATGGGCGTTGCGTCAATGAGCTTAACATGGGCGACGCCCGGCGCGCTGACGGCTAAGACATGGGCTGGAAAATCCTTTTTTTGTATAAGCGCCTCAAGCCCGGGTACCAGGCTCTCAAGAACCATGGTTGTTTTTCCGGATCCGGAAACGCCGGTCACAGCGGTCAGCCGCCCTTTGGGAATACGCACGAAAAGCGGCTTTACGGTATGGATTCGCGCTGTGGAGAGGGAAATGGCTCCTTTTTCAAAAAGGTTTTCAGCAGTACCGCGGCAATGCCTTGTTACATGCTTCGCGCCCGCGAGAAAGGGGCCTATCTGCGACGCGTTGTTTTTCTGGATGTCTTCCACTGTTCCGGCGGCAATAATGTGTCCTCCATCGGCTCCCGCCCGCGGTCCAAGTTCAATAATCCACTCCGCCTCTTTTAAAATTTGCGTGTCATGATCGACCAGTAGCACGGAATTGCCGTCCGCCACGAGGTCATGCATTATGCCGTTCAGTCCGATGATATTGGCCGGATGAAGCCCTATAGAAGGCTCGTCTAGCACATACAAAACGCCAGTAGTACGGTTGCGCACCGCGCGCGCCAGCTGCATCCTCTGCCTTTCGCCAGTGGAGAGCGTAGAGGCCGCGCGGTCAAGCGAAAGGTAAGAAAGCCCCAGGTCAAGCAGGCGTTTCGCAGCGTCTTGGAACGATTCGCAAATGCTTTTGGCCATGGGGCGCATGGCCTCCGGAAGGGAGGCAGGCACGCCGTCCACCCACTTCACCGCCTCGCCAAGAGTGAAGGTGCACACTTCGTCTAGCGAGATTCCGCGCAGCCTGGGCGCTCTGGCTCTTGCCGAAAGGCGGGTTCCGCCGCAATCCGGGCACCGCTCTTCCCGCAAGAATTTTTCCACACGCTTCATGCCCTTTTCATCGGTGACCTTGGCAAGGGCGTTTTCCACCGTATAAACGGCGTTGAAGTAGGTAAAATCCATCTCTCCGGCCACATTGGAATTCTTTGCCTTATACAGGATATGTTTTTTCACAGCCGGACCGCGGTAGACAATGTCTTTTTCTTCTTCCGTAAGCTCGCTAAAAGGAACGTCTGTGCGTACGCCCATAGCCCGGCAGACATCTGTCATAAGCGACCACATGAGGGAATTCCATGGGGCCACGGCCCCCTCATCGATGCTCAAGCTTTCATCCGGGACCAAAGTGGACATATCCACAGTGCGTATGCTTCCGGTTCCTCCGCAGCGCCTGCACGCGCCCTGGCTGTTGAAGGCCAGTTCTTCCGCGCCCGGCGCGTAAAAATGTTCACCGCAGACAGGGCATACAAGCTCCTGGTCGGCAGCAACCGCCAAGGTAGGCTCCTGGTAATGCCCATTAGGACACATGTGATTAGCAAGTCTGGAAAACATAAGGCGCAGGCTGTTGAGCAGTTCCGTGCCCGTTCCAAAGGTGGAGCGTATGCCGGGTATGCCCGGCCGCTGGTGCAGGGCAAGGGAAGCGGGTACATGCAGCACTTCGTCCACATCGGCTTTTGCCGCCTGCGTCATGCGCCGCCGCATATAGGTAGAAAGAGATTCCAAGTATCTTCTGGAGCCCTCGGCATGCAGCACGCCAAGCGCCAGGGAGGATTTTCCCGAGCCGGACACACCGGCAACGCCGACGATTTTGCCCAACGGCACGTCGACATCTATATTTTTCAAATTATGGACTCTAGCGCCCCGTACCCTGATGAACTCCGGCTGTTCTGTATGTTTCATAACTGTACCCGGCAAAGGTTTCCGCCGCCGCAGCCGAAAAAGAGATTCGGAGCGCAAGGCGGGCTTGGCACGTATAGAAACCGCGCGGAAGCGCGTGTTTGCCCAAGCTGCTCTTAGCGTTTTTAAGGCTTATGCCGCGGCCACCGCCGCTAAGCGTAACCTGAAAGGAGCGTTCCTTCAAGCCGCATCGGAAAAGACTCTATGCGGGCGGGATAACAGCAGCTCGTTTGAAGGCGCGAAAGCGGCGCCGGCCTTTTGGCCGGTTAAAAGTGATCTCGCTCAGAAATACGCCTATCCAAGAGCCTCCGAACATCGCTAAAGCCACAGCCAACGCGTGCTCTTGCAAAGATTTCGGCGAGTCCGCCTTGACCCTCGTTCTATTCTCCTGTATAGAAGAGAATCCTTCACTTTTAAAAGATCACCTTCGCCACGCGCCGCTGAAGAGCTTGTATTCGGCGTTTGCCAAAGCGGACGGCCGCGCTTGCGGTCTAAAACGCAATGGGAAAAATTTGAGATCGCCAAACACTTGATCTTGAGAATGCACATGGCAAGGAGGGGCATTTATAATGGACGGTATTTTGTTTGACCATGCCCGCACCGCGCGGATTGGCCTTCCTGAGGCTGTTTTTTGCCAGGGAAAATCCATGGAGAGTCTGGCAGAACTGCTGATCCGCTTCGGTCCGAACCTTGCGGAAAACGAGCGTCCGGTGCTTTTCACCCGGCTGGCTCCGGAACGTTTTGCATCCATGCCGGACGCCGTGCGCGCCGCCATGAATTACCACGCGCTTTCGCGTACGGCCTTTGCCCGTCCTATGGTCGCCTCCACACGCCGCCGCGTGGCCGTTGTTTCCGCTGGAACGTCCGACGGGCCCGTTACCTGGGAAGCCGCGCGGACATTGGAATACCTGGGTATTTCCCATAAGGTCTTTGAAGACTACGGCGTAGCCGGGCTGTGGCGTATTGCCGCGCACCTTGAGGAAATCAATACGTTTGACGCGATTATTGCCATCGCCGGCATGGGTGCCGCATTGGCGACAGTGCTTGGAGGGCTGACGGGCCGCCCGCTTTTTGCCGTGCCCACCTCCGTCGGATACGGCGTAGCCGCCGGAGGAAATACGGCTCTTTCTTCCATGCTTTCAAGCTGCGCGCCCGGCGTCGCGGTTTTCAATATCGATAACGGCTACGGCGCAGCCTGCGCCGCGGCAAGGGTGGTGAATCTTTCATGAGTATGTCTTCCTCTACCCCGCATACGCATGAGCGCGCGCATGCCGCACCGGCGGAGAACTCCGCACCCCATCCCAGCGAGGGGGAAAAATCCGCCTCGTTAGCCCCGCATACGTACGCGCGGCATGCCGCCGGCACCGCTTCCGTGCTGACTGTCCGCATGACCTCCGGGCTTTCTGGGGATATGCTGCTTACTGGACTCGCCCGTATGCTTAATCTGGACAGCGCGGCGCTTGAAAGCGCCGTGGCAGAAATCGGGATGCCCGAGCTTGCCGGCTGCCTAAGCGTTGAGCCGCGGAGCGTTCGTTCCATTTCCGGCTGGGGCTGCCGCGTCACACTTCCGCATGTCCATGAGCACCGGACGCTGGCCGATATTTTGCGCATTATCGAAACAAGTTCCATGGCGCCCGGTGCGAAGGCTCTCGCTAAAGAGACGTTTACCCTGCTGGCGGCAGCCGAAGGGAGAGTGCACGGCCTTGCGCCGGAAGCTGTGCGTTTCCATGAAGTCGGAGCGCTGGACAGCGTCCTTGATATTTGCCTAAGCTGCATCCTGTTTGACAGGCTCGGCCCTTCGCGTTTTGTGTGCAGCCCTCTTCCTCTGGCGGATGGAGGGGTGTTCTGCGCGCACGGATGGCTGCCTCTGCCCGCTCCCGCCGTTTTCGACTTGCTTGAGGGAATGCCGGTATGCGGTTTTTCCGGCAAAGGGGAAACGGTGACGCCAACGGCCATCGCGCTGCTGCGCACGCTGGGAGCCTCTTTTGGGCCATGGCCTTCAATGGTTCTGGAGCGCAGGGCGCTGGTTTACGGAACCCATGTTTTCGAAGACGCCCCAAACGGAACGCTCTTCGCATACGGCAGGGCCGCCGCAAACTAAATAGCGCGAGCCGCATAGAACGAAGACCGGTCGCTTTGGGAGGGTAACGCTCTTAGCTTCCACCGCATAAGATTGTTACGCCCCAGCGCGATTAGTCTTCATTTTTCAATCTGCGGGACATCAGGCCGCGGACGGCTTCCCTAGGGTCGACGCGCTTATAGAGGACGGCGTTGATGGTTTCGCAGATGGGCATTTCAATGTTTTCTCTGGCTGAAATTCTGCATACGGCCTCCGTTGTCGGCACGCCTTCCGCGACAGAACGGCTGGAGGAGAGAATATCGTCTAGGCTTTCGCCCGCTCCCAGGCGCAGACCTGTTTGCCTGTTGCGTGAAAGTTCGCCGGAACAGGTCAGCATCAAATCACCGATGCCGGAAAGACCCATAAAGGTTTCGGAACGCGCGCCGAGCTTCACTCCCAAACGGCGGATTTCGGCAAGACCCCGCGTAAGAAGCGCAGCGCGGGCGTTTAAACCAAAGTCCAGTCCGTCGCTAAGTCCCGCGGCGATAGCAATGACGTTTTTTACCGCTCCGCCGAGTTCCACACCTGTAACATCGGTGCTGGAATAGGTGCGGAACCACTGTGTGGCAAAGGCGCTCCTTAGATCCGCTCCCAGCGAGGCATCGCGGCAGCCTAAGACAACGGCCGTGGGTTTGCTCAGCATTACTTCCCTGGCAAAGGAAGGTCCGGAAAGAGCGGCATAGTATGGGAGACGGGCAGGGGAAAGATCGCCGACAATGTTTTCCACTGTTTTCAGGCTGGAAATTTCTATACCCTTCGCGGCGTTAACAAGCACGCAGGAGGGGGAAAGCCATGCGATGCACCGCCCAAGAATCGCTCTGACGGATTGGCAGGGCACGGCCAGAACAAGCAAATCCGCCGCCGCTAGCAGCGGGCGCGCTGGGGAATCCGCGGAAAAACGAAACCCCGCGTCCGCGATGGCGCGCACAGCGCTATGAAGACGCAGGTCAGGCAAATAACGGCTATTGCGATGACGGGTATTCAGATCGTCCGCTTGCGCGGCGTCGCGCACAAGCAAAGTCACGGCATGGCCGGCATGGGCAAGCAGGTGCGCCAGCGCCGAGCCCCAGCTTCCGCCGCCAA
>CAYWQK010000042.1:8752-11160 GCA_964460575.1 uncultured Desulfovibrionaceae bacterium | reverse complement strand
ATTCTGCCCCTTGCGTCCGATGGCGCTGGTTTTCTGATCGTCAGGCACGGTGACTTCAATCAGCTTGTCAGGCTCAACGATGTTAATCCGGGAAATAACCGCGGGCGCCAGCGCGTTGCGGGCATACACGGCCACATCCTGGTTCCACACCACGATATCTATCCTTTCGCCGTGCAGTTCCTGAACAATGTTCTGAATGCGTGAGCCGCGCACGCCAACGCAGGAACCCACGGGATCCACATCTCTTTCCCGCGAAAGAACCGCTACCTTGGCCCGGCTGCCTACATCCCGGGCAACCCCCATGATCTGCACAATTCCGTCGTCCACCTCAGGCACTTCCCTGCGGAAGAGAGCGGCAATATAATCTCTGTGGGCACGGGAAAGCACAATCTGAGGACCGCGGCCTTCCTTGCGCACCTCAATAATCAGGGCCTGAACGGGATCGCCGCGCTTATAATGCTCGCGGGGAATTTGCTCCTTTCTAGGCAAAAGCGCTTCTACGCGGCCGATATTAATCACCCAGCCGTCTTTGTCGCGGCGGTGGATACTACCGCTGACAATTTCTCCCACGCGGTCTTTGTATTCTTCATAAATCATTTCCTGCTCGGCATCGCGCATCCGCTGAATGATTACCTGCTTGGCAGACTGGGCGGCAATGCGCCCAAGATCCTCAACTTTCAATCGCAAACCAATTTCATCATCGCACTGCACGGCCGAGTCATGGCTGCGGGCATCCTCAAGACTGATTTCCCGGATAGGATCATCTACTTCCGTAACAACGATTTTGAACTGATACACTTCAAGGTCGCCCGTTTCATCATTATAGCGAACCTCAACGTCCAGATCATCGCCATATTTGCGCTGAACAGATGTCCGTACGGCTTCTTCCAGCGTGGCAATAAGCATATCACGATCAAGACCCTTGTCCTTGCTGATTTGATCAATGGCCTTTTTCAGCTCCAGATTCATACATTGCCTCCGCTTTTAAGATCCTTACGGGCAGAGTCCCTACCTTTGCCAGGCAGCCTAGGTTCCAAAAAATCATAAACAAGCCGAACGCGGCGCACGAGCTCCCAAGGGATAACCACTTCCTCAGGTTCACCGGGCGCACGCGTTTCTGCGGCAACGCCAAGAACAAACGCCTCGTCATCCACACGGCGCAGCACACCGCGGAAATGTTTCCGCCCGGGGATACCCTCGGTCACAGGCCACGCGGGATGTCCACTGGACAAAATAGCATCTACCGTTTTTCCTTCATATCCGCGAAGTTGGGCAAGGCGAAAAAACGTTCTCTCAAATCCTGGAGACGAAATCTCCAGCGTCCACGCCGCCGCAAAAGGTTCCTCAACATCTAGGTTTGCTCCCAAAAGTCTGGAAAGCTCCGCGCATTCCTCCACGGAAACTCCTGACTCTCTGACAGTCGCGCCACCTTCTTCAGAAGACGTGGCCCCAGCCTTTTCAACAAAAATCCGCAGGACCGTACGCTTTGCGCCAATGCATTCCACGCCCCACAGAACAAGCCCCAGAGACGCGGCCAGCGGTTCTGCAAGCTGGGCAATGCTGGCTATTTTATCGTTACTCATGGCATTTCACCGTCAACAATTAGCATAAAAAAAGGGAGGCCTTCACGGCCACCCCAGTAGGACCTCAAAGGTCAAACAGGAATGAGAAACCATCCCGCGATGCAGGGCAGGCTTCACACGCGAAATGCCTATTACACACTCTTCCCCTTTCCGTCAAGCCTGTTTGTCGGGGGGAAAAGGCACCTTTTTGATGCGTTGCTAAAAAAATCGTTTTGCATTTTCGCTAGGTGAAATATAAATTCCATTGAAAAACGTGAAGAAACCATCGGGGCATACCATTGACAGCTCCCCCCCCTATCTGTGACAAATTTTTACCGTCGCTGCCTGCCTAAGCGTGGCGGATTCCCGAAACCATCATTACGCGTTCATTAGTCTGTATGCCTAGCCTCAACACAAGTCTGCTGATCAAAAATCTTGTCGTTTCCTTTGTGCCGCTCATGCTGGGTCTTGTCATTCATGAATATGCGCATGGACGGATGGCAAAGTGCTGCGGCGACGATACCGCGTCATCTTTAGGAAGGTTGACGCTGAATCCCCTAGCGCACGTCGATCTCATGGGCCTAGTCATTTTCATCCTTACAAGCCTGGCAGGTCCTTTTGCATTTAGCTGGGCAAAACCTGTCCCCATCAATCCCCGCCGGTTCCGCCGTCTCACAAGAGATCTTGCGCTCGTTGCCGCTGCCGGCCCTGTTGCAAACCTGCTGCTGGCTTTTCTCTCCGCCGCCACGCTCAAGGGATATCTCCTGATGCTGCCGGCGGAAATTTGGCACGACAATTCCACATGGCAATTTGGTCTTCTTTCCCTGTATAGGTCTATTATTATCA
>CAYWQK010000042.1:811-8742 GCA_964460575.1 uncultured Desulfovibrionaceae bacterium | reverse complement strand
ATTATCAACTGCGCGCGTGCCTGGTTCAATCTTATTCCTATCCCTCCCCTTGACGGCAGCAAGCTTCTCTGGACCATTCTGCCCGAACGCATGGGACTGCGCTACATGCAGCTGGAACGCTATGGCACAATCTTGATTCTTCTTCTCCTACTAGGGCCTGTCGCGATTATTGCCGCGCCGATACACCTGACAATTCGCTATATCCTGAGCATATTCGCCCTATAAGTGGGCGGAGCAGAATATTTTTCTCGCGCTTTCCGCCCGTACGGCACTATGGACGAAACAGCTTTTTTGGACAATAAGGACTCATTTTCGTCGCTGCGTTGCCCTAGAGACAACCCCACACTTTTCCTAAGAGGGAATATCCGCACATGCAAGAACCGCGTTTCGTTTCCGCTATGCACCCTGCAATTGCCTACACTGTCCTTCATTTCGCTAGCCAGGCCATGCCATGCTTATAGACCGCCGCCTTCTGACGCATCTCAACTGGGGGCTGCTTGCCGCCCTTATCGGCCTTTTCGCCATGGGGCTATTCAATCTGTATTCCGCAAGTGGCACGCGTGCGGAAGATGGGCTGGTACTTGCCTCTTTTTACCGCCGCCAGCTTATATGGGGACTTGGCGGCTTTGCGGCGATGACGGCTGTCATGAGCTTTGACTACCGACGGCTGACCACTGTATCCACCTTTTTCTACGTCATCTCCGTAGTGGCGCTTATCTTGGTGCCCCTGTTCGGCAAGCTTGTGTACGGAGCACGGCGCTGGCTGGACCTGGGTGTATTCACTTTTCAGCCGAGCGAGATGGCCAAAATTTCTGTTCTCCTTCTTGGAGCGCAAATGCTTGCCAAGAATGCTAAAGCGCTGTCGTGGAAGAGGCTGGGCCAGATTCTTGCCATGGGACTCGTCCCCACCACGCTGATCATCCTCCAGCCGGATCTCGGCACGGCATTGACCGTTCTCTTTATTCTCGGCGCTGTGATCCTCTACCATGGACTAACCCCAGCTGTATTCAAGACATGCCTTCTCGCGATACCCCTTGCCCTCCCGCTCACCTGGTTTGTCCTGCATGATTACCAGAAACGCCGCATTCTCACGTTCCTTGACCCCGGCAACGACCCCCTCGGCTCGGGATATCATATCGTACAGTCGCAGATAGCCATCGGATCCGGGCAAATCTGGGGCAAAGGTTTTCTGAACGGCACACAAAGCCAGCTACGCTTCCTGCCTGAAAAACACACAGACTTCGCTTTGGCTGTTTTCGGCGAGGAATGGGGATTCGTCGGCTGTATCCTCCTTCTGCTCCTTTTCTGTTTTTTCCTGCTCGCCATCTTCAACACTGTCCGCGATGCCAAAGACCGTTTCGGCAGTACGCTTGCTGCGGGAGTTTTTGTTTATTTTTTCTGGCAGATTTTTATCAATATGGGCATGGTGCTCGGATTGATGCCCGTTGTGGGTATTCCCCTGCCCTTCATCAGCTACGGCGGCAGCGCCACAATTCTGAACTTTGCCTTGGTCGGCTTGGTCCAAAGTGTTTCCATGCGGCGCTTCATGTTCAAAAACTGAATGCCCTGACAGGATTATCCCCCCCTGTATTCAAGTCCGGCTAAATGTAAAATAGCGCGAACAAGTTTCGTCATCACGCCGGACCCCCTTTGACATCACAGATAAAATTGGCTAGGCTCCTTCTTGTACGCCAACGATTTCCTCTAATCAGGGAGAATCCCAGTGATTGATGTTGATCTTACCCTGCTTGTTCAGTTCGCCAACTTCGTCATTGCCCTGGTGATGCTGAATTTGTTGCTTATCCGGCCCATACGCAGAATTCTTCGCCAGCGGCGGGAACTTTTCAGCGAACTTGCTCACGACGCGGGCGACCTTGCCTATCACTCCGGTAGACTGACCAGACGCTACGAGAACGCCATACGCGCCGCAAAAAAGGAAGGCGCAGCGCTCTGCCAGGCAATGCGCAATGAAGCCGAAGAACAGCGTAACGTTGTCCTTGAAACCGCGGGCGGAGACGCTGAGGCTCTTGCCTCCGCTTCTAGGAACACGCTTGACAAGGATCTTGCTGAAAGCCGAAAGGCCCTTCATGACGAGATTCCCTCCCTCGCCTCAGAAATTATTGCCAAGCTCACAAATGTTCCTCCCGCCGCGCAGGAGGCTCCCGTAGCCCCCGAAAAATCGGCAAAGGAACCGCGCAGAACCCCAAGAACCCGAACCAAGAAAAACCCCTCTGAAACACAAAGCTAGGAAATGTCAGCGTGATAGCGCCTGTATGTTCGCAGAGTCCCTGCTCATGCTATGCGCTAATGAACTTTTAGACAGAAAGCAGACCAGATAAGGTCCACCTGCAAGGGGTCTATTTTGAAACCGCTTTTTTCTTTCCTCCTGAGCAAAGACGGCATCATCCTCATCCTCACGATGATCTTTCTAGGCACTGTTTCATCGCTCAATACGGCTACTCCTAGTGTCAACTTTTTGGCACGTAGTGCCAACCTCCTTGTTTTCCTTTATATTTTATGGAGAGCCGGCGGACGCAAGCTTAAAGAATTTTTCTCAAGCCGACGCAGCGGGATAGCCATGGAACTGGATACGCTCAAGACGCAGAAAGAGGAAGCCGAACAGCGGCTTGTAAGACTTGAGCAACAACTTGAGACGATTGAAAGCGAGCGCGAAGCTATCCTTCAGCAAAGCCGTGAACAGGCTGATTTACTAAAGGCAGATATTCTTGCTCGCGCCGAAAAAGAAGCCGAAGCCATTCGCGAGCAGGCCAAGACCGCCGCTGAAAAGCAGGCCAAAAGGGAACTGGCGGCACTGCGGGCGGAAATGGCTAATGAACTGGCCCGCAGAGTAGAACAGGAACTGCGTAAAACGCTTTCTCCGGCGCAGCACGCGGTCATCATCGATAACTCTCTGGAAAAGGCGGTGTTGCAGTGACTGGTGGCATCGTGGCCCGGCGCTATGCCCAAGCGCTTTTCTCCATCGGCCAGGAAAAAGGCATAAAAGAACTGGACAGCTATGGAGCGACCTTTGAAACCCTGGGCGAAATGCTCAGCCAATCCAAGGAACTAGAGCTTCTCTTCCGAGCGCCCGTGATCACTCCGCAGGAAAAATTCGCTGTCCTCAGCCTTATTCTCGACAACCTCAAGGCAAGCCCGGTCATGAAAGATTTTTGCCGACTGCTTGCTGAAAAAACACGTCTCCCGCTGCTTGGCGATATTGCCACCGCTTACGGAAAGCTCCTAGACGGGGCAAAAGGCGTTGTGCGCGGAAAAATCGTCACGGCTGTTCCGCTCACGCAGAAACGGCGCGGCGAGGTGACAAAAACGCTGGCCCAAAAAGCCGACAAACAAATTAAGCTCGGCTTCGCGGTGGATCCCGGCATCCTTGGCGGCGTCATTCTGCAGCTTGGCGACACCGTGATGGATGCGAGTCTCAAGGCGCAGCTCAGCGCCCTCATCGACACTATCAAGAGGGGTGAGTAGCATCATGCATATCAATGCGGATGAAATCAGTAACATTATCAAGGGGCAGATCCAAAACTTCGAACAGCGCGTTGACACCGTTGAAACGGGAACCGTGCTGTCGGTAGGTGACGGAATAGCGCGTGTTTATGGCGTGCAGAACGCCATGAGCATGGAGCTTCTTGAGTTCCCCGGCGGCGTTCAGGGCATGGTGCTCAACCTTGAAGAAGACAACGTCGGCGTAGCTCTCCTCGGATCGGATACGGAAATCAAGGAAGGCGACCTTGTTAAACGCACGGGTCGTATTTTCTCTGTTCCGGTAGGCGACGCGGTCATGGGCCGCGTACTCAATCCACTAGGACAGCCTCTGGACGGTCTTGAACCTGTTGAAACAGATCAGTACCGTCCTGTAGAAGTCAAGGCGCCCGGCATTATCGAGCGCAAGAGCGTTCATGAGCCCATGAACACCGGCATCAAGGCCATCGACGCCATGACACCCATCGGGCGCGGCCAGCGCGAACTCATCATCGGCGACCGCCAGACAGGCAAAACCGCCATCTGTATCGATGCCATTCTCGCGCAGAAGAACACAGATATGCACTGTTTCTATGTGGCCATCGGCCAGAAGCAGTCAACCATTGCCCTAGTGACCGATACCCTGCGCAAGCACGGTGCCATGGAATACACAACCATCATCTCGGCCTCGGCCTCGGAGCCTGCGCCCATGCAGTATATCGCGGCGTACACAGGCTGCACGATGGCCGAATACTACCGCGACAACGGCAAGCATGCGCTGATTATTTACGACGATCTTTCAAAGCAGGCTGTTGCCTACCGGCAGATGTCACTTTTGCTCCGCCGTCCTCCGGGACGTGAGGCCTACCCCGGCGATGTTTTCTACCTACATTCCCGCCTGCTTGAACGCGCAGCCAAACTAGATGATTCACTTGGCGGAGGATCGCTGACGGCCCTGCCCATCATTGAAACGCAGGCAGGCGACGTTTCTGCATACATTCCCACCAACGTGATCTCCATTACGGACGGGCAGGTATACCTCGAACCCAACCTGTTCAACGCCGGCATCCGTCCCGCTATCAACGTAGGTCTCTCTGTTTCCCGCGTTGGTGGCGCAGCCCAGATCAAGGCCATGAAGCAGGTTGCGGGCACCATGCGCCTCGATCTTGCCCAGTACCGGGAATTGGCTGCTTTCGCGCAGTTTGGCTCCGACCTGGACAAAAGCACCAGACTCAAACTGGAACGCGGTGCCCGCCTTGTGGAACTCCTGAAGCAGCCGCAGTATATGCCGATGCCAACGGAAGACCAGGTGGTTTCCATGTACGCCGCGACGCGTGGGTTCATGGATGACGTGCCCGAAACCGAGATCCGCGCATTTGAGCTTGAGCTCCTCGATTTCATGCATGCCTCCAAGACAGATATCCTTGACGATATTCGAACCCTGAAAACGCTGGATGATGATCTTAAGGACCGCCTGAACGCCGCCATTGCAGTGTTCAAGCAAAGCCGAAACGCCTAAAGACGGGGAGTCCCATGCCTTCGCTGAAAGACGTCAAGACAAAAATCGCTGGAGTCCGCAAAACCAAGCAGATCACCAAGGCTATGAACATGGTGGCCTCGGCGAAGTTGCGCGGCACCCAGTCCCGTATTGAACGTTTCCGCAACTATGCGGATAAGTTTCATGCGGTTCTGGGCGACATCGCAGCCAAGGCCACCGGCACTGCCCATCCCCTTTTGGCCGCCCATGCCGAGCAACGCACCGTGCTGATCGTCCTTTTCACTTCGGACCGCGGCCTCTGTGGCGGATTTAACGCGGGACTTATTGCCCGCGCGCTGGAAACGGCACGGAAAGCCGCATCTGAAAACAAAGATGTCCGCTTTATCTGTGTCGGCAAAAAAGGCCGCGATGCCATCAGCAAAAGCGGATTCGAGCTTGCGGAGAATCCTTCCGATGCGCTGAGCGAACTGGGATTTGATCTCGCATCGGCCATTGGCAAAACCGTTATAAGCTCTTATCTCACTGAAAAAATTGATGAAGTAATCCTTGTGTACGGTCAGTTTGAATCGGCGTCCCGACAGATTCCCACTGTGCAGCCCATACTGCCCATGCAGCAAATCAGCGAGGGACGGCACGAGGATCGCAATCTTGCATCCGAATATACATATGAGCCTGACGTCAACTCGCTTCTCAACGCGCTTTTGCCTCGTTTTATCAACGTCCAGCTTTATCGGGCCATCCTCGATACCTCGGCGAGCGAGCACGCCGCCCGCATGGTTGCCATGGACAATGCAACGAGGAACTGCGACGAGCTGACCGGAACACTGACGCTGCTCTATAACAAAACCCGCCAGGCCTCCATCACCAGCGAACTCATCGACATCGTCGGCGGCGCTGAAGCCCTCCAGTAAAAAGGTTACTGGTTTGAAGGGAGCATTTATCAATATGAGCAAAAACATCGGTAAAATCGTACAGGTCATCGGCGCCGTCGTTGACGTGGCATTTCCAAGCGGTCAGCTTCCTAGTATTCTGACTGCTTTGGAAATCAAAAACCCCAATAACGCCGACGCTGCTAACCTTATTTGCGAAGTCGCCCAGCACCTGGGTGACAACGTGGTACGCACCATCGCCATGGACGCAACAGAAGGTCTTGTCCGCGGCATGGAAGCAGTCGATACAGGCAAACCCATTATGGTGCCGGTAGGCAAGGCCTCGCTTGGCCGCATCATAAATGTCGTGGGACGCCCTGTTGACCAGAAAGGTCCTATTGAAACCCAAACGTTTCTGCCGATTCACCGCACCGCGCCGAACTTCACCGAGCAAAATACCTCGGTTGAAGTCTTGGAAACCGGTATCAAGGTTGTTGACCTTCTCGTGCCCTTCCCCAAGGGCGGCAAGATGGGCCTCTTTGGCGGCGCCGGCGTTGGCAAGACCGTTATTCTCATGGAAATGATTAACAATATCGCCAAGCAGCACGGCGGTATTTCCGTGTTTGGCGGCGTTGGCGAACGCACCCGTGAAGGCAACGACCTCTACCATGAGATGGAGGCTGCCGGCGTTCTGGAAAAAGCGGCTCTTGTATACGGTCAGATGAACGAGCCCCCGGGAGCCCGCGCACGCGTAGCTCTGACAGCTCTCACCTGCGCTGAATACTTCCGTGATGAAGAAAATCAGGACGTGCTGCTCTTTATTGATAACATCTTCCGCTTCACTCAGGCAGGTTCGGAGGTTTCCGCGCTGCTTGGCCGCATGCCCTCCGCCGTGGGCTATCAGCCGACGCTCGGCACGGACTTAGGCGCACTAGAAGAACGCATCACATCTACGCAGAAGGGTTCCATCACCTCCGTACAGGCGGTTTACGTGCCCGCCGACGACCTGACGGACCCAGCCCCTGCCACGACCTTCTCGCACTTGGACGGAACGCTTGTGCTTTCCCGCCAAATCGCGGAACTCGGCATTTACCCTGCGGTGGATCCGCTGGACTCCACCTCCCGTGTGCTTGATCCCAACGTCGTCGGTGAAGAGCACTACAAGGTAGCCAGACAAGTGCAGGAAATTTTGCAGAAGTACAAAGAACTGCAGGATATCATCGCCATCCTCGGCATGGATGAGCTTTCTGATGAAGACAAGCTCACCGTGGCCCGCGCACGCCGCATTCAGCGCTTCCTCTCCCAGCCTTTTCATGTGGCCGAAACCTTTACCGGAACGCCCGGCGTGTATGTAAAGCTGGAAGACACCATCAAGGGCTTTAAAGGCATCCTGAATGGCGACTACGACGACTTGGCTGAAAGCGACTTCTACATGGTGGGTGATATCGAAATGGCCCTAGCCAAGCACAAGAAGAGTCAGGAAAACAACTAGGAGCAACTATGGCAGCTCTTCAGTTAGAAGTTGTCACCCCCAGCGGGCCAGTTGTGCAGGCCGAAGCCGATTATGTAGGCCTCCCCGGCGAACTGGGGCAGCTTGGCATCATGCCGGGGCACTCCCCTTTACTCACGGCTCTGACGCCTGGCCGCCTGTATTTTCGCAAAAACGATCAGAGTACTGATGTTTTTATTTCCGGTGGATTTGTAGAAGTCTCGGAGAATAGGGTCAGTGTTCTTGCGGAATCTGCGGAACTCAAAGAGAATATCGATATTGCCAGGGCTCAGCGTGCTATGGACCGCGCAAAACAGCGACTCCATAGCGCGTCCACTGACAAATCTATCGACGTAGTCCGCGCTGAGGCCTCCCTTCTCAGGGCCAGCATGCGTATGAGAATTGCCTCCGGGAGCTAATTCCTTTCCTTGCCCCCAGCATAAAAAGCTGCGCCCCGCGGCCGATTTAGCGGCCGGCGGGGTGTTTTTATGAATATTATATCCGGCCGCCGTGCGGTTCTACAGCAGACGCGCAGCAACAAAAAGCTTTATGGAACAACTTTTGCACAAAATCGCCCGCCAGCTTGACGCTCTTGATG
>CAYWQK010000042.1:0-801 GCA_964460575.1 uncultured Desulfovibrionaceae bacterium | reverse complement strand
GGCCTCGCTGCTCGCGTTATGGAACAAATACGCCGAGATTGTCGCAAACTTTGAACCCTCCCACCGCTGGGAGGAAGCCGCCATTGTATTTGGCCTAATCCAGACAAAATACTGGAAAAATCAGCTCTTCAACCATAAGCTGATAGCGACTTCCCGCCCTGATCCGCCTGTCCCCAGCGCTCCGATCCCGAGTATAAATCCGGAGCGGTCACGTCAGAAGCACTCTCCCACAGGACATGCGGAGCTGTTGCGCTTTGTACCCAGGCGTACAGACAATTCTGAAAACTAGCTGCGCACATATCTGCGACGCGGCTTTAGCTGCATTGACGAGGCACTAGAGCATGATGTATTCTAAATATGAGCTGCTGCGCGTTCCTATTCAAGATGCGGAACAAATACGGACAGTTTTAAGGAGCTAAAGAATGCCCAACTTGGTTATTGTAGGCGCCCAATGGGGCGACGAAGGCAAAGGCAAAATTGTCGACCTGCTCAGCAAAGAAATTGACATGGTCGTTCGCTTCCAGGGCGGCAACAATGCCGGGCATACCGTTATTGCCGACGGTAAAAAATATGTCCTGCACCTCGTGCCTTCAGGGATTCTGCACCCCGGCAAAGTCTGCCTCATAGGAAACGGCGTTGTGCTCGATCCTATCGAATTTGTGCAGGAAATCGATGCGCTTGTCAAAAACGAGGTGGACGTTTCGCCTCAGTACCTTAAACTGAGCTACAAAACGCAGCTCATCATGCCCTACCACCGCGCGCTCGATCAGGCCCGCGAAAAGCAGCTAAGCGCCGGCAAAA
>CAYWQK010000041.1:1848-11469 GCA_964460575.1 uncultured Desulfovibrionaceae bacterium | reverse complement strand
GGTAGTTACGCATTCCACACCCAATATTAAGGGCGCCACGTGGGCGGAACGCGCGGAGCGCGTTGAGAACTATCTGACGTTGTACCAGAACGCCAAATACGTGGTTACGCGCCGTCTGCATGTCTCGCTCCCTTGCCTTGCTATGGACGTGCCCGTGATGTGCATCCAGTCCAAGGAAATGAACGACCCGAACAGGTTTGAACCGTATAAGAGCTGGCTGCATTTCTGCAATAACAATGAGTTCCTTAAAAAGGGCTACGGGGAGTTCGATTTCCTTAACGGTACGCCAAATAAAAAAGAGTATGTCCAGACGCGGGAAGAGCTGATAAAGCGTATCGAGGATTTTGTGGCGTACTGCGAGGAAAACAAGGATAAGGAGCCGGCTTTTTTTGACAGGCGCGCGTACAGCAAAGCGCAGGAAAACGCCTGGCGTGTAAAATTCATGCGGGCGATCCTGAACCGCACGCAAAAGGAAAGCAAGGCGATGCAGCAGGCGCTTGTCGCGGCGCAAGCGCAGCGGAAATAGGGTGGCTATGAGAGACTGGCTGCGGTTTTTGGAACGCTAAGCGGTAAGGAAGCGGGAGGTACAATGAAACATACGTTTAGCATATTCGGCAAAAGAATCCTTTTGTCTGTTGAGAGAAGTGAAAAAAGCGGTGAACAAGACCCGCTATCCGGACAAGGGGATTCCAGAACGCCGCTTCTTACGTTTAGCGATTTCCCAAATATTTTTGGCGGGGAAATAAAACCGGATCAAATTACCGAAGCAAGAAAAAAGCTTTATTCTTTTCCCCGCGCTTGGATGCAGGCCAAGCATCATTCCTATACTCTTGACAGCCTTGCGCTAGATCCGAAAAAGCCTCTTTTTTCCGTTGACTGCGGCGGCGTCCGCTACGAGTGCCTTTTCCTTGCGCGTAAGGGCAAAAGACTTTTTGTTAATTTTAGGGGCGCTGCCTGGTCGCACGATTCGTACCCCCGGTTTCTGCGCTGGAAATACGGAAAGCGCTTGGGCGCGAATATGTTGTGCGTCGACGATCCCATGCATGAATCCTGCGGCAATCCCTGCGTAAAATGGTACTACGGCACAAAGGAGCGCTCCTACCTGGTCGAGATGCTGCCCCTTGTTAAGAAGGCCATGGCCTGCCTTGGCGTCGCGGCGGAAAACGTGACCTTTCTCGGGAGCTCAGGGGGCGGCTACGCGGCCCTGTACATGGCTAACCTGCTGGACGGCTCGGCGGGCATAGCCCTTAGTCCTCAGACAGTACTCAGCCAGTGGAGCGCGCCTACGTGCGAATATTTCGACGAGCTGGGGATTGATCTGCGCGGTGAGGACAAGAAATTCAACAGGAGCCGTTTGCTGCTGACAAATCCGAAAAGCGTTTTTGTGATGGCCGTAAACGCCTTATCCGGCAACGACTATACAAAGCATTTTCTGCCGTTCTGCGCGGCTCACGGTATCACGCCGAAATACGGAATCAGCGCCCATAAGAATATTATCACATGGGTCCACGGCTCGGACGGTATGGATTTGCATGGCTGCAATCCGGAGATAGAGCTTCGCTTCCTTGACTACCTTGTATCGCGGTTCAGAAGCGGGGCCGATATTAACGGCATAAACAAGATGAGCTATGTTTTTAATGAACGCTTAAATATGTATCATCTCGCCGATAAGGCATACCAGAACGCAAAAGCGCTCTGCGATACCATTATCAAATCGTTTACGCAGCATTCCCTGCGGGACTATACCGGCAGGTATATGCTCTACGACATGAAGAAGAGGTGCATCGAGTTTGGGAAAAAAGAGCTGAGAAACAAGATGAAGGTGGAGATTCGCTTTACGGATAAGGATAAATGCTTCCTGAAGCTCCGCGAGCGGAGGCGACCTCAAACTGTTACCCCCCTCCTACATAAATACTTACCCGAGCTGCGGAAGAAATATGTGGATATCAACGGCAGCCTGAGTGACACAAAAGTTAGCGTCGATTGCCAGATTAACGCCGACGGCTCAATATCCTTTGCCACGGAGGAGGGCTTTTTTAGATCCACGAAAGACGGGCGTGCCGTGTCTATGAAAGACGGGCGTGCCGCCTTTTCGGGCAATCTGGTGAAATCCATTAGATTTCAGCTAAGCGAATAAGCCGCCTGGGCCGGCCTTTTGCGGACGAAATCGCGATCTCGCGTCGAGGTCGCAAACCGGTATGGTACAAGGAAGTAAGATGAAATGCGAGTTTAGCATATTCGGCAAGAGGATCCTCGTATCCGTTGAGAAAGCGGAACAAGACGGTCGGCAGCACAGCCGGCTGCCTGAAGAAGAAAATTTCAAAACGCCGCTTCTTGAATTTAACGGTTTCCCAAATATTTTCGGCAGGGAAATCACGCCGGACCAAATTACCAAAGCAAGAAGGAAGCTTTATTCTTTTCCCCAGGCTTGGATGAAGGCCAAGCATCATTCCTATACCCTTGACAGCCTCGAGCTGGATCCGAAGAAGCCGGTTTTTTCCGTTGACTGCAACGGCATTTGTTACGAATGCCTTTTTCTTGCCCGCAAGAGTAAAAAGCTTTCCATCCATTTTAGCGGCGGAGGCCGGAAGGGTCATACCTACCCTCTGTTCCTGCGCTGGAAATACGGGAACCGCCTAGACGCGAATATTTTGTGTATTGAAGATCCCATGCAAAAATCCTGCCAAAATACCTGCGTGAAATGGTACTACGGCACAAAGGAGCGCTCCTACCTGGTCGAGATGCTGCCCCTTGTTAAGAAGGCCATGGCCTGCCTTGGCGTCGCGGCGGAAAACGTGACCTTTCTCGGGAGCTCAGGGGGCGGCTACGCGGCCCTGTACATGGCTAACCTGCTGGACGGCTCGGCGGGCATAGCCCTTAGTCCTCAGACAGTGCTCAGCCAATGGGGCGAGTCAACGGGCGCGTATTTTGCAGAGCTTGGGATTGACTTGAGTATAGAGGACAAAAAATTCAACAGAAACCATCTGGTGCTGACAAATCCGAAGAGCGTTTTTGTGATGGTCATGAACGCCTTATCCGGTCCTGACTACAATCTGCATTTCCTGCCGTTTTGCAAAAAACACGGCATTACGCCAAAATACGGGATCAGCGCCCATAAGAACATCATTACATGGATCCACGGCTCGGACGGTATTAACCTGCATGGCTGCAACCCGGAAATAGAACTCCGCTTCATTGAATATCTTGTATCGCAGCTCAGAAACGGGGTTGATATTAACGGCATAAACACGGTGAGCTATGTTCTTAATGAACGTATAAACATGTATTATCTTGCCGATAAGGCGTATCAGAACGCAAAAGCGCTCTGCGATACCATGCTCAAAGCGCTTAATCTGCATTCCCTGCAGGATTATACCGGCAGGCGTATGCTATACGACATGGAAAATATGTGCTTCGCCTTCAGCAAAAAAGATTTGAAGAACAACGTTAAAGTTGGAATTTACTTTACGGATAAGGATAAATGCTTTCTGAAGCTCCGCGAGCTGAAGCAACCTCAAACTGTTACCCCACCCCCCCCCCATACACAGAAGTATGTGGATATCTATGGCAGGCTGAGCGATACGAAAGTTATAATCGACTGCCAGATTAATGCCGACGGCACAGTATCTTTCGCTACGGAAAAGGGCTTTCTTAGAGCTACGAAAGACGGTTTTTCCGCGTTTTCAAAAGACGGACTCGCCGCCTTTTCGGGCAAGCTCAAGGAATTCGTACGATTTCAGCTGGTCAAATAAGCCGGCTGCGCGGAACGAAACGGTTTGCTTCCCGGCGGCGTACACGGAAGATCGGAGTCAGCCTGAAAATGATGGCCTGGGGGAGGATATTGCCCCGAGCCATCGCGTTGACGGCGGGATCGGAATTTTTAGGAGAAAGAGTACGTTTCGGCAGTGATCGCGAATCAGAAAGGATAAGACAATGAAAGCAAGATCTGCGTTTTTCCTGTTTCTAAAGGGACTCGTGGCCATCGTTGTCCTCGTGGCCGTTCGTCCTGATGGAATTTGCGCGAAGGCGTTGTATTTTCAGGAGGGATACGGAATTTATCCGCGTCCTTCCGCAGAACTGAGCGCATCTAGCGATGTGCGGGACAGGCGCCTTGTCCATCTTGCGTCGCAAGGCTCGTTTGCGGGGCTCTGGCCGGCGTATGAGATGAAGTATAAATCCGGCACAAAGACTTCGTGGAAAGATATAGACAGGTATCAGTATATCGGCAGCATTCAGGGCATTCAGTACGACGCGAAGAGCGGTATCGCCTATACGATTCGAGCAACGAAAAAAGATGGCGCGTATCTCTTTGCAAGCGAGTACGCAACGCAGCGGCTTCTCGGGCACAGCTGCGATCCGGCGGCGAAAAAGCCGTATAACGGCTTATATCACTTTGGCCACCAGAACATCGCCTTGTTTCATCCCGATGATCCCAGTATCGTCGGACAGGACGAACAGCCCGGATCCGTATATTTTTTCTGCGGTGGCTATAAGTTTGATTCGTACGGCGGCGCGGAAAATAAGGACCTCTACCGCCGGCTTCATCTTGTGCGATGGGATTACCGCTCGCCCAAAACGGCTGAGATCAAGCGTTCCTGGCAGCTTTTTGGCAGTGGGTACGCCAATAATAACATCAATCCGTGCCTAACCCCGGACGGCAAATTTCTTATCGCCAAGTGCCACCGTCTGTCAGATGGGGTCATGGTTATCGGCATATGGAGCGTGGAGAAAGTGCTTTCCGTTAGCGACGAGTACCTTGATCTTTCCGCCGTTGACAGCTCGGGCAGACCGGTGTTCGCCGAACGGCTTTTTGAATCGCCGTGGGGAAAGGAAAAAATTGCCGCGCAGTGTCTTGTGACAGATGGCAAGTATCTCTACGCGCTTTCATCGGGAACGTCGGGGCGGGCCCTGCACCGCATTAAAGTCATGACGCTGGATGGCAGGCTTGTTTTCGACCGCCCCGTCAGTCCTGAGGGCGAAGAGCTGCATGGGCTGCCTGCCAACCGTTACGAAGGGGAAGTTTTGGCCTTTTTGCCAGTCGACGGCGAGCCGCACCTGCATCTTGCCGTATATTACAAGTCAACCGGAAAGTCTGACGATGTGAACCGCGTGCTGATGTATGATCTGGACAATCCGTCGTCCAAAATCTTGCGGCACGGCGCGCGCGGCAAGTGGCGCCGCGGGTACTAGCCGGAGCGAAGTTCTCTTTCGCGTGTGCCGCCTTTACGGAATAAAGGCCTTGCGGGATCTTGGCCGGGAGTATGGAGCGTTGCCTGACGCGAGTCTGACAGTCAACCGCCTTGGTTTTGCCTATGTAGACGGCATTGCCGAGTTTTTTTGGTATTCTCTCCCGGCTCAAAAAAAGCGGCCTATGATGCGAAAGTTTCAGCGGGATCCCCGCGAACGCCCAATTTAATAAGGATAGACAGGGCGCGTAATCGCAGGGTAGATACAAAAAAAGAATAGCCGATTTTGGGGGTGGTGCGTGAGGCCACTCTCGCGTCTCCGCTGCCAGGGCGGAGTATGGCTGTCAGTCCGACTTAACGACAGGCCTCCCGAAACCAGCCATTCACAAGAACTGTGATGCGTATTTTCGCGCCTGTCAACAAAAAACGGAGGAAGTCATCAACGCGCTTTTCTTGACCGTTATTGAGAAACAAAGCCGTGGAGGGACCCCCGGCGGCGCGCTGGTGTCTCGGCGCGTCTGTTTCCGTTACAGAGCCGGGCAAACGGCATGGTTCCAAGGTCTTGGACGCTCCGCGCCGGGCGCGGGCGAACTTTCACGAAAGACCTGGAAGCCGTAGCCGAAAGCTATAACCCGCAAACGCGCGACCGCCTGCTGGTCGGACAACCGAGGCCGGAATCCGCGTCGGTTTTCGGCTGGGCCGCGCGCATAAAAGCCGGGAACGGGAAATCGTTTGCGCAGCCAAATATCCTCTTGCCCTGCCGTGGCAAAAAAAAGCTGGTTTGTAGCCTTGCGGACAAACCAGCTTGAGCGAATAGACGTTATGGAGCCAACTGTCAGATTTGAACTGACGACCTGCTGATTACGAATCAGCTGCTCTACCAGCTGAGCTAAGTTGGCGTTAGCGGGGGGTATCGTTGAATGGAAATGCTTTATACAAGGTCGGCGCTTTTGTCAAGCCCTTAAGCGCCTCCGAGGCACTGCCGCCTCTATTCGCTAGAGGCCGCGCGGCTTATTTGGCTAGGTAAAAGTTTACGAATTCCTTTATCTGCCCGAAAAGACTGCAAGTCGCCTTTTGAAAACGCGGAAAGGCCGTCCCGTCGATAGCCGCGTAGCTCCGCGCACGCTGCATTTGTGTGTGTGTGTGGGGGCGTCTGGTTTGTCCAGCTCGTGTTTCAGCGTACCGCGCGTTTCCTTAGTGCTTGGTGGAGTAACGCTTTGAGACCTCGCGTGAAAAGATAGAACAGGCATTGCCGGATCAGCGCCGCTCCAAGGCGAGCATGGCCATGGGAGGGAGGTATAGGGAAACGTCCTGAAGGTCCTTGCCGCTGGCGGCGTCGCTGAAATGCTCCGTGGGCGGCGTGGCGGCGGCAAGGTTGCCGTAGCCGCCGAAGCGCTCCTCGTCGGAAGAAAGAAGTTCCACATACTTGCCGGGTGTCGCGGGAACGCGCAGGTCGGTCTGCGGGTCGAGTTCATGAAAATTGAAAGCGAAAAGCAGGCGCCCGCGCTCGAATGCCAGCAGACGTTTGTCTTCGTGGATAAAGCGGAAGATCGGCGGCGTTAAGAAGTCGTCCAGATGGTTCCGCACCAGATCGACAAGTTGCGCGCGGTCCCAGCGGGCGAGGGCCGCGTAGAGCAGGTCCGCTGTGTCGGCCAGGTGCCACTGGCGGTGCGCATGCTCTTCGTCGTCCAGCCATTCAGGGTGTCCGAATTCATTGCCCATAAAATTAAGGTAGCCGGCGTCCGCAGAAGCCAGGGTCAGTCCGCGCATCAAGCGGTAGAAGGCCAGCCCTCTAGAGACTTTCCATGTGCAGTATTCTTTCCGCATGGCGGTGTACATGCTTTCGCCAAGGAGCCGCCAGATCATAGCGCTTTTGCCGTTGATGCACTGGTCGTGGCATTCTACGTAGCTGATGGTGCGGTCGTAGGGGCGGTGGTTGGTCATTTCGTACCAGGTCAGCCCCATGGTCTGGGGGCTTTTTACGGCTTTGCCCCAAAAATCCGGCTGGCCCATGGCAAAGCGGTAGTCAAAGCCAAGTCCGCCGTCTTTGGGCTGGCAAGTCAGGCCGGGCATGCCGCTGAATTCTTCGGCGATACTGATGCCTCCCGGACGGAGCGTGTGGATGAGCTCGTTAGCCAAAGAGAGGTAGAGCTCGCCCCATGCGTTTCCGCGCGGTTCGCCCGCGGCATTGGTAAAGCAGCGCTCCGTTTGCTGGAAATCGTCGTTGACGCCGTGGTCCGCGTAGATAATGTTGCCCACGGCGTCAAAGCGGAAGCCGTCCACATGGAAGTCCTCCAGCCAGTAGCGGCAGTTGGAGAGGAGGAATCGGCGGACAGGCTCGCGGTCAAAGGCAAAGGAAGGTGTGCCCCACTGGTTTTCCTGCTCCGAGAAAAAGAGGTTGCCGGTGTCGTAGCGGGCCAGTCCCTGTTCTGTGTTGGAGCAGGCGTGTCCGTGGGCGATATCCAGAATGACAGAGAGGCCTAGCTTATGCGCTTCATCCACCAGCCGTCTGAAATCATCCGGCGTTCCGTAGCGCGAGGAAGGGGCGAAGTAGCTGCCCACTTGGTAGCCGAAGGATTTGTACAGCGGGTACTCGGGTACGGCCATGAGCTGCACGGCGGTATAACCGGCCTCCTTAATGCGCGGCAGGATATTTTTGGCAAAAGCGGCGTATGTGCCCACGCTGTCCTTTACATGCCCCAGAGCGGGCTGAGCCATGCCCACATGCGCCTCGTAAATGCGAGGGAAACGCGTGTCGCGCAAACTTGCGTCGTGCCGGAAAATATAGGGGGTTTCTGGATTGAAAAAGCGCGCGCACCATTGTTCGGGGATTGTTTTATCCTGCTCCACATAATCTGCGAAGGCCGGAACGCGGCGCTGAAGATCCCCGCCGTCCGCCGGGCGGACACGCAGCTCGTAATAGTCGCCGTGCGCAAGCGCGTCTCGCGGAATGAGCAGCTGCCACAAGCCGCCGCCCAGGCTGGAAAAGGCGAGGTTCTCTTGATGCGCAAAGTTGGTCCGGCTTGTGGCAAGCCACAGCCCGGAGGCATTCGGCATGTGCTCTAGGAGCCGCCAGTGGGCCTTTCCCGTTGCGTCAGTCGCGGCATGGATGCCAAGGCGCAGGTGGAGGTCCGCGTAGTCCCTAAGAGAGCCGTGAGCCTCTTTGATGCGCGCCAATTCCTTCTCAAAAAACTGGCGGCGGCGCAGGAAAAAGTCCCTATGGGCAAGGATCGCGGGATCGTCAAGTGGTGTCTGCATGGCGTGTACTCCGTCAAACGCGGCGGTATGGGAGGGTTTTTTGCTGCGGCCCGAAAATTTAGCGCGCGCCCTCGGTGTAGAGTTCAACGAGCCCAGCCGGCGGGGAAACCAAGATAAGGCGGGCTTCTTCGTCAATGGCGTCTACAAAATCGGGAATGGACGGAAGGAGGATTTCATTGCCGTCCTCGGCAAGAATGGCCCACGTTTCCTGCCCGCCGTAGAAAAGCACGTGATCCAGCGTGCCAAGCGTGGCGCCGCTTGCTTTTTCTATGACCTTGAAGCCGATTATGGTGTGGAGATAGTGTTCGTTTTCTTCCACTGGAGGAAGGCGGTCTTCGCTAATGAGAAGCGCTTGTCCCCGTACCGCCTCGGCGCTGGCGCGGTCATTCACGCCTTCCAGGGTGATGACAGGCTGCCCCCGATGCATGCGCCATCCGGCAATAGAGGCGGGGCGGGCCGGCCCGAGGTTGGCCCGCAGAAACACTGCGCCATTGAGCAAATCGAAAGACTCGGCATAATACTGGACCCTGATTTCTCCTCGGATGCCGTGGGGGCGGCCCAGTACGCCGATTTCTACCAGCCGTGGCATACGGGACTCTTTTTGCAGCGGGACGTCATTCAATCAGTTCCAAGGTGATGTGTTTGGGAGACTGTGAGGCAGCGGCGGAAAAAACCGTCCGCAGCGCGCGCACTGTGCGGCCCTTGTGGCCGATAATCTTGCCGATGTCGTCTTCGGCAACGCGCAACTCAACAACGGCTGTTTTGTCGCCTTCCAGCACTCTCACGCTGACTTCCTCAGGCTTGTCAACAAGCGCCCTGGCCACGTATTCAACAAGCTCCTTCAGCACGGTAGCCTCCCTCGGACTGGTTGAAGAGCCTGAAGGAACTGTCCTTCAAGCCCTTGGATGCTTACTGGGCCTGCTTCTTTAGGAGAGAGCGGGCTGTATCGGAAAGCTCGGCGCCGAGGTCAAGCCACTTCTGGACTTTTTCCTGGTTCACCGTGACGGTGGCGGGATCTGTGTGGGGGTTGTAACTGCCCAGGAAATCCAGCGGGCGGCCGTCGCGGCGGGTAGCGCTGTTGGTGGCAACGATGCGGTATACAGGATGCTTTTTGGAACCCATGCGGGTCAGGCGGATTTTAACAGACATCACACATCTCCAATATTGCTGTTTTTAA
>CAYWQK010000041.1:0-1838 GCA_964460575.1 uncultured Desulfovibrionaceae bacterium | reverse complement strand
GAGATACGGTGCAAAAGGATTATCGAAAATGCGCGAGGGAGAAATCCCCTTCGCCGCAAATACACGCCGGGAATGCCGCTATGCGGCAGGCAGACTGCGTAGCAAAAGCCGGTGCGCTTGTAAAGACCGCCGCTTAGCGTTTTTTGTTTTTGCGCTTGTCGCGGTCCTTTTTTTTCTTTTTCGTTGCGGAAGATCCGCTTCCCGGCGCGCCGCCCATGCCGGGAAAATGAGGCGGCATTCCTCCTATTCCCCCCATGCTGGGGAAGCCCTGAGGCATGGCGGGCATTTGAGAGCCCTTGCCGCTCATCAGCCGCTGCATCATTTTGCGCATCTGCTCAAACTGTCGGAGTAGCTGGTTGACTTGGTTTATGGAGTTACCGGACCCCTTGGCAATGCGCTCGCGGCGGCTGCCGTTGATGATGTCAGGGTGGTGGCGCTCCTCCATGGTCATGGAATTAATGATGGATTCGACGCGGGCAAGCTCTTTTTCATGTTCGGAGAGGTCGCCGAGCTTTGAGGCAACGCTACTCAGTCCGGGAATGAGTTTGATGATGGATCCCAGCGAGCCTATTGTCCTCATGCGGCGCATCTGCGTCAGGAAATCTTCAAAATCAAAGGTGGCTTTGCGCAGTTTTTTGTTCAGCGCTTCTGCTTCCTCGGCCTTATAGGCGTTTTGGGCTTTCTCGATCAGGGTAAGCATGTCGCCCATGCCGAGGATGCGCCCGGCAACCCTGTCGGGATGAAAGACCTCCATTTCGGAGAGCTTTTCGCCCACGCCCACGAATTTAACGGACGCCCCGGTGACCGATTTGATGGAGAGGGCCGCGCCGCCCCTGGCATCGCCGTCCATTTTGGTCAGCACAACGCCCGTGAGGTCAAGCTTGTTGTTGAAGGCTTCGGCCACGGTCACGGCGTCCTGGCCGGTCATGGCATCGGCGACAAAAAGGAGTTCCTGAGGGGATACAGCGGCCTTGATGTCCGCAAGCTCCTGCATGAGCGGCTCGTCTATGTGGAGGCGGCCCGCGGTGTCCAGAATAACCGCGCCGCAGCCTTGGGAGCGGGCTTCTGCCACTGCGGCCTTGGCGATGTCCACGGGTTTCATTTCCGTGGTGGAAGGGTAGCAGGGGATGTTAAGCTGGCGGGCAAGGGACGCCAGCTGGTCAATGGCGGCGGGACGGTATACGTCTATAGGAGCAAGATATGGGCTGATTTTTTGCTTGCGCAGCAGATTGGCCAGCTTGCCCGCCGAGGTGGTTTTACCGGAGCCTTGGAGCCCCACCAGCATGATGACGCCCGGTTGCGCGTGGTGGAGGTTAAGAGCCGTATCCTCCCCGCCGAGAAGATCCACAAGCTCGTCATGTACGATCTTGACCATCTGTTGGGTGGGAGTGAGGCTTTTTTCTACATCCTGGCCCAGGCAGCGCTCCTGTACCTTTTCAGTGAAGCTCTTGACGACTTTAAAGTTGACGTCGGCCTCCAGCAGGGCAAGGCGCACCTCGCGCAGGCCCTCGCGGATGTTCGCTTCCGTCAGCTGGGTTTTGCCGCCCAGGCTGCGGAATACGTTCGACAATCTGTCGGAAAGGCTTTCAAACATGAGAATGCACGGCTCCGGAATAACTTGCGGTAGTTGACAGCCTTCCCCCCTCTCTGTTCAGGGGATCTTAGCGCTTGCAGGCTGGCGCGGCATGCCCTACCGTCGTATAGCGCACGGTATGGCAGGAAAGGCAAAAAGACAAGAAAATTTCAGCCTTGGCGTGTCCTTTGTCCCGGTCGTGAAGGGCGGGATTTTCAGCACGTTAGTTAAATTTTGATTTTTATTCGAAGAGCTAGTAAAAGTC
>CAYWQK010000040.1:1781-11723 GCA_964460575.1 uncultured Desulfovibrionaceae bacterium | reverse complement strand
ACGACGCGCTTTTGAAGAGCGTTGGCCAGCTTGTGAAAATCGGCATGCTTAACCGTATTAAGCCCGAGGGAGTCAAGTCCTTTGCGGACAGTCATTTCCTTTTCGCGCGGGGTGTTCCCGACAGCTACAAACCGGAAGATGTAGCCTCGGTAAAATAATCCTTCCGGAAGCTGCGAAGATTTTCGCAGCTATCGCGCCAAGATCCTTTGCATTCTGGATTACGGCGGGAAGGTGCACAGACTCCGGAATATATCATTAACCTCAACACAGCCCGAAAGGAGTTGAAAATGCATCGTTTTGCACTGCGTGTGTTAACCTTTTTAGCCGCCGGACTGCTGGTATTTTCTTCGCTTCCGGCAAAGGGGGAGGCAAAGCCCTTCCATCTGCGTTTGGCCTATTCGCCTTCGCTCTGCCAAGCCCCGCTGCATATAGCTGTTGAGAAGGGCTTTTTCGCCGCGGAAGGCATCCAGGCCGAAAATGTTCAGATTGATCCCGCTCACGTGCAGGAAGCCGTGGCCGCGGGGCAGATCGACGCGGGTTTTGGCCTGATCGGCAAGTTTTTAAAGCCTCTTGAAAACGGCCTGCCCATTAAGTTTACGGCGGGTATCCATACGGGCTGCACAAAGCTGGCCGTTGCCAAGGATTCCCCCATCCGCAGCATCGCCGATCTAAAGGGCAAGCGCATAGGCGTATCCGGTCTTGTGGGCGCGGAAACCATTGTTACCAAAAGGGCCCTCGCCGCCGAAGGCATTAGCGTGGATGAAAAAAAACCCGAAGTTGAATTCGTTATTTTTTCCAGAAACGATTTGGGTCAGGCTATAGAGAAGGGCATTGTGGATGCCGTGGCTCTTGGCGATCCCGCCATTTCCCTGCTGGCCAAGCAATACGGGCTGCGTATTCTGTTGGATACGGCTAAAACCGGCGATTTCGCGAAGGAATACTGCTGCGGTTCCTTCGTCAGCACGAAATTCGCCCAAGAGTATCCGGCGGTGGTAAGCGCCTTTACCCGCGCCATTCTTAAGGCTTCCGTGTGGGTTCAGCAGCATCCTGAAGAAGCCGTGCGCATCCAGCTTGATAAAAAGTACGTAGCCGGCACGGCTGAGTTCAATACCGAGCTGATCAAATCATACAATTATATTCCTTCAGTGAAGGGCGGTTACGACGCGCTTTTGAAGAGCGTTGGCCAGCTTGTGAAAATCGGCATGCTTAACCGCATTAAGCCCGATGGCGTCAAGGCTTTTGTGGACAGCCGCTTTATTTTCGCGCGGGATGTTCCCGACAGCTACAAGCCGGAAGATGTAGCCTCCGTAAAGTAACCCAATAACCTTATCCGGCGCGGCGGACTTCGCCTTGCCGCGCCGTTCTTCATAGGGAGCAAAACATGCCAGATTCAACTAGCCACAGCTGTTCGGATTGCGCGGCCCGTCCCTGCCGATCCAAGGATGAGGCCAAGTATCCTTCATTTTGCCTAACCAAGAATGTTGATCAGAAGCGTCTTGAAGATGTGCTGAAGATTTATGCGGGCAACCAGGAAGTCCGCGATTTGGCGGCTACTTCCGCCTGTATCGAGGGTGAGTTCTACGGTAGAATGTCCCGTGTTGAAGAAACGATAGAGCTCGTCAAGCGAATGAATTATCAATATGTGGGCATCGCCTCCTGCGTTGGCCTTCTGCCGGAAGCCCGTATTTTTAAGAAGATCCTCGACGCGCATAACATTCGTTCCTATACCGTAGGCTGCAAAATCGGAGCCGTGGATAAAAGTTTTGTCGGCGTTCCTCCGGAGAAAAAGCTAAATCGCGGCTGCGGGCACGAGTCTATGTGCAATCCCATCATGCAGGCTAAGGAACTCGAGGCCGAGGGTACGGATTTTAACATTGTCATCGGCCTTTGTGTGGGGCATGACACACTCTTCCTCAAATATTCCGCCGCGCCTACCACCGTGCTGATTGTCAAAGACCGCGTGTACGCGCACAATCCCGCGGCGGCCCTGTATACGGCAACATCCTTCTACTCGCGTTTCAAAAAGGAACTAGGGTTGTAAATTTCCGCGCCGGCTTTTTTGATGTAACAAGCCACAGGCACCTGTAAAAACGCCGCTCCCTATCCCAAAACGGACGTTGGGGGCGGCGTCTTTTTATCAGGCGTTAATATCTCTCTAGAGGGGATTATGTCGTCCGCCGAATCTTTCGGCAGCGTCGCGTCTTAATCCCTGCGGAAAAGATCGCGGGTGTAGACTTTTTCGGCGACATCGTCCAGGCACTCGTCGTAGCGGTTGGCGATGATGCAGCGGGACAGCGCCTTGAAGCGGGCCAGGTCGTTGACCACAAGACTGCCGAAAAAAGTGCTGCCGTCCGGCAGCGAGGGCTCGTAGACGACCACGGTTATCCCCTTGGCCTTGATGCGCTTCATCACTCCTTGAATACTGCTCTGGCGGAAATTATCGCTGTTGCTCTTCATAATTAGCCGGTACACTCCCACGGTTACGGGCTGCTCCTTCTCTGCGTTATAGTCGCTGGATGCCGTGTAGTACCCGCTTTTTTCCAAAACGCGGTCCGCGATGAAGCTTTTGCGCGTGCGGTTGCTTTCCACAATAGCTTGGATGAGGTTTTCCGGCACGTCCCGGTAATTGGCGAGTAGCTGCTTGGTATCTTTGGGCAGGCAGTAGCCGCCGTAGCCAAAAGAGGGATTGTTGTAATGCGTTCCTATGCGCGGATCTAGACCAACGCCCTCGATGATGTCGCGGGTGCTAAGTCCCTTCATTTCGGCGTAGGTATCCAGTTCGTTGAAAAAGCTAACGCGCAGAGCTAGGTAGGTATTGGCGAAGAGTTTTACGGCTTCCGCTTCGGTAAGCCCCATAACGCGCACAGGCGTATCTTTTTTCAGCGAAGCTTCAAGGAGAAGATTCGCGAAGCGCTCCGCCTCCGCGCGCAGGCTGGCGTCATTTTTAGGGCAGCCCACGATGATGCGGGAGGGATAGAGGTTATCGTACAGCGCCTTTGATTCGCGCAAAAATTCCGGACTGAACAGGATCTTAGCGTTCGCGTATTTTTTTCGTACGGCTTCCGTGTAACCTACCGGCACGGTGGATTTGATAACTAGCACAGCATCCGGCGCAAGGGTAAGCGCTTGCCTAATTACAGATTCTACAGCGGAGGTGTCGAAAAAATCCTGCCTGCTGTCGTAATTCGTGGGAGCGGCGATAATGATGAAGCAGGCGTCTTTGTAGGCTTCCGCCGCGTCCAGCGTGGCCGTCAGGTCCAAATTGCCTTCTGCGAATTGGGCTTCAATATCGGCGTCCTGAATGGGCGAAATCCGCCTGTTGATTTTTTCAACCTTGTCAGGGTCAATATCCAGGGCCGTGACTTTGTTCTGTCTAGCAAGCAGGGCGGCAAGCGAAAGGCCGACATAGCCTATGCCGGCGACAGCGATTTTCATTCGGTACTCCTTATTTTATCCAGTATGTTCGGTACCATTCCGCGAATTTTCTCAGTCCCTCGCGGAGGCTGGTGCGAGGTTTGAAGCCGAAATCCTTTTCCAGCGCGGATGTGTCGGCATACGTAACGGGCACGTCCCCCGGCTGCATGGGCACAAGTTTTTTGTGCGCCTCGAAATCGTAGTCTTCGGGCAGCACTCCGGCTCTGATTAGCTCCTGCTGGAGGATGTCCACAAAAGTAAGCAGGTTTACAGGCTGTCCGTTGCCGATATTGTACAGCGCGCAGGGCGGAATGGGCAGACCGTCTTCGCCGGTGGAGCGTGTGGGGGGGCGGCGCATGACGAGCAGGATGCCCTCCACAATATCATCGATATACGTAAAGTCGCGTTCGCAGCGGCCGTAATTGAAAATTTTAATATCTTGTCCGGCCCTGAGCTTGTTCGTAAAGCCGAAGTACGCCATGTCCGGCCGGCCGGCCGGACCGTACACGGTAAAGAAACGCAGGCCTGTCGCGGGGATATTGTAGAGCTTGGCGTAAGCATGCGCCATGAGTTCGTTGGATTTTTTTGTCGCCGCGTAGAGACTGACGGGGGCATCCGCTTTGTCGTCCGTGGAGTATGGGAATTTTTTGCCGCAGCCGTAGATTGATGAGCTGGAGGCATACACCAAGTGCTCCACGCCTTTCGCGTCGCCGTCGCGGGAGTGGCGGCAGGCTTCGAGAATATTAAAGAAACCAATGATGTTTGATTCAATATAGATGTCCGGATTATCTATGGAGTAGCGCACGCCCGCCTGAGCGGCTAGGTTGACAACTACGGAGGGGGCACGCTCGGCAAAGACACGCCGGATAAAGGCTTTATCGGCGATATTTCCCTGGAGAAATGTCCAAGAAGCGCGGGAAGCCGTGGCCGCTTCCTCAAGCGTTTTCAGGCGGTATCGCTTGAGCTCTACGTTGTAGTAGTCATTCACGCTGTCGATGCCGACAACGCTTTCTCCGCTGCGGAGCAGAGCTGCCGTGAGGTTTGCGCCGATGAAGCCCGCCGCGCCTGTTACCAGTATAGACATAACCGCAATTTCCTTATTTTTCCCCGGCGCGGAGCAATCGGCCTATGACGATTTTATCCCCAATGGCATCTAGCGCCTTGTCTAGGCGTCTGCGGCGGAGTTCCTCTTCATGCGTCGTGGATGCTTGGGGCAAAAAACCCTGGGCGGGCGCGGTGTCAAAGCCGGAAACGCCAACGCCGATCAACCGCACGGGGCGTTGCGGGTTCAGCGCTTCAAGCAGTGCCTGTGCCGCGTGGAAAATGGTTTGTGTGGCGCAGGTTGGCTCGGTAAGGGATATGCGGCGGGTCACAAGCGAGAAATCTTTGTACTTGATTTTCAGCGTGACTACGCGCCCGCAGAAGCCCTGTTGCCTGAGTGCCCGTCCTACGCGTTCCGCATGGCGGTACAGCCAGTAGACAAGCAAGACGCGGTCAGTGGTATCCTGCTCAAGCGTTGTTTCCGAGCTTTCCGATTTGGGTTTTCTGTATGGAACAACGCCGCGTCTATCAATGCCCTGCGCCCGCAAAAATAGGGCCAGCCCGCTTTTTCCAAAGCGCCGTTCCCAAAAGGAGCGGGGACGGGTGCACACGTCCGAGCACGTTTTTATCCCAAATTCCGCCAGTTCCTGCAAGAAGGCGCTGCCGACTCCCGGAATTTTCCCCACAGGAAGCGTTTCCAGAAAGGCAGGGACCTCGCCTTCACGCAGGATGATGCAGCCATGGGGCTTATGGAAGTCCGAGGCGATTTTTGCAAGAAATTTGACAGGCGCTAAGCCAATGGAGCAGGTGAGTCCGCCTGTCGCGCGAAAAACGGCCTCCATTACCTTTTTGCAGAGCGCTTCGGGCGGACCGAAGAGGCGCTCAAGCCCTGTTGCCTCTAGGTATGCCTCGTCAATGGAAGCTTGCTCAACCAAGGGGGAGAAGCCGCGCAGCGTTTCCATAACGCAACGGGAGGCTTCGCGATAGCGCCGCATCCGGCACGGCAGCAGGGTGAGTTTGGGGCAGAGGCGTAGGGCTAACGCCGTGGGCATGGCCGAATGCACGCCAAATGTCCTGGCTTCATAGGAGGCAGTGGAAATTACGCCGCGCGTCATGCCGCCAACGGCAATGGGCAATCCTAGCAGCCTAGGATTATCCAGCCGCTCTATGGATGTGAAAAAAGCGTCCATATCCACATGCATAATCCAGCGCGGCGGGGATCCCGCTGCCTGCTGGATGTGCGTGTCTTGCAGTTCTTGGGGCATGCTTGTCCTTCTGGCCGCCGCGGGTTCAGGAGAATACGCGTATTAGGCGGGGAGTATCCCTGTTTCAATTGTCAGTCCCAGTTTTCTCTTTCGGGATACGCCGTGTGGATGGATTTTTCGGAGGAAGGAGGAGATCGGAAAAAGAATGCCATCGGCTTTGCCGCCCGTCAATATCGCAGGGGGGGGAGGGGAGGACAGAAACGAAAGAAGGCTACAGTGCTTACTGTAACCTCATGAAATATTTGGCGCGCCAAGAGAGATTCGAACTCCCGGCCTACAGGTTCGTAGTTTGCAACAGGCTCTTTTCCGCTGTTTTCCACGACATTCCCAAAAAATCTATTTTTCCCATTGACTTCAATGTGTTCCGTTAATATTCTGTGTCCAGAAATTTCCATAGATTTCTTCTTTTGTCCAGTCAAAATAAGGGACACATGAGGGACACGCAAGGGGCACAAGTTATGAAGTGGAAAAAGCCTAAAACGATAGAACCTGGGGTCAGGGTGCGCGAAGTTGAGGATCGTCTCTTTCGAGGCAAACCCGATAGATATTTTACCTTGCGGTTCCGTGTGAATGGGGGGCAGCACGAAGAGAAATTGGGCTGGGCGTCTGAAGGCTGGAACCTTGCGAAAGCCCGTGCTGAACTTGCCCGGCTTAAAGCCGCCGCCGCTACTGGAGAGGGTGCCGTTACGCTGAGGGAACGACGGGAGACAGCGCAACGGGAAAGGGAAGCTGCGGCGAACGCGCCCACATTGCAACGTGTTTGGGAGGCGTACAGGGAGACGGTCAAGGGGCGGGTTCTGGGAAATTATATTGGCTACGTCCAGAACCACCTTCAGGCTTTTATGCCGATGAGAATTGAGACGCTGAGAACTCACCATATCGAGTCTTTGCAGAAGGAATTGGAACAGAAGGCTTTGGCTCCGGCGACCGTGCGCCATGTGCTGTCGTTAATTCGCCAAATCGTGTTCTGGGGGGCAAAGCACGGATTCAACGAACAGCCTCCGATTCATGAACTGTATTTCTCCCTGCCGCGGCTGGATAACCAAGTCACGGAGAACCTGACGGATGAAGAACTTGGCAACCTCTTCAATGCGTTGGATAGATACCCAAATCAACGGCTAGCGTCAAGCATGAAGTTTGCTTTCCTGACGGGTATCAGGCGCTATGCGATTTTTCATTTGGAATGGAGAGACATTGATTTTGTGCGGAAACAAATCTGCCTGAAAGGGGAACATGCCAAGAGCGGCAAAACCGAATACATCCCGCTGAGCCAGGCGGTAGAAGATGTTCTAAGGGGTATTGATACAGGGGAGCAGGGGCTTGTTTTCGGTCAGGTTGATTTTCAAAGCAGGGCAGTCAAGCGGCTCATTGAATATGTGCGGCCTTTCCTTCCTGCCGGGTTCCGCCCTTATCACGGGTTGCGGCACAGTTTTGCATCACGGCTGGCCGCTGGAGGGGCGAGCCTGTTTGAAATCCAAAAGTTGCTGACTCATGGAGACGCGAGCATGACACAACGTTACGCGCATCTGCTTAACAGCCAGTTGCGCCAGACGGCGGATATTGTCAGCGAGGCATTGAAACGCGCCCTCAGCACGGGGCAGGATGATGAAGCTAAGCAGAGATGAGACACGGGAGGAAAATATGAAGGACACCTCTTTTGACCCAGCAAAAGACTTTGACCCAACAAAAGACATTTACGCATGGCAGATACGGGACTTTTGGGGCGCAAACGAAGTAATTTTTGACGCTATGCTGGATAAACTTCCATTTCGCGTTCAGCCTTTTTTTTGGGTTCTTTTTGGAACCGTTCAGGATGAGGCAAGCACTGCGTTTTTTCTCAGTGGGCAACGATACCCGGCGCTTCAGAAGATGGCTATCAATTCGATATTAAACACGGCAGAACAACAACGCCAGCATAATGAAGTATGGGTTGCGAATTACCTGAAAGCATGGGTGCGGCATTGTAGATATGTTCCTGAAGGATTCAGCTTTGATGCGTCTGGTATCGCCAAAGCTTTCTGTAATCCGCTTAAAATTAAAATCAACACCAATGAGTTTGATCTTGAGAAGCATGTTATACTTAACAACGATATTGTGTTTTCCCGAGACGGGGTTGAAAACTTTTTAGCTGTTTTCAAGTCTTTCCTTATCTTTGATTATACAGAGGCGAAGGCTTTCTTTGATTCCATTCCTGAAGAACATAAGGGCAGTTCCGAATACAAAGGGGATGAGAGCGAGGAACATGCTGCCGCGTGGCGCACTCTCGCTTCTGGACTGAAAGGGAAAAGGGAACGAAAGGTAGCGTTAGTCGTTGCTGCGAAGTGGCAGGGGCTATCACATGAGGATGCGTTCCGAATAGCTTTTCCGGGTGCTCCTGGCAGCAACGCCGTAGATTTTGTATCGAAGGCCAGGAAAACCGCTGAAGACCTTGCCAACAAATACGGGCTGCCTCTGCCGATCTGGAACAGCAGAAGTTAACCGTAAAACCATTATCAACCCTACAAAGGCCTACTCGCAGCGCATGAGTAGGTCTTTTTTTGTCGCAAACGCCTAGTTCCGCCCACTTGCGGCCTACCGCAGTAGGTCGTGCAGAATGTTTCCGAAAGTTGAAATTCTTATTGGAGGCAATTTTATGAAAAAGGAAAATTCTGCCGCGATCCCTGCTGCGATTTCTGCACTCGATTTAATCTGGCAGGATATTTGGCGCGGCCTGCCTAACCTAGTTGATTATAAGAGGCTCTGCGTTGAGTTCCATTTTAAAAATCCGAAAAGTGCGAGTGCAGCACTTTGCGCCGATTCTTCCGCACCGCGGCCAATTTATGTAGGGCGGCAGGCAGCCTTCCCGCGGACTGAGCTTGTCGTCTGGGCCGCGAACCGTGCTGCAAACGCCAGCAAACGCGGCTGCTTGGCGCGGAGGGGGGCTGGCGCTCATGAGTGAACCGACCACCACGACCACGGCGCAGGCGCGGCTGTGCCTCCGCTGCCCTGACGGATGCCGGGGAGCGTTGTTACCCTGTCTTTTTTTATGCCCTGAATCACAAGCGAGGTGTCCTTATGTCTAGTCAGAAAGTTCTTTGCCCGCCGTATGTCGAAGTTAATATAAAGTCTATGCCAAAAAGTATGTGGACCCTCCACCCGAAAGATGCCGGGGTAGAAGCTTTAGCGCTGACCGAAGTGCTGGAGGATATTCTACAGGTTGAGCTAGAAGACGTTTCAGGCGTCCGCACAGGCTGCTTCCAAATACTGCAATTGTTGCGGGATAAAATTTCTGTGGCTGCGGGATTTCTAGAATTGCCTACAGCGAGCGCAAAAGAAGATGCGCCGGACCTCTTTAAAAATTCCTTTAAGGAGGTGCTGTAATGGCAAGCGCTCTTGATGATTACATAGGCAAGTCGGCGCGGGTGAGACTTTGTTTGGGCTGCTCTGAATGCCGGATCTGCAGGGACGGGACTATTTGGTGCAGGGCCACGGTTGACCGTCTAGGGCGCGGCATCTGCCAGTTTGTTGAAGTTTATGGACAGCGTGAAAAGCCGCCACGGGGGCAATTCTGGGAGCGAGGGGGTACGTTATGAACAATGCCCTTTTGAGCAACTTTGAACGGCGGCTTGAGGATGCTGGCCTTCGCCTTGCCGGACCTCTCCAAGCTGACGGCCAGCTTCACCGCTGCGGGACAACGGAACGGCCGCGGGGTAAGGACGGTGCTTATATCGTTCATCCAGATGCGCCAGAAAGCTTTTGGTTTAAGAACTGGATCACAGGCGAGGAAGGCACTGCCAGCGTCAAACCAGAGAACGAACTAACTGCGGCGGAACGGGAAGCGCGGCGGCGGCGCATTGAAGCCGACAGGGCCGCCGCGGCGGCGGAACAAAAGGTCAGGGCGGAAGCTGAAGCGCGGGAAGCGGCCAGGCTTTTAGCGCGCGGGATGCCAGCGGACAAGGATACCCCATACTTGGAGGCAAATCAGGTTGGCGCCTTCGGCGGAGTCCTGGAGCTTGTAGACGGGCAACACAGGACGGGGACGTTACTTGTTCCGGTGATAGATGAGCATAATCAACTTGTGTCTGTCCAGCGTATTTTTTGGGGAAAAGACGCGGATGATGGCAAAGGAAAATTCCTGAAGCGCTTCCTCCCTGGGGGACTGCCTAAGGTGTATTTCTTCCCTTTGCCGGCAAGGGATGGAAGGAAGACAGGGCCGCTTGTGATCGCTGAGGGATACGCCACA
>CAYWQK010000040.1:0-1771 GCA_964460575.1 uncultured Desulfovibrionaceae bacterium | reverse complement strand
GTACGCCGTGCTTGTTGCGTTCAGCGCGGGCAAGCTGAAGCCTGTGGCACAGATGGCGCGGCGCCAATATCCTGACCGGCCTATTACCATAGCCGCGGATTACGATCTCCCGAACAAACAGCATCCACAACCTGGCGGCACGGGCCTGGCGCTGGCCACAGAGGCGGCGCGGGCCATTGGCGCGGGGCTTGCCGTACCACGGCGAGAAGGCAAAGAGAAACTGGACTTTAACGACCTTGCTCAGCTCATGGGGCTGGAGGAAGTGGCTAACCAGGTTATGAGCGCGCCAAAACCTGAAGCGTTGCCGGATAAAAAAACGCTGCGCATCGTGAGCTTCGGCGACCTTCTTAGGATGGACATCCCGCCTCGTGGGCACGTTCTTTATCCCGTCATTCCAGAGCAGGGCCTTGTTATGATCCATGCCATGCGCGGCATAGGGAAAACGTTTTGCGCCCTTACAATAGCCGTTGCTGTGGCTTCAGGCGGCACAGTCTTTGGCCGCTGGAAAGCAGAGCAACCACGGCGCGTTTTATTCCTTGATGGGGAAATGGCGCTTTGGTCCATGCAGCAACGGCTAGCAGCCATTCTTGATGCAAACATCAATGCCCTACCCGAAGGCGATAGCCCGCTTGATGAAAATCTTCGTTTGATCAACCCCGACATGCAGCCCGATTTTATCATGCCAAACTTGGCGACTGCTGAGGGGCAGGAAATGGTTGAACCGTATGTTAATGCCGCCGATCTCGTTATCGTGGACAACCTGGCGACCTTGGCGCGGACAGGCAAAGCGAACTCAGAAGACGAGTGGTGGCCGATCCAGGGTTGGTTGCTTTCCCTGCGGCGGCGCGGAAAATCCGCCCTGCTTATCCACCATGAGGGGAAGGGCGGCACACAGCGCAAAAGAGGATATCCTTGATACGGTTATCCGCTTGGCTCGGCCGGTAGACTATGAGCCAGAACAGGGCGCGCGTTTCACCGTGACCCTGATGAAAGCGCGGGGAATAATCGGGGTAGACGTAGAACCCTTCGAAGCTATGCTTTTGCCGGACGGGACTTGGTCCACGAAGGTCTTGGAGGAAACACAGATTGAACAAATACGCCAGCTAGCTGCTGCCGGCCAGACCATGCGGACCATTGCGGACGAACTTCACGTTTCTTTGTCGACAGTCTGCAGAAAATGCCAAAAATTCGGCATCAAGACGAAAGGGCTCGGGAAAAAATAATCCATGCCTAAAACGAGTAAAAAACGGCCTTGTTCCATTGTTCACAGTCTAGGGGGTGAAACGGTGCAACAGACCCCAAAAACGTAAACAAGAGGTGGAATAAACGTGAAGCGGGAAGCCCTGAAAGCGTTGGTGGATAAGGTTTTGCGGCGAAACAACCAGAAAAACAAAGATGAAACAAAGCCCGTGGAAGGCATGAGGCAAAAAGGGGGGGCTGTTCCCCCTTTTATTTTACCTAAAACAGGCGGCGGCAAGTGCAAACTTTCCTGTTTTTTTTGGGAGGCCAGCGGCGGCGGGTGGTGGGCTGGAACATGCAAGCGCCGCGGCATTAAGGTTTCTCATGCCGTGACGTGGTGCCCGGATGCAGAGGCACTGACAGGGCGCTTTGACACAGCGCGGCTTAAGCCTACGCCTACACCTGTAGGCATGCCGGCCAGCCCTGTAGGCGTGGTGCAACGCATGGCTGAGAGGGAAAGAGGGAAGGAGGAAGCATGACGAGTAAAAACACGAACAAGCAGGCATCCAGAGATGCTAAAGGTCGCTGGCTA
>CAYWQK010000039.1:11605-12145 GCA_964460575.1 uncultured Desulfovibrionaceae bacterium | reverse complement strand
GAGGCAAATCACCGTTCTGTCTCGAATCGTTTTACGGCTGTCCGCGGATGCGATTGCCGGACCAGCACCACTTCCGGCGGGTTCTACCATAAGCTCTTCCAACCCCGCGGCAATCTTACGCACCATAGAAAGAAGTTCTTCCTCAGTCATGATACGTACTCCTGCCTGAGCCTTAACGAGTTCAAGGGCTTCTTTCATGATATCTTCATTCATGCGTCAACCTCCTTTTACTGTTTGCAGGGACTATAGGGCTTTTCTTTTTTGAAGGCAAGGGATGTTTTTTAAAAAATGCCATATCGACCGCAACATTCCCAAAAGCGTTTCCTGCGGCAAACTTTAGCCGCCTGTACGTGAAAAGCGTGCAGGGCTCAATTTTGGACAATGGGAATTATATGTTCTGCACGCGGGGAAAACTCCAAATAACGTTTTTTCAATCGCCATAATAGTGCGCATAACCATACGGTGCCTTGTGTATATTGTAATCCTGTTCGGTCTGTGGCAAAACTTGCTGCGCTGAATCGCGCTTATCAATATCGTAAC
>CAYWQK010000039.1:8763-11595 GCA_964460575.1 uncultured Desulfovibrionaceae bacterium | reverse complement strand
AGGACGGTGCGTAATGTCCACTGCCTCTCCATCTTTCCCAAAGCATGCTCCTTCCCTGCACGTTTTTCGCTTAGGAGACAAACCTCTCCTCATTTTCTTGGCTTTTCTCGCCGCATTTACACCGCTTTCAACGGATCTTTATCTTCCCGCCCTGCCCTCTATGGTGCAGGTATTCAGCACCTCCCCTGATATCATCAATCTAACCATAAGTCTTTTTATGGTATGCTACGCGCTATCCATGCTCATTTGGGGACCGCTGAGCGATCAATTCGGCAGGCGGCCAATCCTTTTTGCAGGATCTTTGCTTTACATCGCCGCTAGCCTTTCCTGCATCTTAGCGACGGATGTATGGCTGTTTATTGCCGGACGCTGCATCCAAGCCATTGGCGGAGGAGCCATGGGCGCGGTATCCATGGCCATCGTCAAGGATGTTTTTCGCGGAAAAATAATGGAAAACATGTTGGCAACCATTCAGGCGACCATTGTGATCGCGCCTGTTGTAGCCCCTATCTTAGGCGCATTCTTACTCAAAATCGCCTCATGGCGTACGCTGTTCTCCGCGCTGACAGCATGCGGCGTTTTAGCGTTTTGCGGCACACTTTTCCTCCGCGAGACGAAGCAGGAGAAGGCTGACGCTGGCAATTTTCTTAAAACTTTTGGCCGGCTCTTTACTGTGCTTGGCAACCGCCGTTTCCGCTGGCTGCTGGTCATTTTTTCCCTCCCCGTAACGGCATTCATGTCTTACCTAACATCCTCGTCATACATCTATGAAAATGAATTTGGCTTGACCCCCCAAAAATTCAGCGCTTTTTTCGCCTGTAATGCCTCCATATCCGTCCTCGGTCCGCTTTTGTATATTCGCTTTTTGCGAGATATCCCCAAAAGCAAGCTTTTCCCTTCGGCCTTTCTCATCAACATCGTGAACAGTACCCTCATAGCCTTATTGGGAAACTATAATCCCATTGGCTTCACCTGCCTTATCATTGTTCTTATCATTTCAAACAGCATCCTCCGCCCTCCAACAGCTATGGTTTTAATGAATATCATGGAAAAAAACAGCGGAACGATTTCATCACTTATCGGCAGCGTTGGACTGCTGTTTGGCAGCGCTGGCATGCTGCTCTGTTCCCTTCCCTGGCCAAGCTATATTACGGCCGTGGCTTGCATCAGTGGCGGCGCATCGGTCGCCAGCCTACTCCTTTGGTTCCTGATAGGGAAAAAATGCTTGCGGCGCGACTAAAGCCCAAGCTCAAAAAAACGCCTCAGTCTCAATCCGCACCGCGCGGATCGACATTCTCTTGATTTTTATTAAAGAGATGACTACTTCTTTCCAAAGTATTTATCACCCAAAGGACTCCGCCATGCGCTGCTTTAAACGATATATATTCTGTTTCTTCGCATGCATGCTTGCCATGCTTCTTCCCTTTCCCGCTGAAGCGGCCCGATTGATCGTCGCTACTATTTTTCCTGTCGCGCAAATCGCCAAAAACGTCACCGCAGGGCGGGACGGCGTTATAATCGAAACCTTACTCCCAGCGAACACCGGCTGCCCTCATGACTATGCTCTGACTCCGCAGGAAATGCGGCAGGCGGAACGCGCGGATCTTATTATTTGCCTCGGACTGGGTCTGGACGATTTCCCCGGAATAAAACGCTTCCGTCAGCCGGTTATTTCTCTCGGGAATCTGCTTCCTTCTTCTGAGCTGCTAAGCATGCACCGCGAAGAGCATTCAGGCTTGAAACATGAAACGGCCGCTATCATAAACCCGCATGTTTTTTCCAGTCCCAGATTAATGGGACAAATGGCTATACAGCTTGCCGAACAGCTCGCACTGCTTGATCCTGAAGGAGCTGCTCTCTATCGCGGCAATGCCTCAAAATGGAAGCTGCGTATGGACAATCTCACAGAGCGCATCAATGAAATCGGACAACATTTGCGCCCGCATGCTCTTGCCACCCAATACAGTGTTTTTGATTACCTGCTAAAGGACGCCTCTCTTTCTTCTGCTGTTACCATCCACGCCCATGCCGGTCATGATCCCTCCGCAGGAACGCTGCTTTCGGTTGCCGAGAAAATGAAAAACAGCAAAACAAGTTATTTATTGCTGGAGCCTGCCTATCTTCCGCGCGTGGGACGTATCTTAAAGCGGGAAACCGGAGCTTCCGTCGTTTCCCTTGAAACGGGTGTTTCTAGCCGCGACGAAGATAACCTTGACGCTTACGAAGAGCTCATGCGCGGCAATGTCAAACAATTGGAGAAAATCTTTGCCACGGATTAACCACGCAGCTCCGGCCATTTTGTTCCAACATGTTACCGTGCGGCGAGGGACATTAACGATTCTCGAGGATTTAAGCGCAACGATTCCCTCGGGGAGCTGCACCGCAATCATCGGTCCCAATGGCGCAGGGAAAAGTTCCATGATCATGGCCATGCTTGGGGAAATCCCGCATCATGGCAGGATCATTACGAAAACAGATCGGGAAATCAGTTCCCACCGCATCGGCTTTGTTCCCCAAAAGCTTGCTTTTGACCGTGCCCTACCGCTTACTGTCGCCGAATTTTTATCCATGGGTATCCAAGCAAAGCCTCTGTGGCTTGGCATTTCCCGCGACACGGCGCAAGCGGTCACTATGTTTCTGGATATGGTCAAGGCCGGCTATTTACGGAAAAGACGCCTTGGCGATCTCTCGGGCGGAGAGCTGCAACGCATTTTGCTTGCGCTTGCTCTTCAGCAGCAACCCGAGCTTCTTATTCTTGACGAACCTTCTGCCGGCGTTGATTTCCAAGGTGAGCGTTTATTTTGCTCGCTTCTGGAGGAATTGCGCACGCAG
>CAYWQK010000039.1:6211-8753 GCA_964460575.1 uncultured Desulfovibrionaceae bacterium | reverse complement strand
GTCATTTGTCTTAAACGGCGCTGTATAGCAGAAGGAAGCCCCCAGGAAGTTCTTCAGCCGGCCATACTCACAGAACTTTTCGGCGTGCATATGGGAAGCATCAATCCGTTTCTTACCGCACCCGCCGTACGCGAGGCTCATTGCCATGACTGAAACGCTTGGCCACGCTATTGTGCATACCGCCTCTAAGCTGCTCGTATTTCTTCCATTCAGCTGCCTGGAAGCCTCCTTTATGCGGCAGGCACTGGTCTCGCTGCTTCTCCTCGCGCCGCTCACAGCGGTAATGGGGGTACAAGTTGTCAATTTGCGCATGGCTTTTTTTTCGGACGCAATAAGCCACTCAGCCTTTGCCGGTGTCGCCATAGGGCTGATACTTTCTGTACCGCCGGAGCTTTCCATGCCGGCCTTTGGCCTGATCACCGGACTCGGTATCGTTGTTCTTCTCCGTAACAGCTCACTCTCCTCCGATACTGTTATCGGCGTATTCTTTTCCGGAGCCGTAGCCTTCGGACTCGCGGCAATTAGTCGGTATCCGGAATATTCTTACAGCCTTAACCAATTTTTATACGGCGATATCCTCGCTATTTCGGAAAGCGAGGTTTTCTGGCTCGCAATCCTCCTTCTCTGCCAAATACTTTTCCAGCTCTATGGATGGAATAAGCTGCTTTACATTTCCGTCAGCAACCTGCTCGCTAAGACGCATAAAATTCACACGGCTCTGTGGCAGTATTTTTTTGCGGCTTTCCTGGCAGCAATTGTGCTTTTCTCTGTAAGAGCCGTTGGAGTTCTTCTGGTCACAGCCCTTCTTATTGTGCCAGCGGCAGCAGCCAGAAATTTTGCCGCTTCAGCGGGAACGATGTTCTGGTGGGCAATCAGTATAAGCACCGTGTCGTCTATAAGCGGTCTTATCCTCTCAGCTCAAAACTGGATGCAGACCGCCACAGGCGCGACAATTATTCTTGTGGCATGCGCTCTATTTGCCATAAGCGCTTTAGCGGCTTTCTGCAAAAGACATACGCGGCTTTAGGCTATTTAAAGGTAATACGCATTAATTCTATAGAGTTTGCTAAGCGCTTTCATGAGTAGCTTAATAGCGGAAAGATCAGCGGCTGCCCTGGGCGTCGCGGTAACCGCGCCTCCTGCCCGCTCCGCAGAATACGCGGCATAGGCCATCTACCCGCGCAGGATCGAGGCCGCCCGGACTTTATGAAACGCCCTGTTCTTCTCCGCCATGGTAGAAAGACCCATGAAAATAACCTATCCTGCCACTTACCTCCGCCGTATATTGACAGAAAAATTTTTTGGGTTAATAACTTCCCTTTAGTTTTGCATAGTTCTGTGACCAGAAGTGAGCCTGACGCCATGACGAAACTCTTTGATTTCCTTCTAGGTTTTTTCTCAAACGACCTCGCTATTGACTTGGGCACGGCCAATACCTGTGTCTATGTTAAGGGACAAGGCATCGTTCTACGCGAACCGTCCGTCGTAGCGGTAAAGAAAGATTTTCGAGGCAACAGCGTTGTCCTGGCTGTCGGACAGGACGCAAAGCGCATGCTGGGACGAACTCCCGGCAATATACAGGCTATCCGTCCAATGAAAGACGGCGTCATTGCCGACTTTGAGGTCACGGAGGCCATGCTCCGCCACTTTATCGCGAAAGTGCACAACTCCCGCCGCCTTGTCCGCCCCCGCATCATGATCTGCGTGCCCACGGGCATCACCCAGGTGGAAAAACGCGCGGTAAAAGAATCCGCCCAAAGCGCAGGCGCCCGCGAAGTCTACCTTATTGAGGAACCCATGGCTGCCGCCATCGGCGCAAGCCTCCCTATACAAGAGCCTATTTCTAACATGGTTGTTGATATTGGCGGAGGAACTACCGAAGTCGCGGTCATCTCCCTTTCAGGGATTGTTTACTCAAAATCGGTCCGTGTCGGCGGGGACAAGATGGATGAATCCATTATGACCCATGTCAAACGGAAATATAACATGCTGATTGGCGAATCCACGGCGGAAGAAATCAAAATCAAGATAGGTTCCGCCTACCCCATGGATCCTGAGCAGCAGCTTGAGGTTAAGGGACGGGATCTTGTAACGGGCATTCCCCAAAACATTGTCATTACCTCGGAAGAAATCCGAAAAGCCCTCTCTGAACAGGTTGACCAAATCATACAAACCGTACGCACGGCCTTGGAGCAAACTCCGCCGGAACTTGCCGCGGATATTGTAGACAGGGGCATTGTGCTTACTGGCGGAGGAGCCTTGCTGCGCGGGCTTGAGCAGCGTTTGCGCGAAGAGGCCTCACTGCCCATCACCGTTGTCGACGATCCGCTTTCCGCTGTTGTTCTGGGTACGGGACGCGCTCTGGACAACCTTGATATTTTAGGCGATGTCTGCATCGAATAACCCGCGCGCTAAAAAACTGAGTGCGGGGCAACGCTCTTTCTTTTGCGTTTTTCTAAGGTCATATGGCCAAGGCTCCCGCGCAATCAGCGCATGCCTGCTTTTCTCAATAAGAAATAGGTTTGCCGCAATTCCAGCTCTG
>CAYWQK010000039.1:0-6201 GCA_964460575.1 uncultured Desulfovibrionaceae bacterium | reverse complement strand
ATGAAACCAAGACGCCTCCTGCTTATCCCGGCCGCAACCCTTCTTTTTTCCCTAGGGTTGTATAGCTGGAACCAGCATACTGACGTTTTGGATGCCTTCTCCGCATCGACAGGACTCGAAGCCGCCGGCGCTATCCTCAAAAGCATTGCCGCTGTCAAAAACTCCGTAAGTTCCACTTGGCAACGCTTTGCAGATCAAAAACATATCCAAGAGGAAAACGAACGGCTGAAAAAGGAGCTCAAGGAACTCTCCGCGCACATGCTGCTTGTTTCGGAGCAAAAAAACGAGCTGGAACGGCTCCGTAAGCTCTTAGGAATTGCCTCTCCTAAAGATTGGCAACTGCTTGGCGCACAAGTACTGGGCAGCCGAATGGGGCCCAATTCACCTTTTATCGGCATTACCATTGACCGCGGCTATATAACAGGGGCAACGCCTGAAACGCCGATCATGACGCCGGAAGGCATCGCGGGGTTTGTTTTCAAAGCCGGGCCGTTCACAGCTATCGCGCTACTGCTTACGGATCCGGGAGTGCGCATCGCGGTTACAGGACAAAAAAGCAGAATGCAGGGAATCCTTTCCGGAAACGGTTTAACTAAGCCAATGGAAATGCTTTTTGTGCCTCACAACGCAAATTTTGAAGTCGGAGAAGTGCTTATAACGTCTGGCCTAGATAACATTTTTCCGAAAGGCATCCCTGTAGCGAAAATCGTATCTACGGCGCCCTCAACACTCACGCCCTTTCTTTCAGTGCAGGCTATTCCGCTTGCCGATCTCACAAAACTTGAAGATGTTCTTCTGGTAGTACGCGACACTGAAACGTCCCAGCGTATACCTCAGCAACAGTCAAGCAATGAGCTAAAAAAATGAGCGGACGAAACCTACTGGGAACTTTTTTTTTCTGCGCAGGCGTATGGCTCCAGCACGTGTATCCAGGGCTTGACTTTCTACTTCCCTGTGTCTTGGTTGCTCTTGAAGAAGGCCGAGCCGTGCGAATACTTTGTGTTTCCGCGGCGTGTATTCTGATTCAGGAAGGCCTGGGCACGCTTGATTTTGGCGCCGCCGTTCTCTGGTATCTATCTGTAATCCTCGTCTACTTGCTTGCCCGTTATTTCTTTCATATCACAAATATCTTTTTTGCCATCCTCGTGGGATTAAGCGCCGGAATCACCCATTTTGGCATTACCCTTCTTATGTGTATGCTGCAGCAGCATAGCGCCGACCTTGAAATACTTGGCAATGAAAGCCTCCAACAGGTCCTTGCCCTGCTCATTCCGTGGAAAATTTACGCATACCTCCGCCGTCAGGTCATAACCCATGCTCATTCATCTTGATCGCGATGATTACCATCCGCCAAAAAACGGGCTGCTTCTTCTGCTCTGCATGGTCTTCTTCCTTTTTTTTGTATTTACCCTCCGTTTTTGGTATCTACAAGTTCATAAAGGAGAAACCTTTTCCAAGCAGTCGCGTGACAACACCCGCCGCTACGAACGTGTGTACGCCTCAAGAGGTCTCATCAAGGATTGCAACGGACGCGTGCTTGCCGACAATAAACCGATATTCGTCCTCACACTCAACCGCGAAAGCTGCCTTGATCTTAACAGCACGCTTGCGCAGGTAAGCATGTGGACCGGCGTGCCATTGGCGCAGCTCACAAATAAAGTAAGACAAGACAGCATAAGGGGAAAAGCCTTTGAATCCATTGTATTGCTTCCAGAAATGAACCCTGAGCAAATTTCTCTCATCGAACCTCAGCTCCTGCATTGGCCGGAACTTGATATTGTTACGAGGTACAAGCGCTATTACCCCCTGAAAGATACCTTTGCGCATGTGCTCGGATATGTCGCCGAAGCCAATGAAAAAGAATTGAAAAGCGATTCCTGGCTTGCTCTGGGGGATGATGTCGGCAAGCAGGGCTTAGAAAAGGTTCTCGAAACGACATTGCGAGGCCAAAAAGGACGAAACAGCCTTGAAGTAGACGCTCTTGGCCGTGTTTTTGGCAAAGAATCCCTTGAAGCGCCGCAAAATGGAACAAATATCACGCTTACCATTGATGCTGAACTGCAACAGAATATTTTTTCCCTGCTTGGTGATCAAACAGGCAGTGTTGTTGTTCTCAATCCGCATACCGGAGCAGTACGCGCTCTGGTAACAACGCCGGCGTATGATAATAACGTCTTTGTTTCGGGCGTATCCAACAAAGAGTGGGCCGCGTTGCGCGACAATCCTTACCATCCATTGCAGAACAGGGCCATCCAGAGCGTGTATCCGCCCGGATCCGTATGGAAACTTATGATGGCAGGACTTTTCTTGGAAAAAGGCATCAGCCCCGAAGATTCCATTTACTGCACAGGAAAAGTCACTATCGGCAACCAAACATTCCGATGCTGGAAAAAAAAAGGACACGGAAGCGTCAATATGATCCAGTCGTTGGAACTTTCCTGCGACAGCTACTATTACCTGCTAGGCGAACGATGCGGCATCAACAGCATTGCGGATTACGCAAAACGCTGCGGTTTCGGCATGCTTACCCAAATAGACTTGCCCTATGAAAAAAAAGGTCTGGTTCCCTCTAGGGAATGGAAAAAGCGCCGCACAAAACAGGCATGGTACCGTGGTGAAACCCTCAATGTATCTATCGGCCAGGGGGATACGCTGATTACACCCATTCAATTGGCAACTTTTGTCGGATCCCTGCTCAATGGCGGAAAGCTGCTCAAACCCCAGCTTGTCGCCGGACGAGAGCCTGAAGTCATCGGCACAACACCGATGAGCGCGCAGGCACGAAAGCTGATAACCAATGCCATGGTCCTCACTGCTAGGCATGGCACTGCTCGTTCGGTACAACGGTCAGACATGATTATTGGCGGTAAAACGGGGACGGCCCAAGTGGTTAAGGTCCGCATGATTGGCGAGCGCCGCCAGCGTAAGGAAGAAATGGAGCATTTCAAACGGGACCATGCGTGGATCGCTACATGGGGCGAAAAAAATAACGAGCAAGTCGTTGTCATCGTTATGCTTGAGCACGGCGGAGGCGGCGGGTCAGACGCGGGACCTGTTGCCAAAAAGGTTTACGATTTTTTATTTGGCCCGGATACGGCTTCTCTTCCAACCCGAGGATAAGAACCGTACCGCAAATCCGGTTATCTTGTTGTCTCAATCGTGATATAGCGCACAGCGAGGAGAAAAAATATGACCCTTAGCTATCCTAAAATAATGACGCTACCGCAACTGTCGGAATGGCTTTCTCCGCAGCGCGCCGCTGGGAAAAAGATCGTCTTCACGAACGGCTGCTACGATATCTTGCATCCCGGCCACGTCGATTTGCTGGAACGGGCAAAAAAACTCGGGGATATCCTTGTTCTTGGTCTAAACAGCGATGACTCCGTCCGCCGCCAGAATAAAGGACAGGAACGCCCCGTCAATACCTATGCCGTACGGGCCTTTGTTCTTGCACACCTCGCCAGTGTTGACGCCGTTGTACAATTTAACGAAGACACACCTCTGGCATTAATTCAGGCAATACAGCCGGATGTACTGGTTAAAGGCGGCGATTGGCCTATTGAAAAAATCGCCGGCCGCGAAGTCGTCCTTTCCCGCGGCGGCATTGTAAAAAGTCTTCCTCTTCTACCGGGGTATTCAACTACAGCCATTGTACAAAAATTAATGGGCGTCACACGCCATGCAGTACAGTAGCGCGTAAGGCCATTCAGCAACCCCTCATGGCGTGAAAACGCATTTCCTTTATATAAAGATTTTCCGCATCCGGCAGTGATGTCAATTCAAGCACAGCACAGCCCTGTTTCCATTTCCGCAGGCGCTCCCGTAATTCCGGCCGGCACAGCAGAAAAACCGCTCCGTTCAGAGAAGCGTTGCCAATAGCGCGCACCTTATCTCCCAGCCCTGCCGGAATAAAACCCAAGCGCTCCAGGGCTGTCCTTGGCGCATGCCATCCTAACGCGCCGGCCAGATACCAATCCATGTTTTCCGGACGAAGCCTAGCGGCACGCATTAGCCGCCCGGCCGCCATCGCGAAGGCAGCGCGGACTTTAAGCACAGCCTCCACATCATGAGCTGTCAAACACATTCCATGCGGCAAGTCGAACCGCCATGAACCGATTCCATCGCGCCGCAGCAAAGCGAGCAGGCGACGCGCCAGCGGGGATACCGCGTTGCCAGCAGGCTGGCCATCGGCGAGCAGAACGCCTTCCCGAAGCAATAGGGCAAGAAGGCTTAAATAGCCCGTGCCCGAAATACCTACCGCACGGCTAACCGAATTTTCATTCTCCCAGAAACGGCATTTCAATCCCTCCGGCGCTATATCAAACCCCACAATACTCCCAGGCGCGGCGTTCGTCCCGCAACTAAGCCCTATGCCTTCTAAGGCAGGCCCTAACGGAACGCTAACCGCGAGCGCGTTTTCTTTGTCAAGCGCGAGAACGAATTCACCGTTCGTTCCCATGTCCGCCAGTAAAAAAGGAAATTGAGGCTTCTGCTCCAAAAGCCAGATCATGCCGGAACTGACATCCCCACCCACAAAGGGAGATATTTGATTGGGAAGCCAAATCGGCGGCAAGTCCTCAATATGGATGGCATGCCCGCCTTCCTCCGCTAAGCGATACGGCGCCGCGGATAATTCCGTACACATCTTTCCCGCAAGAATGGCCGTCATTGCAGAATTGCCCGCCACACAAATTTCTCCGACGCCCCCGGGAAAACGCTTAACGATACGCCGCAAAACCCTGATAACAGGAGCGCGTAAACGCGTTACACCCCGCTCTGTGCATGCCATAGCGATTCTGGACATCACGTCGCAGCCGGCAGCAAGCTGCGGATTCAGCAAATCCCCCTCCGCGCATGTCCGCCCGTCCGGATGAATAGCCCGCCATTGGATGGATGTTGTGCCGAGATCGACGCCCAATACTATCCTTTCGGATCCGCTGTCAGAGACGCCACGGCTTTTTTTTTCTTCAAACGGTTCAGCGTCCACAGAAAGCCAGGCGTCAGCGTGTACGCTATGTTTGCAGGATAACCGCCAGCCATCGGCAACGGCTTCCCTTCCCAAATCCGCGATTTCGTCTTGCGTCGCTTCAGGCGCTCCGCTAAGAAAGCGCACCTTGCACGCGCCGCAATGCCCAAGACCGGAACACAATGCCGAAACGGCAAGCTTTCCACTTAGCCAAAGTACTTCAGAAAGGCGTTCCCCTTTCCCAGCCTCTATCTGAATATTTCGATGCGGAACGCATTTTGTCAGCACAACACGCAAAAGAATCTTCTCGGCGTCTGCCACGCTATTCATGTACTCCCGTCCGGTTCCCTTTAAAAAGTTATGCCGCTCTGCACCTCTTCCGGAGCTTGTCCGCATTAATTTTAGCCGCTGCGGACAATCCAAGCCTTTTCTCGCTGCGGCGAGCGAAGCGCAACTTTCTATCCTTACAGTAGTGCTTTTTGGTTTCTTATACAAGTACGGAACAGAAATCTCGGGAAACGCATCTATGCCCTGCCGTCAAATGCCAGTTCTGCCCATAAGAATCCTGTAAGGCTCTCGCGGGAACCTTGACATTCCTCGAATGCCAAAGGTACTTGTACAGACACCGCCAGGCATCAGCATAATTTTCTCTTCGCGGAGGAAAAAATGAAAGAATTACGCACGGTAACCATTGTCGGCATGGGTGCGCTTGGCATTATGTACGGCAAAGCTTTTATTGAATGTCTTGGATCTGCTGCCGTTTCCTTTGTTATGGATCGGGGTAGATATGAAAAAAACAAGGGAAAAAGCGTACTCTGCAATGGAGAGCCAACGTCTTTTTCCTTGGTCCCCGCAGAAAAGGCAGTCCCAAGCGATCTTGTTCTTGTCGCAGTAAAGGGCACGGGGCTGGCAAGCGCCATTTCGGTCATGCGCCGCTGCGTTGGTCGTGAAACGGTCTTGATTTCCGTACTGAACGGAATTTCAAGTGAGAAAATTCTCGCAAAAGCTTTTGGCGCGGAAAAAATCGTATATGCTGTTGCCCAAGGAATGGACGCAATAAAATTCGGCAGCGAGCTCACCTTTAGCCAAAAAGGCGAACTCCGCATTGGTATTAGTCAAACAGGACGTCGAGACAATCTATCCGCACTGGAAAAGCTTCTTAACAGGGCAGACATTGCCTGGGTGGAAGAGACAGATATTCTGCGTAGGCTCTGGGGAAAACTCATGCTCAACGT
>CAYWQK010000038.1:0-12396 GCA_964460575.1 uncultured Desulfovibrionaceae bacterium | reverse complement strand
ATGCCCTACCGTCGTATAGCGCACGGTATGGCAGGAAAGGCAAAAAGGCAAGAAAATTCCAACCATGGCGTGTCCTTTGTCCCGGTCGTGAAGGGCGGGATTTACAGCACGTTAGTTAAATTTTGATTTTTATTCGAAGAGCTAGTAAAAGTCAAGCCGTTAGGTGGAACACGGCTCGAAGCGGCTCCTTTCCGGCGCATAGTTCTGCGATGGCGCGCGGAAAGACTGCGCGCTTTGCTCAGTTTTTCCCATAGCATTTTTTTTTGTTTTACGATAAAAAAGTGTCGGGGGATGCGATCCCGTATCACTGCGGAAGTCCGCGATGCAGGCGTGTTTCCGGCGCGAAATTCATGGAGGGTGTTATGCGGTGCGTTTTCGGCAGGAAAACATGTGAAGATCCGTGCGTCTCCCTGCAGCGGGAGTGGCTTGAAACAAACGGATTGGGCGATTATGCCTCAAGCACTGTTCCGGGCTGCAACACACGCAAATATCACGGCCTCCTTGTTGCCGATCTGAAACAGCCGAGTGGCCGCCACGTGCTTCTTTCCACCATGGAGGAATCGCTGCTCGCGGGCGGCGTTGAGCGTTTCTTTTCGTGCAGGCGCCATTCCGACGTGTTTTTTCCTGAGGGATATAAATGCCAGCATGAGTTTTGGGCGGCTCCCTGGCCTAAAGCCGTTTGGCGCATGGGGGAAGTTTGGCTTATGCGCGAGCTTCTCATGGTGCCTAAAAAGACGCTGGTCATCATGCGCTACACCGTTTTTGCGGAGTCCGGCCTGCGGGAAGCGCCAGTTCTGCGCGTAAAGCCTCTTTTAGCCTTCCGCAACGCTCATAGCCTGACCTATGCCAACGCGGCCATCAATACCGAAACATGGTCGGTGCGCTCCGGCATGGGTGTGCGTCCCTACGAGGCGCTGCCGTCCCTTTATATACAAGTTTCCGGGGAGCATAGTTTCCGCCCGCTGCCGGAATGGTGCCGCGGTGTGCGCTATCCCGCCGAGGCGGAGCGCGGCTTCGCCGATGCGGAAGATCTTTTTCAGCCTGGAGTTTTTGCTATCCGGCTTGAGCCGGGGGCGTCTGTTTATATTTCGGCTTCCACATCCGCGCTGGACAGGCCCGACTGGCAGCTTCCCCGCTTTTGGAAGAAAGAAACAGGGCGCAGACTCGCTGTGGAGGCCAAGATCAGGTGTAGTGTCCCCTCGGCTAAGCACCGCGGGCGCCTTGAGGCGTACCTTGCTACGGAAGGACGGAAATTTCTTGTTCAGGACGCGGGCGGCGGAGCCGGCGTTGTGGCCGGTTATCCGTGGTTTGGCGTATGGGGGCGGGATACCTGCATCAGCCTTGCCGGGCTCACGCTCTGCGCGGGACGCTTCACGGAATGCGCTGAGGTTTTGCGCAGGCTAGCCGGCAGCGTAAAAAACGGACTCATCCCTAATTGTTTTTCTGAAAACGGCAGCCATGCCTACAACTCAGCGGATGCCTCGCTCTGGTTTGTATGGGCTGTGCAGCACATGGATAGCTTTTCCGCGGCGGGCAGGGACTTTGTGCGGCGCGTGTGCTGGCCTGCCGTCCGTGAAATTATCCGTGCCTACAGCAGCGGCGAGGTACCGCATGTCCGCCAGGATGACGCGGGCTTCTTGCTGGTAGGAGACCCCGATACGCAGCTTACGTGGATGGATGCCTCGGTTCACGGGCATCCCGTGACGCCGCGCCATGGCGCGCCCGTTGAGATTGCCGCTCTCTGGTACAACGCGCTGGCCTTTGCCCAGGAGCTTGGCCGGCGTTTCGGTGAGGGCGGCTGGGAGTGCGGGGAGCGGCTCGCGGCCATGCGCGAGGTTTTTCTGCGGCGTTATTTCGTGCAGGAGAGCGGCTGCCTCGCGGATGTGTGGCGCGAAGACGGGAGGGACTGCTCCATCCGGCCCAATCAGATTTTCGCTGTGGCGCTACCGCATCCCGTGCTGGAGCCGGAATACCGTGTGCGGGTTATGGATACGGTGCGCAGCCGCCTTTTAACACCCTTTGGCCTGCGGACTCTGGCCCCTGGCGGCGCGGGCTACAGACCCGCTTACGAAGGCGGCCCGGCGGATCGCGACAGCGCCTACCACCAAGGTACGGTATGGCCGTGGCTTTTGGGGGCGTACATGGACGCGCTCTTAAAGACCGCAGGGAATGGGGAAGAGGCCGCGCGGGATCTTTTGGAGACCATAACGCCTTTATTTACGGAACATCTGTGGCGCTACGGCATTGGCACTATCGCGGAAATTTTCGATGCGGATGCACCGTACCGCCCCAATGGCTGCCCCGCGCAGGCTTGGAGTGTGGCGGAAGTCACCCGGGTGCTGATGACCGTGCGCATGACGGCGCCGGGCCCGTTTGCCGCGTGGGAGGAGCGCGTGTTAAAGCGCATGCCCTTTGAGCTTGAGCTGTAGTGAGCTGCTCCACGCTTCCAAACGCGGGGGCGCGCGGCTTGTCAGCTAGGGGGAAGGACGGCTGGATTTTTTTGATTCTGGGAAGGGAGGATGCATCACCATGCGTGTACTCATGTTCGGATGGGAATTCCCGCCTCATTTGAGCGGGGGACTTGGCACGGCGTGCTACGGGATGGCAAAGGCGCTGGCCGCGAAGGGGGTGGATATCCGCTTTGTCCTGCCTAGACTTGGCGGCGCCGCGCCGGATTTGCCTCGGCGTCTTCAGCTCTGCTCGGCGTCCGGGGTGACCATGCGGATGAGCCAGCGGGACTATCAAACGATTCTTGGCCGACTTGGCGAGGCAGGGCAGGGGCGTCTTGTGCCGGAGGCGTGGCGGAACTGGTCTGGCAGCGTCATGCGGGCTTTTTGGGAAAAGCACTTGCATGTTGAACCGCTTGATTCCGCGCTTTTCCCGTATGCCACGGAGCAGAGCTATTCGGAAGTCCTGAACGCCGGCGATTTTAGCCGCCGGATCCGCGAAGAAGGCTGGGCTTGGGCCTCTATGCCGCGCGGCGCGCAGGATGGACCGATGGTTGAAGACACCATTACCCTGCATGGCGGCTACGGCCCTGACCTGATGACGGAAGTTTTCCGCTACAGCCAGGCCGCGGTGCAGCTCGCAGGCCGCGACTTTGATCTAATCCACGCCCACGATTGGATGACGTACCCCGCGGGCATGGCCGTGAAAGCTGCCACGGGCAAGCCGCTTATCGTGCATATTCACGCGCTTGAGAGCGATAGGTCCGGCGTGAACATGAATACGGAAGTCGCCGCTATTGAGAAAGCCGGTATGGAGGCCGCGGACGTGGTGGTGGCGGTGAGCCGCTACACAAAAGCGCGGGTGGTTCGGCTTTACGGCATTCCGCCGGAAAAAATTCGCGTCGTGCACAATGCCGTCACGCGCAGCCAGGCGAGGAGCCTCCTCCATGTGCCGCAGACAAGCGATGAAAAGCGCGTACTCTTTATGGGACGTATCACCTACCAGAAAGGTCCGGAATATTTTGTGGAGGCCGCGAGCCTTGTGCTTAGGCACATGAAGAACGTCCGCTTTGTCATGGCGGGTAGCGGCGACATGCTGCTGCGCATGGTGCGCCAAGTGGCCAGGTTGAGACTTGGCAGCCATTTTCATTTCACAGGCTTCCTTAAGGGCGAAAATGTCGACAGGATGTACGCCATGAGCGATTTGTACGTGATGCCCAGCGTTTCCGAGCCCTTTGGTATCGCTCCGCTGGAAGCCATGGCCTATGACGTGCCGGTGATCATTTCGCAACAGTCCGGCGTATCCGAAGTTGTCCGCCACGCGCTTAAGGTCAATTTTTGGGATGTGCGGGACATGGCCGACAAAATCTGTGCCGTGCTCAGGTATCCCAAACTCGCGGACGAACTCGTGCGCAACTGCCGCGAGGAACTCAAGAACATTCGTTGGGAAAATTCAGCGGATCGCCTGATCCACATTTACGAACGCTACCTTGGAAAGCATGCCGGAGGAGGATGTTAAATGCCGTCAGTCTGCTTTTATTTTCAGGTTCATCAGCCGTATCGTCTCCGGCGCTACACGTTTTTTGACATGGGGCAGAATCATTTTTATGAAGATGATGACCGCAACTGCGAAATTCTACGCAAAGTCGCCCAGAAGTGTTACCTACCCATGAACCGGCTGCTCATGGAGCAGATTGAAGCGTCAAACGGCCGTTTCAAGGTAGCCTTTTCGCTGACCGGTACGGTGCTTGACCAACTCGAGGCTTGGGCGCCGGAAGCGCTTGAAAGCTTTCAAGCGCTCGCGGCTACGGGCTGTGTGGAGTTTCTTTCCGAAACGGACGCGCATTCGCTTGCTTTTCTCTATTCCAAGGAGGAGTTCCGCGAACAGGTCGCACTGCACGACGCCCGCATTGAGGCGCTTTTCGGGCAGAAGCCGCGGGTGTTTCGCAATACGGAGCTGATTTACAGCAACGAGCTGGCCAAATGCGTTGAGGATATGGGCTATGAGGCCGTGCTGGCTGAGGGAGCCGATCATATCCTTGGCTGGCGCAGTTCCAACTATGTGTACCAGCCGGCCTCTTGTGGCAAGATCAGACTCCTGCTTAAGAACTACCGTCTTTCGGACGACATCGCTTTCCGCTTTTCTAACCGGCAATGGCCGGAATTTCCCCTCACGGCGGAAAAATTCGCCTCTTGGGTGCATGAGGCGGGCTTGGCCGCGGGCGATGTGTTGAACCTCTTTATGGATTACGAAACCTTTGGCGAGCACCAGGGCGAGGCGACGGGCATTTTCCAGTTTATGAAGGCCCTGCCGGACTGCGTGCTGAACCATCCGGACTTTGATTTCCTCACGCCTTCGGAAGCGGCCGCGTCCTATGAGCCTGTGGCAGGCTTGGACGTTCCGCACTATATTTCGTGGGCGGATGCCGCGCGCGATCTCACGGCCTGGGTCGGCAATGACCTGCAAAACGATGCTCTAGAAGCGGTGTACAGGCTGGAATCCCGCGTGAAAGCGCTGAACAACGCCGATATGTTCCGCACTTGGCGGCGCCTGCAGACCTCCGATCATTTTTACTACATGTGTATCAAGTTGTTTTCGGATGATACGGTGCACAAGTACTTTAACCCGTACGGATCGCCCTACAACGCCTACATCAATTATATGAACGTCGTCGGCGATTTTGAGCTGACGCTGCAGAAGATGGAGGAAGAGGCCGCGGGAGGCGATCCGGCCTAGAGTCTGCTTCGGCGGCCTCGTAGCGTGTTCGCGGCGGAAAAGGAGAAATTTTGCCTTTTGTGTTGACATAAAGGACGCTAGGGGGAAACATACTGCTTGGGGGCGGGTGTTTCCCCCCTGCTGTTTGGCGCGTTGTTGCGCCGGCGGCCTTTGAATCCGGAAGAGGGAGACCTTTTCCGGCGGTCTTTGATGTCTAAATAACGCGGTGGGATTTTGTATGGCACGTGACATGGCGAACACAACGCTGTTTGAAGTCAGCTGGGAAGTTTGCAACAAGGTTGGCGGCATCTATGCCGTGGTCAGCAGCAAAATTTTACAGGTGACGGAGACTTTTGGCGATCGGTATTTCCTGCTTGGTCCGGACCTTGGCAAGAACCCAGGCTTTGAGGAAACGCAGGAGGCGGAGTGGAAGCCGATTATCCATGCGGTGGAGACGCGGAATCTCCGCTGCCGTTTCGGCCGCTGGGACACTCCCGGTCGTCCGCGCGTGATCCTGGTTAATTTCAAGGACCGTTTTAATCAGAATCAGCTTTTGTACGAATTGTGGAACCGTTTCGGTGTAGATTCGCTGACCGGCGGATGGGATTACGTGGAGCCTGTAATGTTCAGCACCGCGTGCGGCGAGGTGATCGCGGCGATCAACCAGGCCGTAGTGGAGCCGGAAGGCGGGAGGAGCGTGGCGCATTTCCATGAATGGATGTGCGGCGCGGGTCTGCTCAACCTGCGGCACACGGCGCCCAAGGTGGCGACGGTCTTCACCACGCACGCGACTGTGCTTGGGCGGGCCATGGCCGGCTCCGGCGTGGATATTTACCGCCAGATGGATCAAATCAGCCCCCAAAGGGAGGCTGCGGCGCATAACATCACCGCCAAGTGCTCCATGGAGCGTGTTTCCGCGCGGGAGGCGGACTGCTTCACCACCGTGAGCCAGATCACGGCTTCCGAGGCGGCTGTGTTTCTTGGCCGCAATCCGGACGTCATCACGTTCAATGGTCTCGACCTGCGCGTGATTCCCGATTACAGCGAAAACAGAGAGCATGCGCTGACCACCAGAAAAAAACTTCTGAAGGCCGTTTCAAAGCTTCTGCGCCGCGAAATGTCGGAGCAGACCAGGATTCTGGCTATTTCCGGCCGCTACGAATTTCACAATAAAGGCGTGGATGTTTTCTTGGACGCCATGGCCGGCGTCAACGATGCGCTGCGTGGCTCGCAGACGCAGGTGCTGGCCTTGTGCGTGGTCATGGGCGGGCACAGCGGCGTAAACCCGGACGCCGTCGGCGGCGACCCCGCTAAACTGCCCGCGCGAGGCGGCGGCTGGATTTCAAGCCACCATGTGTACAACCAGCCGCAAGATCCCATCCTCAACGCCTGCCAGCGTCTGGGCTTAGACAACCGGCCGGAAAATCCCGTGCAGGTGGTTTTTGTGCCGGCGCTTCTAGACGGCAGCGACGGCTTCCTAGACATGAGCTACGAAGATGTGATTTCGTCCTGCGACCTTGGTGTCTTTCCATCATGGTACGAGCCCTGGGGCTATACGCCGCAGGAAAGCGCGGCGTGGTCCGTGCCAACGGTCACCACGGATCTTTCCGGTTTCGGTCTCTGGGTGCGCGAGCACATGGGCGGAGAATATGCGGACAACGGCGTAACCATCATCCAGCGTCGGCAGAAATCCTATGAAGACACGGTGTCTTCGCTGCGTGCCTGCCTGCTCGCCGCGACGACCCAGTCGGAGGAGACCTTAGCCGCCCAGCGCAAGGCCGTGCGCTCCATGACGGAAGGCTGCTCGTGGGAGCAGTTTTTCCCGTATTACCTGGAAGCGTACAATCAGGCGCTTGAAAAGGCGGATTCACGCCGCGGAAGCAAATTCACGCATGATTTTATGGAGGAAATCTCGCCAAGAGTGATGTCCAGCGCCTCTTCCGCCACGCCGGTTCTGCACGGCTTCAATGCCGTGGCTCCTCTTTTGGCCCCCTTAAGCCGTCTCGGGGAGCTTGCCCGGAATCTTTGGTGGTGCTGGAACCCGGGGGCGGGACAGCTTTTCCAAGATATTAGCCCCACGACTTGGCTTGAGAACCGGCACAATCCCGTCGTTGTGCTGGCGAAGGCGTCTGCCGAGCGGCTTTCCATGCTCGCTAGGGACAGGGTTTTTCTTGAACGCCTGCGCCTTGTGCTGGAGTATTTCGACGCCTACATGCGGACCCAGCCGCGGAAAGACCTTGGCGATGTGATCACGCCTGATCATCCCATCGCTTATTTTTCCACGGAATACGGCATCCATGAGAGCATGCCCATTTACTCCGGCGGGCTTGGTGTGCTTTCCGGCGATCACCTGAAATCCGCGAGCGACCTCAACATTCCGCTTATCGGCGTAGGTTTGCTTTACAAGAACGGCTATTTCCGCCAGCAGGTGGATAGCAGCGGCCGGCAGATCGCCGTGTACCCCGAAAATGATTTCTCCATGCTGCCTGTGGAGCGTCTGCTTGATGAAAAGGGCGATCCGCTGCTTGTAACGCTGGACATGCCGGGCCGCAAAATGTACGCGCAGACTTGGCTTATGCGCGTAGGGCGCGTGCGCCTCTACCTGCTCGACACCGATGTGCAGCAGAATACTCTCCAAGACAGGCAGACGACGGCTCGCCTTTACGAGGCCGACAGGGACTGCCGCATCCGTCAGGAAATCCTGCTTGGCATCGGCGGTGTGCAGCTCCTGAAGCTTCTGGGTATCCGCCCCAGCGTTTACCACATGAACGAGGGGCATTCCGCCTTCCTCATTCTGGAGCGCATCCGGATCATTATGCGTGACCGCGGATTAAGCTTTGCCGAGGCCGGCGAGCTTGTGCGCGGCAGCTGTCTCTTCACCACGCACACGCCTGTGGACGCCGGCAACGAGCGTTTCTCTCTGGACCTTATGGAAAAGTATTTTTCGTCCTACAGCCAGGCGATGGGCCTTTCCTGGCCGGAATTCCTGCAGATGGGGCGGCTTGAGGGGAATGAGCGCAGCGTATTTGAAATGACGGTGCTGGCTCTCAACTATTCCTGTAAGGCCAATGGCGTGAGCCGTCTGCACGGCGAGGTTTCTCGCCACATGTGGCATGCCGGCTGGAAGGGTGTGCCGGTAACGGAAGTACCCATCGGGCATGTGACCAATGGCGTGCACGTGGCGTCCTATGTGGGCAAGGCCATGCTGCCGCTGCTGCGCGATGCCCTGGGTTCCGACTGGCTAAAAATTCCCGCGGGCGACCCGGCTTGGAACGGCATCGACAATATTTCCGATAACGCCTTGTGGGACGCGCGTCGGACGCAGAAAACCAGCCTGCTTGAAATGCTTCGCAAGCACTTGCCGGCTATGTGCGCTAAGCTTGGCGTACCGCGCTCCCAGCAGAAAACGATGTCCTCGAGGCTCAACGCCTCGTCCCTAGTCATCGGCTTCGCGCGGCGTTTTGCGCCCTACAAGCGGGCCAATTTGATTTTCGCCGATCCCGAGCGGCTTCAACGTATCCTTTCCAATCCGGAATGCCCGGTGCTCTTGGTTTTCGCGGGCAAGGCCCATCCGGCGGACAACGCCGGCATCGACATCATGCAGGAAGTGGTGCGCTACACCTGCGACCCGCGTTTCGCCGGGCACATTTTCTTCATTGAAGATTACAACTTGGATATTTCGCGTTTGCTTGTGCGCGGATGCGATGTGTGGCTTAACACGCCGCGCCGTCCGCACGAGGCCAGCGGTACAAGCGGCATGAAGCTTTCTGTGAACGGCGGCGTGAACTTGAGCATTGCCGACGGCTGGTGGTGCGAAGGCTACGACGGGCAGAACGGTTGGACCATCGGCCCAGCCGCGACCAGGCTTTCCGACGGCACGCAGAGCGATTACGCCGATGCCGAGGCACTGTACGCCCTGCTTGAAGACAGCGTGATTCCCCTCTATTACGAGCGCAATGCCGACGGTCTGCCGCTCCAGTGGCTGGCCATGGTCAAGCGTGCCATGAAGACGCTGACGGCGCAGTTTAGCTCTTCCCGCATGGTTGGCGACTATGTGCGCGATTATTACATCCCCGTGGCCGAGCGCTTTGCTTCGCTCCAGGCGGATGATTTTGCTCTAACAAAACGCCTGGCCGCCTGGAAGCATGTGCTGGCAAGCCGTTTTTCCACGGCGCAGATCTCTAGGGTGGTCATCGAGGGCGTGGGACGCGACACTGTGGTCTGCGGCCAGCCTGTGCAGGTCACGGTTACGGTTACGCCCGGCAGCATGGACGTCGACGACCTCCTGCTTCAGTTTGTGGCCGGGCCGAGTGTCAAGGGCGATTTCGTAGACCGGCCCTCCGTGCGCGACCTGACATTGGTGAGCCGCTTGGATGACGGACGCCTCATCTACTCCGGTGAGTACATTCCACTGGAAAGCGGTCCGTACGCGTACGGCATTAGGATGCTCGCGGCCACGGAAGGCCTGTGGTCTCCCCATGAGGCGCGTTTTGTGCAATGGGCGTGAGACCTGCTGGGGGGGTCGTCTTCCCCTAGCCGCGAATCTCGCGTGAACAGCGGGCGGCGGAGTATCGGCTCGCCGCCCGTTGTTTTTTATGGTTTCGGCGTGCAAAAAATTTGCCGTTCACAGTGGAAAATGGCGTATCTGAGAAAAAAGTAAAAAATTTTTTACAAAACCTCTTGCCAACTGTATTGACTTGTGCAATAAAGGGGCAACGCCAAGGGCACAACAGCCTTTGGCAGATTCTCCATACCCCCCAAAAACGCTAGGTTCCGTTGCGGAACGCTAATAGGCAGGGCGGAAACGCCCCTGGGGGAAGAAAGAAACGGATCCGAAAGGATTCACCAACAAGGAAGGATAAGTATGAAGCGTCTAGTGACTCTGCTGCTTGCCGCCGGCATCGCCCTCGGTAGCGCGTTCGGTACTGCTAATGCTGTTGAGCTGAAGGCTAAGGGTTCTTGGCAGTTCGGCTTTATCTGGGGAGATATGTATCATGACAAGGGAGACACGTTCCTAGCCGCCCAGCGTCTGCGTCCCCAGTTCCAGTTTGTAGCTTCTGAGAACCTGAAGGCCGTGTTGGTCTTTGAAATCGGCTACGGGCAGTGGGGTGCTTCCAACGGCTGGGCCATCGGTACCGACGGCAACAACGTCAAGACCAAGAACGCCTACTTGGACTGGATCGTTCCTGAAACCGATTTGAAAGTCCGCATGGGTCTCCAGCCCCTCGGTCTACCGCAGTTCACCTTTATGCAGCCCGTGCTTGAAAGCTCTAACGATATGGCTGCCGTCACGCTGAGCTACCAGTTCGACGATATGTTCGGCATCTCAGCTTTCTGGGCCCGTCCGTACAACGATTACAATACCCCGCACGATGCCGTTGACCTCTTCGCCGGATCCCTTCCGATTAAGGGCGACGGCTGGAAGGTGACTCCCTACGTTATGGTCGGCGCTATTGGCTCAGACGCCCTGACCGGCGCTAGCGGCAACTTGACCTACGGCTCTGACGTGAAGCGTATGGTCGCCGGCCTTGCTCCTACCGGCTCCATCATGGGCACGACCGCCAATTATGTCGGTGACAACGATGACGGCGCTATCGCCTGGTGGCTCGGCATTGGCGGTGAAATGACCCTCTTTGATCCCATCAAAGTTGCCCTTGACTTCGTCTACGGCTCCTCTGATATGGGCCAGGGCTTTGACATCTATGGCCAGAAGATGGATATGAAGCGCAGCGGCTGGGCTGTGTCCGCCTTGGCTCAGTACAAGCTGGACTTTGTGACACCGGGCCTTATCTTCTGGTACAGCTCCGGTGACAACAGCAACGTCAGCGACGGTTCCGAACGCCTGCCCTTCATTTACGGCCGTAGCGATGCCACCAACTTCGGCTTCGATGGTGGCTCCTACAACGCCAGCGATACGGCCCGCCTCTCCTTCCACGGCAACGGCATGTGGGGCTTGGGCTTGCGTATCGACGACATCAACTACGTCGAAGATCTGAAGCACAACGTGCGTGCCACCTATATGCGCGGCACCAACAGCGCGGCCATGGCCAAGAAGGGCTTCGTTCCTGCTCCCTTTGAGGCGAGGGGTTCCGGCGCTTACGACGGCATGTACCTGACCAAGGGCGATCAGGCTTGGGAATTCGACTTCGATACCAAGTACCAGATCTACAAGAACCTGTCTGCTCACCTCGAAATGAGCTACATCCGTCTGAACCTCAAGGAAAGCACTTGGGGCAAGGCGGTTGCCGATCACGACGAAAACGCTTGGAAGGTTGGCGCTTACATGCGTTACCTGTTCTAATCGCGCTAGCGCGTAACCTGGCATCGCCGGGTTTTGCTTGAACGCGTTTTTTAGGGGGAGGGAATTTGTTCCCTCCCCCTTTTTTTGTGCCTAAGGCGTTGCTTTTGTTATTTTGGGGTACCGTATCAGCAGGCGGTTTGAAGCAGACGAAGACATAGGCCCGTCGCATAACACGAAATGGGTAGCCAAAACGGTCCAAAGGATTCTCACCAACGAGAAATATAAAGGCGCCCTTCTGCAAAAGACCTATACGGTGGATTACCTCAGCAAAAAGACGAAGGTCAACAAGGGCGAGATTCCCCAGTACTATTTGAATAGATTTTGGTAAATTCCTGACACCACGAATGCAGCACTTTTCTTAGTTGCCGTACTAACTGTTTTGCTACCTTTTGTGTTGCCGAAATTACCCACTTGCTCCTGTCCCCATCAAACACTCACCGCCTTTTTGTGAGTGTCGGCGAAGACACTGTCGAGCTGAATAAGATGTATACCTTCTTCTCGATACGTTACGAAAATGCTGTCGGGAGTGGCGCCGTAAATGATAATCGTTCTCGGCCGCAATCGCTTTACCATTTCGGCAAATCCTTTTTCAAAGTAGGCTCTTGTCGACTGAGCGCTTTATGCAGCCGTGCGTACCAATCGCTACGGTACTGTTTTTTTCAACGCATCAAAACAAAAGCTGTAGGAGCGTTCGTTGGCAAAACGAACATCGGGAATTACCTCGATGCCCTCATTTTGCAGCCATGCTTCAATGGCTTTGCTCTGATAAGTTGACCAGTTCTGCATCACAAGCGGCATATTGCGATATAGGCTGAAATCCGGAGTGATGACGCCCTGAAACTTTTTCAGAAGATTGATGTACTTTCGCGGCTGATTCCACATGGAAGGATCTGGGCCTGCCCTCGCTGCGGGACGTTCCGGCATCCGATCGC
>CAYWQK010000037.1:0-12397 GCA_964460575.1 uncultured Desulfovibrionaceae bacterium | reverse complement strand
GGGAATAGGCGCTTGGTTCGTACCCGTAACATTCCCCACGTGGGAATGTTTGCGGTACAAACAAAGCCTTGTTCTGGGCGGTCTCGCTGAAGCAGGAACCCGCCTATGGCGCGGTTCGTTAGAGCCGCTGCCGCGCTAGGAATCCCCTGACTTCAGGCGGGGGAGGATGTCAATTCGTGCGTTCATTCCCAAAGGTGTCTCCATTGAAAGATACACCGAAGAAGATTATCCTGTTGCTGCGGATTTGTTGAACGGCGGACTCCGCAAGAAAGTGGGATACCGTATCCCCGAGGAGATATTCGACAAGTTTCTAAACCGTGTTTACGCAACCTGACATAGGTTTAGGCTTTCAAACTTCTACCGCAGTGCGTCCAACGTGTTCTTGCAATTTACATGTAGCGTTTCATTACTGTCCGCTTCAAGTTGCGAAATTACGTAGTAAGATACGATGTTATCCATTCTAAACACTTGTTGGAAAGATTTGAAAAAAGCGCCGCGCAAAGAGCCGTCAATGAAAGTCTACCCGATTTTCCGGCTCTGGCGTCCGGCGCCGCTTCCTGCTCGCCCGTAGCTATCAAAGGCCAGTAAGGTCGCTTTTACTGCAAGCGCTGGGAATAACCATATCTAGTGGCAATCGGCGAATTTTGCCGGAGAAAAAGGCGAGACATAGCGTTACCGGCGTTCATCCGCGGCGGAAAACCGCGCTTCTCCCGTTTTCTTTTAGCTAAGCGGCCCAAACTTTTTCGTGACAAGGCATGTTTACTAGGATAGCGTGATAGCGCATGGAGGCGCCATCGATATGATATCCTACCACAAAAAATATATCTATACGCTAAGCGAACTCCGTGGGGTAGTTGAAGCGCTTCGTCAGGTATTTACTATTGTTCGTCTTGTTTCCCGAGAGGGATGCCAGAGTTATTATATTGGAAAAGACGGCCTTGTTCAAAACGGGCAATGTGGCGATTTGTGGAACCGATCCGGCACCTGCGATGTCTGCGCCACAAAGGAAAACGCGACTATCTGCGGCTGCCATTCGCGTCTGGAGACCGTGGGCAGCCACACGTATATCGTTATTTCCAAGGATATTCAGCTTGACGGCCGCCCCCTTACGCTGGAAATGATCATGGTACTTACCTGCATGGACTGGCTTGACGGGCAAGGATTTGCCCTTGATGAAATCCGGCGTCTGCAGGAGGAAAATTCCCGTTTGCTGCGAGATCCTCTCACAGGCTGCTATAATCGCTATTATATGGATACCCTTTTTCAGCATTATATGCTGGAAGCCCAAAACAGCGGTTTGGATCTCTGCATGGCCTTGGTGGATTTAGACAAGTTTAAAGATATCAATGATACATACGGACATACCATAGGCGATGAGGTTCTTCGCAGCTGCGGCCACTTCTGGATAAAATATTTTGATATACGCCACCGCAGCTTCATTACTCGCTATGGCGGCGATGAATTCGTTATTATTTCCATAGCGGGCGAATATGAGGATTTCTGCCACCGCATCAAAACGCTAAACGACTCCATGCGGAAAACTGTTCTGCTTGAAGACGGGCAGAACGTCCCCTTCGCCTTCTCCATAGGCTGCGCCCACTTAGGCGAGCTTGAGGAGCAGGGCATTCCTCTCACCTGTAAGGCGCTGCTCTCGGTGGCGGATAAACGCATGTACATCAGCAAGCAGGTAAAGGGAACCGCCGTCACTACGGCGTAGCCTCACGTAGACGCATGGGGAATGTTTGAACCCCAAGCCGTTTTCCGGGTGGTCTTCAGCAAAACGGAAACACGGCCTCGGGCGCATTTCGTTGGAGCCGCTACCGAGGCCGTACTGCTAGTAAGCCCTGCGCCGAGCAGCGGAGGCTTTAAGCGTCTTGGCTGGCGGCTAGTATGCCTTCAGGGGAGTTCAGCACTTTCTTTAGGTGCTTCACCGCCGTCTGATCAAAAATCGGGTTGCCTTCAAGCTCTTTAAGGGCTGTCTTTTCATCCATGCGCTTGTGGTAGGAACGGGAACTTACCATGGCGCAGAAGGCGTTAAGAACCGCGAGTACACGCGCTTCGGGAAGGATATCTTCTCCGCGCAGCCCTCTAGGATAGCCCGAACCGTCCATATGTTCATACATTTCGTGCAGGGCCTGAGCTATAGGCAGGTCAAAGTCCACGCTTTTGATGAGGTTGAAAGCGTGTTCGGGAGCCCGGCGCACTTCCTGCAGCTCTTCCGGCGTGAGTTTGCCCTCTTTGGTCAGAATCTCGCGGGGAATGAACAACTTGCCCACCTGGGAAAGCTGTGCGCCCATGATCACGGTATTCCTGCTGTCTTCGGACAATTCCATACTGGCGGCCACCAATTCGCCGAGGCGGGACATGCGCATGGAATGTCCGGCCAGGTAAGGATCCACGCTTTCTTCGGCCCTGGTAAAGGCCTCGATAAGGCTTTTCTGCTGCTGGCGCATACGTTCGCTATGGCGGCGGAACTCGGTGATATCCTTCATGGAGACCACGGCGCCGCGGATGCTGTCGCGCACCTGTGTTTCACTGGCGTCGAGGAACGGGAACAGCGTTACGCGGTACAGGCGCTGTTCTCCGTTTTTCCCCATAACCACTTCGCAGGCGTCCTCTCTATTGTTAACGGCAACGTTGCGGATAGCGTCAATAAGGGTTGTAGCCACCTCCGCGGGGAAACAGGAAAAAAGCATCTGATCCCGTATTTCGCCTTCTTCCTTGTTGAGTATGGCCGCAAGAGCGGGGTTGCAGACACGTATCTGCCCTTTTACGTCGGCCATAAACAGACCTATATCAAGGGAAATATTTACGCTGTCCAGTAATTCTTTCTGCCGAGAGACGAGCTGGTTTAGGCGGCGCAGCTCGGAAGCCACGGCCAGTTGCTCGCGGCCGAAGGCCATCCACCACAAAAGCCCGCAGAGCAGCATGAAGCTCATCCAACCCAGCAGACCCACAATGTATACGGGCAACTTCGCCCGAAAAACGATGCCGTCCATCACATCGGCCGGTGTTTCGTGCACAAGAGACCAGTTCAGTTCAGGGAAAAATTTCGACATGGAGTATACTTGGCCAGTGCCTGAAAAAACGCTGTCGCGCCGGCCAAAAGGCAAGTTTCCCCTGCCGTCCGAAAGCGCATTTTGCAACTCTTTCGAAAGAGTCTCGGGCACGGGGGCCTGCAATCTTTCCCAGTTGGCGCCATTTTTTTGGAGCATGGCCGCCGTCGCCATGTCATTTTGCTTTGGACGGGCAATGAACTGCGAGATTTTGCTGAGTACAGGCGTGGAACACATAAACACCGCCACGTCCGTATCCTGAGAGTCAATATCCTTGATAGGCTCGAATACGTCCAGGATAAGGCCGCTGCTGTCCCCGCGCACGGGCAAGACAACGGTTTTCCCCGTCTTTAAAGAACGCAGCGCAGCGTTGCTCTGCTCGGAAGACAAGGGTGTGGGCGTGCTGTAGGCCGAAAGGATGGTCCGCCCGTCCTTGTTGACGAGGCGCACATCATGCAAGCCGTTAAAATTCATGAAATCCAGCAAAAGATTACGCAGGTACTTGGTTTCCTCAGAAAGCGCTGCCGCCGTGCCGGAAAGGTCCTCTTCGTTTGAGGCGCGGCCGCTTTTCGCCGGATGCTGATTCACTTCAAAGGAATCTCCCGCGAATTGCTGAATCTCTCCCTGTTCGCTCGCCTGAAGTCTGAGTTTCCGCATTTCCGTATTCCAGATGTCGACGACCTGTCCGGAATCGTTGAGCCAGGCTGTTACGTTCTGCTCATAGCGCTTCAACTCTCCGTGTTGCCGGCTTTCAAGCAAGGAATGACTGAAAAACAGAGTAATCCCTCCTGAAATGATCGCGAGACAGATACCGGCTAGGAGAGCGGATTTTTTGGAAAAGCCAGAATGGCTGGTATGTTCGCGGCTGTTCATCGCCTTCCTCCATCCTCTTACTGAGAATACCCTTTATCGTTATTGCGCTGCGGCAGCGAAAACTGCTGTTACCTAGCCTTTACATGTACCCAGCGGTGTTTTTCGTTTACGGAAAACTGCGGCATATAATTTCGTACTCTTTCCGCTGAGCGGACCGCCTCAGAAAGATTGTCGAGGATGTATATCCCGTCCCCATCGTAAACAACAAGTATGGCATGCCCTATGTTACGGATCATTTCTTTCACAACCACAATGCGCATGTCGTCGACGGGGACTCCAAGCGCTTTCAGCGTGTAATACTTGACGATGCAATAATCCTCGCAATCCCCTGACTTTCCCAGAAATTCGTAAGGGGCCGCCCAGTAATCCTGTTTGCCATAGACTTCAGGATCTGTCCGATAGGGCCACATATTCCAGAATTTATTGACAATATTCAGCTTTTGCAACAGGGGCTTTCCCTCCGTTTGCTGCTTTAGGTCCTTCCAGTGAGTAGATGCATTAAAACGCTTCTCATCAAAAAAAATCGGCTTGCTTGTATGTTTCTCTATGGCGGAGAGCCAGTTCCTCTGCTTTTTCAAATCCATCTGGAATTCTACCGTTCCAAAGAGGCGTACTCTCGCCCGCGTCTGCGCTGCGAATCCCGGGATGACTGTGAGCATTAGCGCGCACAACGCCAGCGCAGACACGCGTACCATATGGACAATATACGCTTTCATGAAAATTTAGGCACTCCCGCTGCCTAACAGCGCCAGGGGACATACACAGCCAAGCCGTGAAGCCGGGCTATTGCGGCAAGCTCAAATGATCCAGCGGTTCGTAATCGGCGGCCGTAACCTTGAGCAGCTCGAGGCGCACGCCGAGTTCGGGAAGCAAATCAGCGGTTAACGCCTTCAGCCTATAGGCCGCAATCAGTGTATTACCGAAAGCCGTTGCCGCCTGTGTGGAAGAATTGTAGAGTTCGTTTTCCGCGTCAAGCACGTCGAGCAGGCTGCGCTCGCCCATGTCGAACTGCTCCACGTAGGCGTCGCGGGTGGTTTTATTGTACTCGATGGCTTCGCGGTAAAATTCGTACTGCTTCTGCGCCGAAAGAAAATCCGTCCAGCTTTGTTCGACGCTGAGCTTCAGCTCATCCATATAGTCGTACAGAACGCGGCGGCTCTGGCGGATACGGGCGGCGGCGGCTTTGCTTTCAGCTATATCGGCGCCGCTGTTGAACAAATTCCAGCGCACAACGGCGGCAACGCCCATTTCCGCCCGCCAAAGCTCGTTTTTGCCGTCGCGGTCGGAAAAGGAAGGGCCGGCTTCAACGCTGAAGGCTGGGCTGTAAGCGGAACGGGCTTGTTCTCTGACGGCAGTGGCCGCTTTCACATCTTCGATATAGGCCGCGACCTTGGGATTGTGTTTCTGCGCTCTTTTGAGCACTTCCTCAGCAGACGGAAACATGTTCTCGGGCAAATTTACAGGGCTGAGCGACTCCGCGGGATTCTGGGTCAAACGAGTGTAGGAATCCTTGACGTTGCGCAGAGATGCGCGGGCCTCGACAAGCGAGGAACGGGCACGGGCAAGTCGGCTCTGTGCCTGTGAAACATCGGCCATAGTATCTATGCCTTCCGTCTCGCGGGCGCGGGCTTTTTCCAGAATTTCCTCATGGGAATTCACGTTGTCTTCGGACAAAAGACAGATTTGCTGGCGGCGCAGCACGTCCACATGGGCGATAATGGCATCAAGGGCCAGCGAATTGGCGTTGTCTAGCACGCGCCAGTCCAGAGAACGGTACGTGGCTTCGGCTTCGCGCACGCGGCCGCGGGTCTGCCAGCCGTCCCACAGCGGCTGGGTGACTATTAGGGAGCCTGAGGAATACGGCATGGTTGTGTTGTATTTGTAGGAACGTGTCGTACTGTCGGTGAGCCTGCCGACGCCGGCTCTGGCGGTAACGTCAACACGGGGTCCGTACCCTGCCTTCGCCTTCCTGATTTCGTGTCCCACGGCGGAACGGTTTTCTTCAAGCGCCTTAATGGAGTTATTGACTCGGATCAGGGATTCAACAGATTCCTTCAGCGGGATAAACCCGTTTTTGTCTTCAGCGCGGGCCGAAGAAGCTCCGAGAGCGATACCAAGATAGAGAGAAGCAATCATTATCACGGAAAAGCGTTTCATACTTTTAACCCTTTTAAAGAAAATGAGAGAGAGCATGGCGACCTCCTGCCAGTGATGCTCGATCCACAGCGCACCTGTTGCGAGTAGCGCGTTAGAACATTTCTATTTTTCTCTCAGTGCGTTCTGTTTTGCCTTGAGTAGGGGTTTAAGCAGATAGTTCAAGACCGTCTTTTTGCCTGTCATAATGTCTACCGTTGTCATCATGCCCGGCATGATAGGTAGTTCTTCTCCGCGGTAGACGATAGATGTTTTTGGCGTGCGAACTTTAACCTGATAATAAAATTCTCCTCGTTTATCTTCTATAGTATCGGCGCTGATTTGCTCCAGTACGCCGTCCAGCCCGCCGTAGATGGAAAAATCATAGGCGGACACTTTGACCATTGCCTTTTGCCCGGGATGCAGAAAGGCCACGTCCGCCGGGCGTATCCGTGCCTCCACCAAGAGAGTATCGTCTAGCGGCACGATTTCCATAATCGGTTCGCCGGGTTTGACGACACCGCCCAGTGTATTGATGTATATTTTCTTCACCGTACCGCGAACGGGGGAGCGCAGTTCCGTTCTGGTTACGCGGTCGCTCCCCGCGGAGAGGCTTTCGCGCAGAGACGCCAGTTCTAGACGGCGTTTATTGATTTCCTCCACAAGCGCAGCGTCCAGCTCGGCCTTGCGCAGTTCTATACGATGTTCGGCTTCGCTGGCTGCGGCTCTGGCTCTAGGAATGGAAGCTTCCAGCGTATCAAGTTCGCCCTCCACCTGAACGGATCGTCCGCGAAGCTCCAGGTACTGCTGGCGGGAATAGCTATGCTTAGCCAGAAGCGCCGACGCCATACCCATCTGCTGACTGATAAGTTCACGACTGCTGGCGAGCTGTTTTCTGCGGGAGAGCTGCTCTTTTACTTCCTGGTGGCGCTGCTCGGACTGCGCCACAAGAACTTCCAGTTCCGACTTGCGCTGCCTGTTCTGTACAGCAAAGGATTCCTCCTGCACCTTCATGAGGTGCTTTCCCTGTTCAAGCTGGCTATCGGTAAGCTTGTACCCTATGCCACTCTCCAGCCATTCCTTGACATTTTCAGGCCACTTCAACGGCTTACCGTAAACGCAGGCAGTTAGCCGCTCGATGGAGATGTGGTTTTCCATAGCCTTGTAGAGCGTATCGCGCAGATTGCTCTCGGCCAGTTCATTGCTGATTCGGGCGAGAACTTCATTCTTTTCTACGATTTGCCCTTCATGCACTTCCACAAAGCTTAGAATACCACCCTCAAGGTTCTGAATAATCTGCGTGCGCGAAGAAGGGACTACCTGCCCCTCCGCATGGGTGACCTCGTCCAGCGTGGCTATACTGGCCCAGAAAATAAACGCCGCGAAAAAGGCGAATACGCCGATGGACAGCCATCGGGCGCTTTTGGTGGGGCGTCTGGCCAGCGCCGCTTCCACTTCCGCCGCGTACGGCAAATCTTCGGGCAGCAGGTCGTGGGCATGGGCGGCCGGCTCAAAAAGACTTTGCACGGGCTTAGGAGGCGCGGGAGGGCCTCCCCTGAACGGGTCCACGCCGCGGTTGGACTCCGGAGCGCTACCAGAATTTTGCTTGATGTCTGTATCCATAGATGCTCATTCCGTAATATGGGGACTCGAAAACGCTTTTTTTTTTTTGATTATGCGTTAGGGGAAGTCTGGACCTGCGCTTTTGCTACGGCGCCGTCGGACTTTTCTTGAGGTGTTCCCGCTTTTTCGGATAGTTTCGCGTTTCGCATAGCCTCCGGAACAATATTCTGGAGAATCTTTTGCGGAACGGATTGCGGGGAGCGCGTTCTCCGCCTTTCCTGGAGCTTTTGCCATACGGCGTCTTTAGGACCGTCCAGAACAATTTTGCCCTCGTTCATAACGATGAGTCTGTCCACCATACGCAGCATGCTGAGCCTATGCGTGATGAGAATAAGCGTTTTGTCTTTCGTTGCAGCGGCCAGTCTTTGTTGAACCCTTTGCTCAGAGTCTGCGTCCATATTGCTGGTAGGCTCGTCGAGGATGAGCACATCGGGATCGCGCACCAAAGCGCGGGCAAGCCCTATTGCCTGGCGCTGCCCGCCTGAAAGGTTGCGCCCCTGTTCGCCCACCTGCGCACCGTAACCGGAAGGATGCTTTCTGACAAAATCGGCCACACCGGAAATGACGGAGGCCCGCAGAATGAGATGGTCGTTGATGGTTGGGTCGCCAAGGGCGATGTTATCGCGCACAGTACCGTAAAAAAGCACGACTTCCTGCGGCAGGAAACCCGTACGGCTGCGCAGGTCGGCCGTGGCAAGCTGGCCAATGTCCACACCGCCGAAGCTGACTTGTCCTTCTTTTGGCTGATAAAGCCCAATGAGAAGCTTGCCTAGTGTGCTCTTGCCCGAGCCCATCTTTCCGATGATGCCCACTTTTTCGCCGGGACGGATGCGCAAAGACACGCCGTCGAGGGCCAGTGCCTGCGCGCCGGGATAGGCAAAGCTCACGTTGTCCATAGCGAATTCGCAGGAGAGCGAGCCAAAGTCCATGCAGGCGGCCTGATCCTGATTTTCAGAAGGCAAATCCATGAGCATGTCCAGTGCCTTGAGAGAAATCCGGGAATTTTGAAGCCGTGTGAGCAAGGAGGCCAGCTGGAGAAGTGGCGCCATGATGCGCCCTACGAGAATATTGCAGCCTATGAGGGCGCCCATGCTCATTTTTCCCTCGCCGATGCGGTAGACCCCCCATATAACCATGCCCACCGTGACCATTTGGGTGACAAAGGTGGCAAAACTCACCGCGCGGGTGCTGTATTTGCGGGCCTCTGTGGAAGATTGGGCCGAAATGCCGACAACGGCTTCCCATAAGCGCTGCATACGGCTTTCCGCCATGCAGCCTTTCACTGTTTCCAGCCCGTTCACCATTTCCACGAGGAGCGCGTTTTTCTGCATATTGTGCCGGTAGCTTTTTTCGGCACTTCTGCGGGCGGTTATCTGCAGCCATACGCCCGCACCGAGGAGTACGGGCATAGCCCCTAGTGGCAGCAGCACGAGCGGGCCGCCGATGAATGCCAGGAGGAGGAAAAACAGCAAAAGAAACGGGATGTCAATGCAGGCAAGGAAGGTAGAGGAGCTAAAAAATTCCCGCAGGGACTCGAATTCCCGCAAGTTGTTTACCAGGGCGCCCGTGGATTCCGGCTTGGCGTCCATGCGCATGGAAAGCACTTTATCAATGAGTTTGCTTGAAAGCACCACGTCGGCATTGCGCCCGGCCAGATCCACAAAATGGCTGCGGAGACTGCGCAGGAGAAAATCAAAGAAGTAGGCAAGCGTTACCCCGGCGGCCAACACCCATAGCGTTTCATACGCGTTGTTTGGGATAACGCGGTCGTACACGTTCATAACAAAGAGGGAGCTTGCCACGGCGATACTGTTCACCACCACGCTGGCTAAGGCCACATGCCGGTAAATAGGCATATAAAAACGCAAGACGCTCCAGAACCAATCTTTGCCGCCCTTGAGCTTTACAGGCTCAGTGCGGGCATCGGCCCGGCTTTCCAGCGCGCCAAAAACAGCGTAGCCTGAATACTGTTCTTTGAGTGTGTCTAGGGAAAACGTTTGCGCGGTACTGCCGAATTCCGCGAGAATAACCTTCGCGTTTTCGCCGTCAATGGAAGTAAGTACACACGAGGTATTATCTTTCAGCAAAAGAATACACGGCATGGTCAGCGGGGAAATGCTGTCCAGGTTGGGACGGTACAGAACCTTTCCCTTGAGTCCGGCCCGTTCCGCGGCCCGCAGACATGCCCCAACGCTAACCTTTCCGGATCCGGCTAGCCCGGCAAGCAGAAACTGCGGAGAAACATGCTTCCCCTTTAGAAACATGAGCGTAGAAAGGCTTTGCAGGAGAGCGGGCATAAAGTCCACATCCGAAGGGGAAAGCGGAGCTGTGCCTGAAGTTGCGGGAGAGGCGTTCTGTTTCTGCTGCGATTCGCTCATGTGTCTGCCCTGTGCGGTAAATTCACTTTGGTGATGAACGTTGCGTGCCGCCTAACATAGCCTCTTAAAGGCAATAAAATCCCTTCCTGTGCATGAGGAGGAAAATAAGCGGTTAAAATTGAACTATCCTAATAGCGGTTATTAGTCTAGTATGGATTGAGGAGGCTCTCCCGCTGTTTTCCGGACTTGGCGCGGCGGCAGCATCCCTTAATTTTGTAGCATAACCAACTTGCATCGCGGCGCTTCAAAGCGTATCCGCGTTTGCGGAGGGAATGCCATTATCCGTTTGAGCTTGCGCCGCGGCCACATGGGCCGGCCTCCAAAAAGGTCTCGACGTTTTTTTTACACTCATGTGCAAAAATGTAAAGTCTATAATAACACATAATACCGCTTGACTTGTTGGCGTATATGGGTAGTAGTAATGATTATGAAAAAAAGGCTCTTATCCGATCAAATTGTCGATGCGATTGTACTGGGGAAGCGCATATACGGCAACGCCGCCGGGCTTTCCCGTGCGTCTGGAGTTTCGGCTATCAACATCAGCCGGTGGGGAAACCGGCAGCAGATACCGAAAGTTTCTCAGGTTGAAGGCCTTCTTGCGCTCGTCGGTGCGAGGCTTGTCTTGCCTGATGAAAAAATGGTGGATTACGAATTCGTCCCCAAAGTCGTGGCCAAGGCCGGTGCCGGAGCCTCGTTGGAAACGGATGGAAACGTTGAAGGCCTCTACGCGTTTCGCAGGGATTTTCTTTGCACGAAACATATATCAATCGGCAATTCGGTTCTTATGGGCGTTGTCGGCGACTCCATGGAACCGCTCTTTTCCGACGGCGATACGATTCTTGTGGACAAGTCGGATGTCGATGTGCGGGATGGCCATATCTATGTGGTGACGCTGGGCGACGAGCTCCGCGTGAAGCGCATCCATAAAGGGTTGAACGGCCTTATTCTGCGCTCGGAAAATCCCCGCTACCCCGATATCGATGTGGAGGGGCCGGATCTTGAAACGTTTGTCATTCACGGCAGGGTCCGATGGTGTGGCAAGGTGTTTGCGTAAGGTACAATGCCCGCCCGGTATCGCGCCGGGCTTTTTTTTATTCGGCGCACTCCCCTTCCTAGGTTGTGCGGGAAGGCGAAGCGCGGGTGAAATGTGCTTTTCCGACTTTGGCGGGTACATGGCACGGCGGCGGAATTGGCCGATGAGCCGTTTGCCGTCAGCACACGGGGCTTTTGGGGACCGCCCCGCATGCGTGCCGGAGCGCGGACTGTACCTTTGCTCAGAGAAGTTTTCCCGAACTGCAGGCTTGACAAATTTTCTCCGCGGATCCACAATGAAGACACCAAGCGACTATATATCTCCGCTTGGAGAATCTCTGCCGAGTAAAGAGATTCGCAGAAAGGGACGGGTGCGCTCCCTAGCATGCTCTCCAGTGCAAGCTGGTTAATCCATAAAAGCATGCAGGCATCATCCTCCTGGAATAAAGGTGCGGCCTTTATTCTTTTCTTGCGTATCTGGTTATTTGGCAGGTTTTTTTATGCTTTCGCCCAATGTAGCGGGGTACACCCGTTTCCCTCAAGCTTTCAGTAAGCAAATCCGGAAAGCGCGCCCATCGCGGGACGCTATCTGTCTCTTCCTTTCCGTATATTTTAAGCCGGGGGCCGTATATCGCGGCTTCCGAGCCTTTGAAATGTAGATATCCTTCCCCCCCCCCCCCCCCGTCCAACGGAAATTTTATGTGGACGGCTGCCGCGGACCAATTTTTTGGAAGAGCGTCTGCAGCAGGACTTTTGACCAGAGGAGTTTCATCATGGCGGACATTCACCTTATTCGACCGGAAGCTGGAAACAACCAAGCTGTGGCCTGCGAACCGGAAGCCAAGTTTATTTTTGACTTCCCCACTGATGCCGCCACATTATCCCGTAACGGCGACGATCTGGTTATGACGTTTGAAGATGGCGCGTCGCTGTCTCTAACGGATTTTTATAAGGCATACTCCAGCAAGAACATGCCCAGTTTTGACGTGGGCGGCGCGCAGGTAGACGGCGCGGATTTCTTCGCGGCCATGAACGAACCGGATCTAATGCCCGCTGCAGGTCCCGGTAACGCTTCCTCTGCCGTTGGCGGCGGGCGCTATCATGAATATACCAATATGGCGCTCTATGACGGGCTGGATCGCCTAGGCGGTTTGGACGTAGGCTGGCCGGACGGTGGTTATGAACCGGATACCGATGGCGGGGCCGGACGTTCTGGCGAGGGCGATCTTGAACCTGGCGATCGCGGTATTCCCGATCTTCATTTTGTCAGACCTGATAGCATCTTGGTGGACGAAGGCGTAC
>CAYWQK010000036.1:1857-13312 GCA_964460575.1 uncultured Desulfovibrionaceae bacterium | reverse complement strand
CTTTCACCATATCAGCGTATACCGTAGAAAAAACGCAGCCGGCGCTTTATGAAGCGCCGGCTGCGTTAAGCAATTATACTGCCAATCCGTTCGAATCATTCGCCTTCAATACAACTAAAAAGAGCATCCATACCGGAAAACACCCTAATCCGCCTGCTTGAGCTGCAGTTCAATTATCAGCCCTTCGGGACCGCGCAAAAATAAAAAAGGTTTTCCCTCATCCGCCTGGCGCAGCGAACAGCCGAATTGCCCTATCAAACGCTCCGCTTCCTTGTGAATATCATTTACAAAAAAGCCGATGTGATTCACCCCTGCGGCGCATGATTGAGCCTCGTCGGCCTCCTTCTCCTGCTTTAAGCAGAAATCAATCCCCCCGCAGCGGACAACCGCGCCGGGCTTTCCGCCAAATTCTTTAAGACATATAAATTCCGCGTGCAGCGCCTTCGTCCAAAACCGAATCATGCGTTCAAGATCACGACAGAAAATCTGAAGATGGCTTAACGCATACATCGACGCACCTCCCGCTGCGGGACACTAACTTTCTGCAGCCGCGCGGGCTAACTCCTAAAAAGAACCTCGGCGCGGCAAACCGTACGGATGGCCTGGGTAGGACATACGTCCAAGCATTTTCCGCAGGCTGTGCATTTTTCAAAATCGACGGTAGCTAGGGCGCCGTCAAGAACAACGGCCTCGGACGGGCATACCTTCGCGCATCTGGCGCAGCCAATACAGCCCGACTTACAAGCCTTGCGCGTATCGGCGCCGGCCGCTTTATTCATGCATAGCACGACCTTTTTATCCGAAAGGGCCGGCATCAATTTTATCAAGCCCTTGGGACAGGTTTCTACGCACTTGGAGCAAGCTTTGCACATTGTGGGATCGATAACCGCGCGACCGGAAATCATATTAATGGCGTCGTAATCACATACTCCCATACAGTCGCCTAAACCAAGACATCCATACGGACATAATGTAGGCCCGCCAAAGAGCTGTGAGGCAGCCGCGCAGGACTGAGCCCCGGAATATTCATACATACGGCCGGTAACGCCTTGACGCCCGTTGCAGCGCACAACAGCCGACATACGTTCGACTTTGCCAGCCTCTACGCCCAGTACCGCCGCGATTTTTTTCGCCACATCCTCGCCGCCAGGAGCGCAAAGCGTTGTTTTTTCTGTCTTGCCAGTGGAAAGCGCCGCCGCGTAATCAGCACAGCCGGTAAAACCGCAGCCGCCGCAGTTGGCTTGAGGCAAAACCTCCTCGATGGCTTTTGCCTTCTCGTCAACGGGCACCGCCATTACAATCGAAGCGATGGCCAGCAATAATCCGGCGATCAATCCTATACCCGCCATAAGGCCCACAGGACCCATCAGGTACGCTGTTATAAACTCCATAATCGAAATCTCCCCCGCGTTGGGCGATTATTTGAAAATACCTTCAACAATACCGGTAAAGCCCAAGAAAGATAAGGACACCAACGACGCAGCAATGAGCGTTATCGGAAGGCCGCGTAACGATCGCGGAATATCGCAGGCCTCCATGTGCTCACGGATGCCTGAAAACAAAAACATCGCGACCATAAAGCCTAACCCACCGCCGAGAGAATTCATTATCGCCTGCAAGAAATTATATCCTTCCTTTACATTAAGCAAAACCACACCAAGCACCGCGCAGTTCGTCGTGATCAGCGGCAAAAAGATACCGAGAGACTTATATAACGCGGGAACATATTTTTTTAATATAATTTCAACAAGCTGTACAAGAGCGGCAATGACGAGGATAAAAACAAGCGTCTGCAGATACGCCAAATCGTTCTTCTCAAGGAGAATATTAAGCGGATACGTCACTATTGTCGCAAGTTCCATGACAAAAATAACAGCGAGACTCATGCCCATGGCTGTACTGCGCTTCTTGGAAACGCCAAGGAACGGACAAATTCCCAAAAATTTCGACAGCACAAAGTTATCAGTCAAGATCGCGGTCATAAGGATTGTAAGGAGAATTTTCATGCCGTTTCACCATCCTTTCCGCAAGCGGAACACGTCGTCGCATTGGGGCAGCCGGCGCAACCTATTGTCTGCTTAACAGGCTTGCCGCTTTTTTCTGAAAGCTTGTTCGCGATGGCAATGAGTATGCCAAAAACAAAAAAGCCGCCCGGAGGGAGGATAAAAATCAAAATGGGATCAAAAACCGTGTTCGAAATGGAAATGCCCATTAGGGACCCCGCGCCGAAAAGCTCGCGCAGCGCGCCCATCACGCATAGCGCGGCCGTAAAGCCGGCCCCCATGCCCAAACCATCCACAGCCGAAGCGATAACTGCATTCTTGCTGGCAAACATTTCCGCGCGGGCAAGAATAATGCAGTTCACAACGATAAGCGGAAGATAAATCCCCAGCATTTCATCAACAACAGGGGCATAGGCTTTAACAAGCATCTGCACAATCGTAACAAATCCCGCGATTACGGTAATGAACGCGGGAATACGAATCAGATCGGGAATGACTTTTCTCAAAAGCGAGATAACTACATTCGAGCAAACAAGAACAAGCGTCGCTGCAACGCCCATCCCAATAGCGCTTTTCACAGATGTGGAAACAGCCAAAGTCGGGCAGGTGCCAAGCACAAGACGCAGCGTTGGGTTTTCCGTAACGAGCCCGTTAAAAAAGACTCTCGCATTGCTTTTGCTTTCACTCATTTGTCTGCTCCTCCTTGAATCTTCTGAAAGTGATAAAATCCGTCGTTCACGGCTCTTACAACCGCTCTGGAGCTGATGGTTGCGCTTGTAACGGCGTCTATTTGCCCATTGGGATCGTCTTTCTTCACTTTCAGTTCACCGGAAAGCCCTTTGAATTGAGCAGTCCACTCCGGCTTATCCGCGTTGGCGCCAAGTCCGGGAGTTTCATTGTGGCTCAATATTTTCACGCCGGTAATTTTGCCGTCCAGCCCAATAGCGGTCATTACTTCAATCACGCCGCCATAGCCCGTTCCCGATGTCGTAAACACATAGCCTATGCGCTCTCCAGCGGCGTTTTTGGCCGCGTAGCATTCCACATTTCCGGCATTTATTTTTTCAAACTGATCCGCCGAAATAACAGCTTTACGCATTTCTGCCGCTTTTGAATCCATATTGGCGGCTATTTTTTTTCTCGCGATGGCATTACAGGTCGCAAGCAATGCAGCAACCACAAAGGTAATCGCCGTCAGCACAAACGTACATTTGACAATAACGCTCGCCGTGTTCTTATTTTCCATTCTGCGTAGCCTCCCATCCAAACGGCTTGGGAGCCGTCAGGCGCTCTATATGAGGAACCAAAAGGTTCATGAGTATAATGGAGAAAGAAACACCTTCCGGAAGACTGCCAAAAAGACGGATGACAGAGGTGATAACGCCGCACCCAATGGCAAACACCGCCTTGCCCTTCAAAGTCAAAGGAGATGTCGCGTAGTCCGTCGCCATAAAGATGGCTCCAAGGAACAATCCGCCTGAAAGAAGCTCATACAGCGTAAAAGTTGGATTAAATCCGCTGTAGACCAGCATAAATACAGCGACAGTGCCAATAAAGCAAACAGGGATAACCGGAGAAATAATTTTTCTGCAGACCAAATAAACGCCCCCAAGTAAAAGGGCCAGCGCCGATACTTCCCCCATCGATCCCGCGTGAAGGCCAAGAAACATATCCCGTAGCGAAGGAAGCGCCCTAGGCGCATCGGAAAGCATAGAGGGAAGCAGAGCAAGCGGAGATGCCGTGGTAACGGCCTCCGCGGCATGTTTCCAAGCAAGCGGAGCCGCCCACTTGGACATGATGCCGGGAAAGGAAACCATAAGCACGATTCTGGCGGTCAGAGCAGGGTTGACAAAATTCTGACCGATACCGCCGAAGAACTGCTTGACCACCATGATGGCGAAAATGGATCCAAAAGCCGCCATCCAAAGCGGAATGTCCACAGGCAAATTGAAGGCGAGCAGCACTCCCGTAACCACCGCGCTAAGATCGCTTACGGTTTGTTTTCGCTTCTGAACGGAACGGCACATGTATTCGGTTAGAACAGCAACCCCCACGGTCACCGTTGTGACAACAAGAGTGCGGGGCCCGAAAACGGCAACCGCCGCCACCATCGCCGGCATCAAGGCTAGGACAACATCGCCCATTACCCCCCGCGTTGTCTTACCTTGAACCATATGAGGAGAAGAACTTACTGTAAAATTCATGACTACTGTCTCTTGCAGTTATTTTTTTGCAGAAAATTTGCGCAGCAATGCCTTGCTCTCACGCATGTATTGCACAAGTGGACGCCTAGCGGGACACATAAACGCGCAGCTTCCGCATTCCATGCAGATCATCGCGCCGGAAGCCTGGAGACCTTCCTTGTCCTTCAGGCGCATGTATTTTTCGATGATCGTCGGCATCAAATGCATCGGACAGTTGGCCACGCACCGCCCGCAGCGGATACAGGCGTCTTCGCGTACGGAGGTAAGCGTCCCGGGCGCAAAAGCAAGCAACGCATTGTTGTTTTTAACAACGGCAAACGAATCGCCAGGCATAGCCCTGCCCATCATCGGACCGCCTATAAGAAGCCTTTCCGGATCCTCCGTATAGCCGCCGCAAAATTCCACGATCTTTGAAAGCTCGATGCCTATAGGAACCCGAACATTCTTAGGATAGCGGATAGCCGTTCCGTCAACCGTCATCGAACGGCTCACAAGAGGTTTTCCGGTTTTTACATACCGGGAAAGAAATGCGGCGCTTCCCACGTTCATCACAAGGCAGCCGGCATCGGCCGGAAGTTTCCCGGGCCGAACAAAACGGCCGGTTACACTATGAATAAGTACCTTTTCAGCCCCCTGAGGATAGCGTGAAGGCAATGAAACAACATGCACATCTGTATGCCCGCTTTCATTCAGCTTCTTGCGGATCAAGCTGATCGCATCGGGCTTATTGTCTTCGATAGCGATATAGGCATTCTTTAATCCAAGATTTTCGCGAACAACAAGCAAACCATCTATAACATCGTCCGCCCCGTCAACACATTGGCGGTAATCAACTGTAATGTAAGGTTCACATTCCGCGGCATTGATAATAATGGTATCCACATTCTTTTCAGGCGGAATCGCAAGCTTGATATGCGCCGGAAAGCCGGCACCACCAAGTCCGACTAATCCCGACTCCCGAACGGCTTTTAAAAAGTCGTCCTTCGAATGGATAACCGGCGGCCTAATGCCTTCGTACGGTGTCATATTGCCATCAGATTCTATCTCGATAGCCTTAGACATCGCACCGCTTTGCAGCATGATATTTTTTATAGATTTGACAGTTCCGGAAATTGAAGCATGTACGGGACTGCTCACGGGCTTATCGCAATCACCAATTTTCTGCCCAACGTATACGGTGTCCCCTTTGCTTACCAACGGCTCGCATGGCGCGCCGATATGCTGCTGCATGGAGATGAAAACTCTGTCCGGCACCGGAACGCGCACAAGAGGCAGCGCCGCCGTATTTTTCCTATGAGGGACAGCTATCCCCCCGCACACTCGCGCGGAAGGTCTAATAATCCCCTGACGTTCACTCATGTAATGTACTCCCTGTATTGTTGTTTTCAGAATACCTTTCACGTATTCCGAATATACGCGCAGCATTACGACTGCGTATTGCGTGCGTTTCCTTTACACGAGAAGGTCTTCAACACTATTTTAATCCGTGTTGCGCCTTCCCGTCCTCATCCATATATTTTATATGGAACGGGCTGTCTTTATTCAAAGTAAAAATATCATGCAGACCTTGCGTAACAAAAATTGCGCGATCGTTTGTTATAAAAATCGCTTCTGCGCCAAATTCGCGAAGGAGCCGCATTGACGCGTCAACGCCAAGTACAAAACAAGCGGTAGCGAGCGCATCGCTCATCATCCCCCGCAAAGGACTTAGTCCGGGGCAAACAACCGTTGCCGAAAGAAGACTGGAAACTACCGGACGCCCGCTTATAGGATTGAGAATGTGATGATAGCGAATGCCGTTTTTTTCAAAATATTTTTCATAGCTGCCGGATGTTGATACAAAAGCATCGGTCAATCGAAGAACCCCTGCAGAATCCGATGGGCTGCCGAAAGGATCGCGAACCGCGATATGAAACGGTTCTCCGCCTTTGCTTCCTTTTACTCCCACGCTGCCACCAGAGGCAACAACGGCACCGGTAACGCCGCCATCCTTAAATGCCTCTTCCAGCATGACGCTACACGCCATCCCTTTGCCAGCCGCGCCAAGATCCAACCGCTGTCCCGGAAGCATACGGATCGAATCACTTCCCAATTCCGCCTTTGTGAATCCAACTAACGCTACCGCTTGTTTTATGGCCGCTTCGTCGGGAATCGAATGGGAACCGGAATCAACCTTCCACAGACGAACCAAAGGACCGACCGTCGGATCAAAAGCTCCGCCGCTCTTTTCCGTGATAAGTCGGACGGCTTTTAGCGTTGCCGCAAGTTCAGGCGGAATAGCAACAACAGCCCCGGCTCCAGCATTTATACGGGCTAAATCCGACCCCGCCCTACGCCAGGAGATGCTGTTTTCAAGCCGCTCAACAGAAGCGCGAATTGAAGAAGGCGTGCTGCCGGAAGGTGATCCGTAAAGCGTGCCATAGGCCTGCGACCCCATGGCGTAAAAAGAGAATTCCAGCGGCCTGCCGGATCGCTGTACGCACAGATCCCACGCAATTAACGCAAACAATAGAAAAGAAGAAAAAAAGAAAATTTTTTTCATAAAAAATTCATATAGTTATAAAAACAAACTTGGCAGGCCATCCAAACGCGATTGCAAAAAACCTTTCGCTCCATGAGGAACACGCCGGAACGAAAGGAAAAAACATCTGCGCGAGTGATTATCGCATTTTTGTTAACAATGCAAGTCAGGACCAAGATAAAGGTTGGAAGTCCTGCCGTGCTGAATATATTCCGGCAAAATTTTATCCTATGATAAAAAAAGCGATTAGCGCTGAAAGATACGGGAGCGGCAGCCGAAAAACGCCAGACTTGGCTCGCTGGCCGTTTTGCATTAGGTAGCATTCCAAAATGAAAAGGAACTCGCGGAGAATAAACGGGCGGTCCGCCAAGTGAGTCTGCCGCAACGTCCGCGGATGAGCGAATGTTAGGCCATTGTCCATATCGCTCCGCGAGATTTCCCTTTATCGAACAGCTTTTTTCTGTTAAACCTCATTTTGCTAGCCTTAAACTCATTTTTTTACCCGCTATCCGTCAACTGTCTGCAGGAACTATCTCCCATGACATCGTTTGTTCATTTGCATTGCCATACCGAATACAGCCTCCTTGACGGTGCCATCCGCCTCAAGGACCTCTGCGCCAAAGCCAAAGCATTCGGAGCGCCCGCCGCTGCTATCACAGACCACGGCGTCATGTACGGAGCGGCGAGCTTCTACTCCTACTGCCAAGAATACGGCATCAAGCCTATTCTTGGCTGTGAAGTCTATGTCGCCAAAGATCATCGAGACAAGACGTCCCAATTTTCGCGGGTGAATCACCACCTCGTTCTTCTTGCGCAAAATGACGAGGGATACCACAATCTGGTTAAATTGGTCACCCGCGGCTGCCTAGACGGCTACTATTACCATCCACGCGTTGATAAAGAGCTTCTCAGACGCTTTAGCAAAGGCATAATCGCGCTCTCCGCCTGCATTGCCGGAGAAATTCCACGAACATTGATGGGACAAAACAAACTCATCAACAACGGTGGCACAGAGGAAGACGCTATCTGCATCGCCAATGAATTCTCGGAAATTTTTCCAGATCGCTTTTACCTTGAAGTTCAGGCTAATTCCCTTCCGGAACAGGCGCTACTTAATAAAAAACTTATGGACCTTGCCAAGAGTACCGGCCTCCCGCTTGTTGCCACCAACGACTGCCATTACCTCAATGCTGAGGATGTAGAAGCCCATGATGTGCTTCTGTGCATTCAGACGCAATCAAAAGTTAACGACAAAAACCGCTTTCGCTTTGAAGCCAAGGACCTCTATTATAAATCCCCTGATGAAATGGCTTCAGCCTTCCCTGACTGCCCGGAAGCCATTGAAAACACCTTGCTCATTGCCGATGCCTGCAATGTTGAGCTGGATTTTTCCCACCATTATTTTCCTGTTTATCCTCTGCCGGAAGGCATGACTCTGGAAAGCGAGTTTGTAAAGCTGGCTGAAGAGGGCCTTGATAAGCGTCTGCAGGCGCATCCTAACAGGGATGCTCTAGATAAAAATCTGTACAAAGAACGGCTGAAACGCGAAATCACCGTTATTCTCAGCATGGGCTTTCCCAGTTATTTCCTCATTGTGCAGAATTTCATCAACTGGGCCAAAGACCATGGCATTCCCGTTGGGCCGGGACGAGGTTCGGCGGCGGGTTCTCTGGTTGCTTGGGCGCTGCGCATCACCAACCTAGATCCTCTGCCATACAATTTGCTTTTTGAGCGTTTTCTGAACAACGAACGTGTTTCCCTGCCTGATATCGACGTTGACTTCTGCGAAGACCGCCGTGGTGAAGTTATCCGCTACATGATTGAAACCTATGGCGCCAACTCTGTTGCGCAGATCACGACTTTCGGGAAAATGAAAGCAAAAGCCGTGGTCAGAGACGTAGGACGCGCTATGGATATGAGCTTAAAGGAAACAGACCGAATTGCTAAATTGATTCCCGACAGCTTAAAGATCACTATACAAAAAGCTCTTGGTGAAGAACCAGAGCTAAGATCCCTCTATGAAACCGATCCCCGTATCAAAAAGCTGCTGGACGTATCCATGCGGCTTGAGGGATTATCGCGCCATGCCTCCACCCATGCCGCGGGCATAGTTATTTCCGATAAGCCCATGGATGAATATCTGCCTCTGTACCAAGGGAAAAAAGGAGAACTTGTCACACAATACGATATGAAAATGGTGGAAAAAGTCGGCCTTGTAAAATTTGACTTTCTTGGCCTGCGCACCATGACCCTGATCAACAATACCCTCAACGCCATTGCGGAACAGGGTAAAACGCCTCCCGATATGCAGACGCTTTCCCTTGCTGACCCTGAAGTGTACGACCTCTTTTCCAAAGGCGATACCGCGGGCGTTTTTCAGTTAGAAAGTTCCGGCATGCGGCAGTACCTGCGAATGCTCAAGCCGACCTGCTTTGAAGATATCATCGCTATGCTTGCGCTGTATCGTCCCGGACCTCTCGGTTCGGGAATGGTGGACGAATTCATTAAACGTAAGCACGGTGAGGTTCCGGTAGAATATCCGCTCCCAATCCTGAAGCAGTGCCTGCAAGACACCTACGGCGTCGTAGTTTACCAAGAACAAGTTATGCAGATTGCCCAAATCGTCGCTAACTACACACTGGGCGGCGCTGATCTCCTAAGAAGGGCCATGGGAAAAAAGAACGCTGAAGCCATGGCCAAGGAACGCATAAAATTTACGGAAGGAGCTGTAGCAGCCAATATTTCAAAAGAAAAGGCTAACGAAATTTTTGACTTAATGGAAAAATTTGCAGAATACGGTTTCAATAAATCTCATTCCGCTGCCTATGCGCTTATTACCTATCAAACAGCCTACCTGAAAACGTTTTATAAGGTCGAATTTATGGCCGCCCTGCTTACCTCGGAAATAGGAAACCAGGATAAGCTCCTCAAATATATCGCAACATGCCGCGATTTAAATATTGAAGTGCGCAAGCCAGACGTAAACCGCAGCCTTAGGGAGTTTATCGTTCGCGACGGCTTCATCATTTACGGCATGGGAGGTATAAAAAACGTTGGCGACGAAGCGATTCGCGACATCGTAGACGTGCGCCATAAAAACGGTCCCTTTACCTCCTTGTTTGATCTGTGCATGCGCATCAACTTGAGAAAAACAACGAAACGAATGCTAGAATCCCTGATCAAAAGCGGTGCCTGCGACGTCTTTGGTCTTTCACGCAACGCTATGTTTTCCGCTCTGGACAGCGTAATTTCACGTGCTCAAAGCAGACAGAGGGCAAAACGGTCCAAACAAAATTCACTCCTCGCGCTGGCTCCGGAAATAAACTCCACGCCGCAAAACGGAATCGGCTTCGACTGCGAAGACACTGAGCTTCCCGAATGGAATGACGAAGATAAACTCCGCTTTGAAAAAGAAGCCCTCGGCTTTTTCCTGACGAGCCATCCGTTACAGCCTTACCACCAGGAAATGCAGCGCTTAGGCCTCATAGATCTTGAGGAGGCAAGGGAACTGCCGGATAAAAGTCAAATAAAATGCGGAATCCTCGTAACAGGGCTCAAGGAAATCACCAACAAACGCGGCAACCGCATGGCATTCGCAACGGTAGAGGATCTTACGGCCACTGCTGAGGTAACATTTTTTACCGACGAGTTTCTTGCCTGCCGCGATCTGCTCAAAAGCGACCAGCCTCTTTTGCTTACGGCTACAGTCGACGCCAAAGATAATGGAAACGATATAAATTTAGACAGCGACGATGATGAAGAAAAAGTTAAGGAAATTAACCTGATGGGGATAAACGTTCAGCCATTGTCCGTTGCGTGCAAGTCCAGCGACGCGCCGGTTATCCTTACTATTTATGCTGACAGATTAATGCAGCCAGACGGTGTGCCCTCCCTAAAGGCTATTTTGGAACGTTTCAGCGGTATGGCTGAACTCCAAGTACGCCTGATTACCGAAGACGCATGCAACCTCATGGACCTCGGCCCCCGCTGGAGAGTTTCCCCCAGCCCGCAGCTCTACCAAGCAATAAAAGTGTGGCACGCGAAAGACACAATCTAACTACCCCATAAATAGCACCCCGTTACACAGATGCCTTAGGAGCGAAAACATGTCCAATGACGCGGAAGAACCGCTTGGCAAACGCGGCAAATATTGGTGTTCCTTCGGTGAACGCTCGGGCCGTATTGTCATATGCCATGCCCCGGCAGAAGAAACCGGCGAAAATCCTATTTACCAAACCAAGGCCAAAGACGGTATCTGCACGACAGAAAATTGGTGCCGCGAGCAGTGTAACATCCATCAAAAAAAGAACATAACGGCACGTTCATAGTGGCGGCCGTCATGTTCCCTTCAGAAATACAGCAGCAAAAGCAGTACGGCGCTTGCCTTTAATGCTCCTGCCCGGCAGCGTGCTGCTGGGAGGCTTTATCCATTAAAAGCGTCTCCAATTTATTGGACGAACTTCCTACAGGCTACGCTTTCACTGTACGGCTAGGAGTATTATGCGTATGATCTAAAATCGTAACTGTACCGCCCAAGCGGCTTCTTATGCAGCTTAGGATATTTTCCCTATGAGGACAGGGGAAGTCCATCGGCGTGCCCAATGTAATGCAGGAAGCCAATGCAATGACCTCCGCACCGGCTTTGGCAAGGATTGCCGCACGAGACACCGCGTTTTTCCCAGGACAGCCGCCGCACGATACAAAGCCTACCACTTCGCACGGACCTA
>CAYWQK010000036.1:0-1847 GCA_964460575.1 uncultured Desulfovibrionaceae bacterium | reverse complement strand
CTCTTGTTCTCATCGTTTCGGCTATCTCCATCTATCACTAACTTACATCTGTAGCGAAGATCATGAATAGGAGTGGGCATTAGAAGCTCCAATCAAAAGGCAGCACATAGTACACAACGCGCCCCATGATGGTGATCGTGTCCGTCCCCGGTTCGTTGTAGTTGAACGTCTGCACCGGGTAGGTCGGGTCGGTGGAGTCCGGCACGAGGCGGAATCCGTTGTTCAAAAGCTCCACGCGCTTCCGCGGCACAACGGAAATCCGCCGTCCCTGCGCAAAGATGTTCCGTTTGCTGACAACGGATAATGCCGACTTTCATTTCTTTCTCTCCATCAAAAACGTTTCCGAAAAATTGCCTCCGCCTGCTTTTGCGGTGCAAAGCCCCCCGCACCTTAGAGCTTCATTTTGCTCCTCATGCTTCCAAGCCGCTCCAGCGCGGCAATTAGCGTTTCATCACGCTTTGCAAAATGCAAACGGATATAACGGTTCTCCGGTTCCCTGAAAAAGCTCGACCCCGGCACAGCGCCTATGCCGACCCTTTTGGCCAGTTTTTCACAAAACTCCAGATCGCTGGCATAACCAAATTCGGAAATATCTAGCAAGACATAGTACGCGCCTTCTGGATCCGTATGAGGAATCCGCAATGTATCCAATCCGTCAAGGAAAAGCTTTTTCTTCGCCTCATATGTCAGGGCAAGCTCACGGTAATACGCATCGCCAAAGCACAAACCGACCACAGCCGCTTCCTGAAGAGGAGAGGCCGCCCCAACAGTTAAAAAATCATGCACTTTCCTCACAGACTCAGCAATATGCGCAGGAGCTATAACATACCCAAGTCTCCATCCCGTAATGGAATATGTTTTGGAAAGCGAACTGCACGACAAAGTCCGTTCAAACATTCCCGATAAAGACGCTATGTACTCATGTCTGTGCGGCTTATATACAATATGCTCATATACTTCGTCAGTAATAACATAGGCATCATACTTGCAAGCCAAGTCCGCGATCACGGTAAGCTCTTCGTGGGAAAACACTCGCCCGCAGGGATTGGAAGGATTGCATAAAATCAGCGCCTTCGCGTTGTCACGGAAAGCATCCTCTAACCTCTCCGGATCAAAACGAAATGCCGGAGGTTCCAGAGGCACATACACCGGCTCCGCTCCCGAAAGAATGGCATCGGCGCCATAATTCTCATAAAACGGCGAAAAAATTATGACTTTGTCGCCTGGGTTCACCACCGTCATCATAGCAGCCATCATTGCTTCCGTGCTGCCGCAGGTCACAACGATTTCGGTTTCAGGATCAATAGCGCGCCCCATCAGGCGGGATTGCTTTGCTGCCAAAGCCTCCCGGAAATTTTGCGCCCCCCAAGTGATGGAATATTGATGAGGCCCCTCTGCGGAAACCTCTGATAAGCGGTCAAGAATGGGTTTGGGAGGATCAAAATCGGGAAAGCCCTGGGAAAGATTTATCGCATCGCATTCCAAAGATACACGCGTCATACGGCGAATAACAGAATCTGTAAAATGAGCGGTTCGGTCTGACAGTGTTTTCATCGTAGTCTTCTCCCTGATTATAGTAGTTCAAACTTGATCTGAAAAATATCCGCTTTTCTGTCTTGTGTCCGATAAGGTTTTGGTTAAAACTACGCACCGGGAACTTCTTGAGCATGCGGCTCGATTCGACGATTGATGCGGATTTTCAGCAAAACCAGTTCCCTTTCTTCGTAAGGAATTTGGCAAATCAAGACTGGCGCATCGTAATGCAAACCTTGCTGCTACGCGGCCCACATTCGTATCCATTTTGCACTTCGTACACCAGCTTCCAGTGTCATTCAAGCCTACCAATG
>CAYWQK010000035.1:0-13535 GCA_964460575.1 uncultured Desulfovibrionaceae bacterium | reverse complement strand
GGCGGCTTTTGCGTTAGACGATTGTCCAGTCATTCCATTTGAAATCTTTAAGATCGCCTGGCATCAGGACAGGTCCCGGAGGCGGAAGAATCAGCCCGCTTTGCCCCGTTGTCTTGTTCACAGCACAAAATCCGGCAACGTCTTGAGGCTTTTCTCCAGCGGCATAAACACCCCCTCAAAAATAAAGGCTTCCGGTGCATTTTCCACCAAAGAGCCAAGCCAAACAAGGGGAGCCTCGGCATCTGTCATGCCCTGCAGTTTTTTTTGCAACAGAGTGCGTGCCTGATCTTCATTCATTTCTTTGCCGCCTTAACAACGTCATTCCATAGAAAATTGTCAACCAGATCCTTGTCGTCCATGCGGTACTAGGAATATCCCGTGGTTCGATCCGCATTCCCCAAGGTGAAATCGCCTACCTTGCCAGTTTGTGGATCCATGAAAACCAACGTACCCCTGTTTTTTTCACAGACGATAGTGTGCGCGGATCGTCTCCCTGGCCACTCCCAAAGTATGCCTGTTCTCGCGCCGTCTGGCAACCTCTTTAACTCCTTGAGCAAATCTGCTTTGGTTAACTTGGGAGTTCCCCCGTAAGAGCCTCTTATCGGGGCATTTTTATAGCACTCGTTGCCATTTCTGATACCGCTTGCACTCGCTCCTTTTGTCAATTGAGGCATGGCCTCCACATTATAGCCGCGGCGACGAAGTTCAAAGGCCGGGACACAGCGCTGACAGTTGCTTTGATATCCACCGCCCTTGTAAAAAGTTGGGGTTATCCTTTTTTACTGCTTCCACATAGTCTCTTCCGGGATGCCTTTAGTAAGGCCTAACGCCTTTTCTACAACGTCAGGGGCAGACGCGGCAGGGCCTCGCAGTTTTTTGTAGCTCTTCTCGTTCACATCGGGGTATTTTTTCAAATCCAGCCCGGACTCCGCCCAGTCCTTGCCCGGATTATTCCGGAAGCCCCTGTCCGCGCCGGGAAAGTTGACATGGTATTCCATGCCGGTTTTGGGATCGGTCCACAGGCAGGGCCGGGGCATCTCCTTTTCCACAGTCAGACCTTCGGCTTTGACTTGCCTTTCTGAAAGCGTGCGCACACAGCAGCGACAGCGAAAGCCGTTGGGCGGATAGTTGGAGGCCCAGAACTCGTGATCCGCCGGGTAAACTTTTTCATGCAGAATGGCGTGGGAGGGGCGAACCCGCTTGTCCATGACGGCCATGTATTGCCAGTAGGGGCGCGATGCCTTGACCGCCTGCATAGGCCGTCTGCATGTTGGTGCGGAAGATGTTCTCCACGCGGTGGCTGTGCCAGCCCCGGGACTGGATGACCGTGGCGATGCGTTTTTTGAAGTCGGCCAGGGTTTCGCGCCGTTTTTTAGGGCTTCCTCAATGCCGTCGCTGACCAGCTGCACCAGATCGTGCTGCGCCAGGCCAGTAACGTAGAAGGACCGCTGCCTTACTTCCTCGGTCAGAGCCTTGGCTTCGGCATCCGTGAGCTTGGCGCGCTGCTTCCAAAAGGCAATGGCCGCGTCCGGGTCCACAGGTTCCGCGAGGATTTCCGGAGATGGCAGGTCAATGGGCTTCTTAGCCATCTTCTTCCCCTTCCGCCTGAACGGCTGAGGCGCCAAAGCCAGCCGCAGCGGTCATGGAGCGGGCGGGAGTGCCAGCTTTCACGAGAGGCACGTTGGATAACGCCCTGACTGTCATGCTCAAAACTCACTGCATTCTCGCGTGGTGTATGTTTCCCTAGCTGCCATTGCCTTTTTCCTTCGAGTCTTATGCGGCCTCGTCCCGCGCAAGGCGCGGGTCAAACAAATATTGTTCAGGAACGCCGCTGTCGCGGAGCGCATCCAGCACGCGCGGGCTGTGCTTCTTGCCCCGCACTGTGGCGGAATACAAGCTCCGCCGTGACACCTATGCGCCGTCCAAGCTCCGACATGCTCAAGCCTCGCTCGACAAGGACAGCCCTGATTGCATAGCGAGCCTCATAGCGTAGGCGTCCGCATTCTTCGCGGGTCATAAGTCTTCCTCCAGCTTGCGCTTGCGTTGACGCGCCGCCTTCATTTCCAGAACCGCAGCCCCATAGTCTCGGAGCTCCCTGTCTTCCTCCGTCATCAGATCCAACCCCAGTGCCTGGGCCGCAATGCGGAAAGGTTCCATGTTGCCGGTGGCTCGACAGAAGGTCAGTAAAGCCAGAATAGAGGGAGTGTGCGACGTGTCGGAGGGAGCCAGCCTCTTGTCCAGCGTGGCCTTGCTGATGGACAGGGTATTGCCGCCCGTCAGCTTGATGCCCGCCCGCTGTGCTATTTCATTCAGGCGGTCGGCAAGCATCTTGCGACCTTCGCTTTCAGGCGCTCCGGCAACATCGCGCATGGCGGTCTTAATGGCCGCCATCACACCCGAAAGCCGGACTGCGTCGTCAAGTAAGAATAGCTGCTCCATGACCTGCTCCCTGTCCAAACGCGATTCGCGCCCGGACGTTGATTTAATGGGGCGGGCCGGATAAATTCCCTTTTGCTACTGTTGAAAGCTTCAATCGCCCGTAAGTCCATATTTGAGACAAAATTTCAGACAAATAAACTGAAATTTTGAGTAAAACTAAAAAAAACCTATAATGTTATTTATCATTTCTAACTAATTACACAATTAGCTAGGTAAAAGTTGAGGTAAAACTTTGGCGTAGGGAACTTTTACCCAATGAAAACACTGGGAGAACGCATCCGATTCATACGTGGGGAAGAAAGCCAAACCGAATTTGCAGAACGTGTTGGAATTGCAAAAGGTTCCATAGGTGGCTATAAAAATGGCAGAAATGCACCCAGTGCAGATGTCATTCTGAAAATTTGTCTTTCGTATGATATTTCATCCGAATGGCTTCTTAAGGGGGAAGGCTCCATGCATCCTGGCGCTACTTCGGCTTCCTCTGTATGCAAAGAGAACCAGGAAAAACCATCTCAAGACTATTCTAACATTGAGAAAAAATTAAATATATCAGAAGAAGAACGCCGAGAGCTGACAATAGAAAATCGCAAGCTCTACCGAGAAAAAGAAACACTCTATAAGGAGAAGGAAGAGCTGCTCCGCGAAATCGGGGAACAACGAGAAAAGGTTGCCAGACTGGAGGAGTGTAAAAATCGACTCGCTATCGCAGATCAGCCTGCGCAAAATAGCGGCGTTGCATAATCAGAAAAGACCAAAAAACAGCCCTGGTTTTGTGTCAAAAGCGACACGCGGCAGAGCTGTTTTGTTCTCATTTATCGTGCAAAAATACCCTAAAAAGGACTTCCATTCTCAACTCTTTTTTTCTGCTCAACGGAGTGCCCAGATCGCCGCAAGCCCGCGTCTGGCCTACATATAGCCGACATCCGTCCTGCTGGATGACGCAATACCGCCATTCTCATTTTTGCTGACCCCCTACACACATGGCAAAAAACAGCCCTACATCCTTACGTTTTCTGAGCACCTATTTTTTTCTGCCATCTGTCAGACTCGCATCAGGCATATTACCACCATTCTCATCTTTAATGCGCCGCCCATAAACAACCTTATTCAGAGCCGTCCACTGAAGCTCACTTTTCTTTATTCAGTGCCGGATACGCTTAAACACGGATTCCGGAATAAGGCGCACAGCGGCCATGACAATACGCCACCAGCGTGGCGTATAGACTATGTCCGCGTGATGAGAAATCGCAGCGTAAATATCCTTAGCTGCGTGTTCAGGACTTGTGATGAGCCAGCGGGGCAGACACCGTCCCTCCGTCATGCGGCTCGCGATGAGACCTGGCTTGACCGTCAGTACACGCACGCCATGCGCGGCAAGGCGGCTGCGTAGTCCAGAAAGGAAGGCTGTCAGCCCCGCCTTAGCGCTTCCGTAGAGAATATTGATGCCCCGTCCCCTGTCGCCCGCCACAGAACTGATCCCGATAATGAGACCGCTCCCCCGTTGCCTAAAACGCTCGGCAATAAGGCGCAGTATGCGAACTGGCCCGTTGAAGTTTGTTTGGAGCACGCGTTCCGCGAATTCGGCGTCCGGCTCTACATCTATGTTCTTTTCAGCAAGCAATCCAACAGCGCACAACACGGCGTCCGGCAAGCAGGGTAAACTGTCAAGGAAACGATCCATACTGATGGCATCATCCAAAATATCAAAGAGGAAACACTTGGAATCCTGCCCCGTGCTGGCAGCTATGCGTTTAGAAACCGCTTTTACTGTGCCGAAGTTTCTGCCGGCAAGAAAGAGAGTCCAGCCATGAGCTGAAAAACGCATGGCGGCCGCCTGGGCAATGGCAGAGGTCGCGCCGAGAACAAGTATTGTTGGCATGGAAAATGAAGTATCAGATGCTAGTTGGTACAATGTTTTCTCGGGGCAGGCGCGCGGGATGCCTGCGCGCTGCTACGTGTCCGAATTTTGCAAAGATAATAATGCCGGGCAACGTATAGTGGAAGACAAAAAAGGCACGCGCCTGGGTTACACGTGCCTTTGGGAAATCTCTTCTACAAAAGACTATAGACCCCAGCGGGGGAAGGAGGCTTCGCCCGCGCCTGTGGGAACGAGTTTCGCCTCGCCACCATGTCGGCTGGTGAGATATATTTTCTTCCCGCCGGAACGCGTGGATGTGAAGGCCAGGAAGTAGCTGTCCGGCGCGAAAGCAGGATGTTCGTCATTTCCAGGGCCAAAGGTAACTTGGCGTTCCGTGTTTGTGGTAAGATCCTGTACAAAAATGCGGAACCCTGAGTCGGTGCGTTTGGTAAAGGCAACAAGGGTGCCATCAGGACTAATGCAGGGTTCTGTGTTGTACGATCCACTATGCGATACACGGGAAACAGAACCTGTGCTGAGATTTTTTAGAAATATCTGCGGACCGCCAAGACGACTTGAACAGAAAGCCATTTTTGTCCCCGTGGAATCGAACGTGGGCGAAACGTTAATCGAGGGGCTGCGTTCAAGCCCTCGCTCCTTCTTAAAGGAACGATCCAGCAAGTAAATATCCGGATAGCCGCCTGTCGTTGAAAGGCTCACGGCCACGCGGTTATCCGGCATAAAACTAGGAGCAATAACGGTATTGCCAGGGAAACGGATGCGCTGCAGCTGGCCTGTGGCCCTATTCCATACGGCGAGGGAGTGCGTACTGTCGTCAATGTGCGAGAATACAAGATAACGTCCATCCGGCGACCATGAAGGCGACATGGCGATACCTGGTATGGATGAGATTTGACGCAGGCCCTTGCCTGTTGGCTTTACAATCCAAACATTGCGCTGGCGCGCGCTGCGGGCGTTCTTAACAAAGGCCAGCGTGCCACGGAAGAAATAGCCGTGACCGGTGAGCGCCTCCATAAGATCGGCGCAGAATCTGTCTGCCGTTTCCTGAATGTTGGAGGAGCGCACGTTATCGTAGGCTTTGCCAAAAACAAATCCGCCCGACGAGGTCTCATAAAGACGCATTTCAACGGTAGAACCCTCTTTTTCGCCGGAGGGCCAGCCTGCAGTAATAAGCATATCGGCCCCAGCCAGCTGAAAGCGCTTAAGATCGATGCCAGGCATCTGGTAGCCGTTCAGCACAGTGCCACCAAGGATGGACTTGGAATCAATAAGACGAAGAAACGGAAGGAAGGCGAGATTTTCACGGATGGCGGCATCAAGTTTGGCACCATTGTGGATGGCTTTCTGATTCGGTCCCGTAAGCGGATCGGCCATGGCGAGATTGGCGCTATTTTGGCCTGCTCCATAAATATCAACCTGCACATCAGCCTGGACAGATCCAGCATTGACCAGAAAAAAAGTAAGAACGAATACAAGGAGAAGTTTCAGCCGGGTCATTAAATATTCCTTTTTTGTCAGCCGAATGAAGGGGTTACAGGGAAAGACTAGCGCATCTTTGACATTTCCAACGAGTTGAAATTGATGAGAATGTTTTGCTCCGCCGGCGTGGGAGGCTTGGGCAGAACTTTGGTGCGCAAAACAGCGTTAACGGCTGAGGCATCGTAATCTGCTCGTCCAGAGCTGCGTTCTAACTTCGCATCGAGGATTTTGCCGCTGGCGTCTGTTTTCACACGCACGCTGGCCACGAGCCTGCTACGGTTATAGGAGGGATAGTGCCAGTTAGGGCGTACAGCTAGAAGAACCATGCCGGAGTAAACATCGTATATTCCACCGCCACCAGGTCCGTCGCCTCTGCCTCCGCCTCCGCCTCCGCCATTGCCATCGCCGCCACTGCCGGAGCCGTCACCGCCTCCGATACCCCATCCTCCGCCAAGGCCTGTTCCCCCGCCTCCGCCTTCTCCTTCGCCGCCGGCGCTGCGACGCGCCTGGGCCAGGGCACTGGAAATCGCGGAACCGCTTCCGCTGCCGCCAGATCCTTTCACGGGTTTTGCCTTGGATTTTGCATTGGCCAAGGCGGCCTTAAGAATGTCATCGGAAGATTTGCCTTTGCCTGTCGGCGCTTCGTTTTTGCCTGCGACAGCTTTATCTTTACTTTTTGGGCTGTCTTTGGCTTTTGTATGATTTGTGCTGACAACCGAGGCGGGCGCAGTGTCTTTGCGTTGCTCTACTGCGGGCTTGGCGCTTTGGGGCTCGGCCTTGGCCGGTTCTGCGGCGCGTTCTGGCCGAGATTCGGCATTGGCAGCCGGCTGTTCCTGACGCGTAGTGTCGCGGATAGCGGCAGCTCCTTGCTGAGACGCGTTCTTGCCACCGCCTGGGCGTCCCGCAGCAGGTTCTGCTAGAGGACGGTCCGGCCGCCCTGAACCTACATGACCGAGCACCGGCGAGGGAAGGTTGTCTCCACCTGGGGCCCCCATAGTCAGGCTGATCTGCATTAGAGGGCGGTTTAGGTCTATTGGCGGCGTTGAGGCTGGCCAGAGCCATAGGATCGCGAAGAAGGCCGCATGCAGGAGAACAGAAAGAAACGTGCTGCCAAAATTCATGATATGCCGGATGGCCTGTCAGGCCCTGTCAGGGTTTGCGACGCTGCTTCGCGCTGCTGGCGGAATCGGGTGCGGTATCGCGCTGCGCCACAACTCCCAAGTTTTCGATGCCGGCGGCACGGATGCGCCCCATTACGCCTACCACTACGCCGTAGGGAACTTCTTTGTCTGCCTGGAGGAAAAGTTGCTTATTCTGCGCCTTGACTAGCGTAGCCAGCTTGTCAGCTAATTCCTCAAGTGGAACCGCATAGGTATCGAGATAGATAGCCCCGTCTCTGCGGATAGTCATAACCATGTTGTCCGCTTCCGTAGGTAGATTTTCCACATACGTCGTGGAGGGAAGATCTACTTCCAGTCCCTCGGACATCATGGGAGCGGTGACCATAAAAATAATAAGCAACACTAGCATAACGTCGACAAACGGCGTGACGTTAATTTCTGAAACCATGCGGCCTCTGCCGCTAAGCGATGCTCCCATGCCCGCCCCCGGCTATTCGGCCCCGCGCTGCGCAACGGGGCGGGTGGCGTTAATTTCGCGCTGCACTCTGTTCAGGAACATGCCCGCGAAGTTGATGAGTCGCGTTTCAAGAACGCTCAATTTACCCATAAATGCGTTATAGCCTACAGTCGCGGGGATAGCCACGGCAAGACCCATAGCCGTGGCTATAAGTGCCTCGGAAATACCGGGGGCAACTGTAGCTAACGAGGCGGATTTCATGGCGCCAATGGCATGGAAGGTATGCATGATGCCCCAGATCGTGCCAAAAAGTCCAATAAACGGCGTAGTGTTGGCTGTAGTTGCCAAAAAAGAAAGCGAGGAGGCGCAGCGCACCATTTCTACGTTGACGCCTTGGTGGAGGGAACGGCGCACGTTGTCGGAAACGACATCGCCGGTGTTTCCGGCCTCACGGGAGCGGTTGTATTCGGCAACGCCCTGGTGTCCCACGCTGAACAGGGGGGATGCGGGATCCGCACCAAGGGTCTGCACGGCCTCGCGCAGGTCGCGTGCCCGCTCAAAGGTTTCCATCCCCTTAGTTGCTTTGTTCAATGCGCGGTTCAGGGAAAACCATTTTTGAAACATGATGGCCCAGCTAAGGATGCTCATCAGCAAAAGCAGCGCCAGAATGCATTTGGCGACTAGCGTAGCCTGTCCCAGTATGTCAAAAAGATTAAGCTCCATCGTTTGTCCTTCTAAGTCTTTCCATGCGCAGGAAGTATTGCCTGCGGCGCATCCTCGAGACATAACGTCTAGAGGGTGCCTTTAAAGGCATAATATTATGCCAAGCCGCTTGCCGTTTGGCAAGCATTCCGTGAGGCCTTTTCTAAAACTTTTGCGGATTACGAAAGCTTGACAGCGAATAGGAGGAACAATACCTTCCAAATGCAAGGGAGTCAGGCTTTGTTTTCGTTGTGCGCGTTGCTCAGGCATCGCGGACCGCTGTGATTGCTTTTATGCATAAATTCAGAACCGCGTACAAACAGCTTGACGCTTAATAAATGTAAACAGTGGAGGAACTTGCCATGAAATCGGTGAAAGGCACCCGTACAGAATCGAACATCCTTGCGGCCTTTGCTGGAGAATCTCAGGCCCGCAACCGGTATGACTATTTTAGCAGTGCAGCCAAGAAAGAAGGCTTTGTGCTAATTTCTCAGATTTTTTCCGAAACGGCGCTTCAGGAAAAAGAACATGCAAAGCGGTTGTTCAAGTTCCTTGAGGGTGGGGATGTCACGGTGTCCGCTGCATTCCCTGCCGGCGTAATCGCTTCAACCGAAGCGAATCTTCTTGCTTCTGCTGCCGGTGAAAATCATGAGTACACGAAAATGTACCCCGAATTTGCAAAAATCGCTGAGGAAGAAGGTTTTCCGGAAATCGCCTCAGTGATGCGCAGCATTGCCATTGCCGAAAAATATCATGAAGAACGTTTTCTTATTCTTGCCCGCGCGTTGAAAGACGGCACTATGTTCAAGCGGGACAAACCAGTGCGCTGGCGCTGTTTGAACTGCGGCTGTATTGTGGAAGGATTAGAGGCTCCGAAATTGTGCCCCGCCTGTGCCCATCCCACTGCGTATTTTGAGGTTCTAGCGCCTATTTTTTAACAGCGCCCTGTTTGCAGAAAAATGGTAAACGGCGGGAGGCTGGCAACGCCTGCTTCCCTCCGTTTTATACCTCTCAGAAACAGAAATTTATATGGTACTTGGACCTGTCTTAAACTGTTCTTGCTCAGCGGTTTTCATGACCACAATAACCCGCTGGCAGAAAAACTGGTCCGTTAATCAGGAGAATACGCCTTTTTGAAACGTCGTTGCTACCTTTTCAAAAAAGACTTTCTGACATAGAAGAGTAGCTATGCAGCATGCAGGAGCCTTTATATTGAAAGCGACAGACGGCGCGGCGCGGACGGGCGAGCTCTATACGGCTCACGGCGTTGTGCAGACGCCCATTTTTATGCCTGTGGGCACGGTAGGCAGTGTTAAAGCGGTGGCGCCGGATGACCTTGATGCCATCGGCTCTGAAATCATTTTAGCCAACACCTATCATCTTTACCTGCGCCCAGGAGATGGCTTGGTTGCACGGCACGGAGGTCTGCACGGCTTTAGCAGCTGGCACAAGCCCATCCTTACAGACAGCGGTGGCTTCCAAGTATTCAGCTTATCTTCCCTGCGCACGTTAAAGGAAGAAGGTGTGACTTTCCGTTCTCACCTTGACGGCTCAAAACACCTGTTCACACCGGAAAAGGTTATTTCCATTCAGCGCAACTTGAATTCTGACATCATGATGTGCCTAGACGAATGCCTGCCTCATGATGCGGACCATGCTTATGCCGCCCGTTCCCTGGGGCTGACGTCCCGCTGGGCTGCCCGCTGCAGGGCTGTCTATCCGGAAGCTATGGTGCCGGAAAGAGGCAATTTGCTTTTTGGCATTGTGCAGGGTGGAATGTTTAAGGATTTGCGTTCCGAATCGGTTTTGCGGCTCATTGACATGAATTTTGAAGGATACGCTATAGGCGGTCTTTCTGTGGGCGAAAGCAAGGAGATGATGTTTGATATCCTCTCCCACACGGCGCCCTTACTGCCCAAGGAAAAGCCCCGCTACTTAATGGGCGTAGGCACGCCCCTAGACATTGTACGCGGTATAAGCCTGGGCATTGACATGTTCGACTGCGTCCTGCCTACGCGCAATGCCCGCAACGGTACGCTGTATACTTCACGTGGCAAGGTCAACATCAAACGTCAGGAATACGCAGAGGACGACAGTCCGCTGGATCCCGCGTGTTCTTGCTACACCTGCCGCACGTTTTCTCGTGCGTACCTGCGACATCTGTATCATGCGCAGGAGCTTTTGGCCTTTCGTCTCAATTCTATTCACAACCTGACGTATTTTCTTAATGTCGTGCGGGGGGCGCGCGCTTCCATTGCTGATAGACGTTTTGCGGCCTATCTTCGGCATTTTGAGGAGCTGTATGAAAAGTAATCCGCACCGCGCAGACCGTATCCCGCTGTTTTTCCGGACAGCCGTAACGTTTTTTTCCTGCGTGCTTGGCGTACTTTTGTTGGCCCGCCTAGTCATGCTGTTTTTTGTACTTTTCGATGGATCTGTAACGCAATGGGACGCCCTATTTGGTACGGGGCTGAAACATACGTTGAAAGAGCTTTACATCGGAGCCAAGTTTGACGCCAGACTTGCTGTTTTTCTGAGCCTACCGCTTGTGTTGGGACTCTTTTTCCCCGTGGCGAAGCGCCATTCCCTCGGCGTGCGCACTGCACTGGATAGCGTATACGGCTTTTTGTTTTTTGGGGTAAGTCTTATTTATCTGGTTGATTTCGGCTTCTTTTTTTATCACCGTCAGCGCGTGGATGTAACTGTATTCGATTTCCTTAGGGATGCCTCGATTTCTTTCAACATGGTTGTGCAGAGCTATCCCGTGTTTTGGATTGCCCTAGGGCTAGCTTTTTTTGTGACTGCGGCCTTGTTTTTCTTGGACAGGCTTTTGCGTAAGTATTTCCGCATCGCTGCGGAAACGAAGTGCCAAACGTGGAAAAGCCGAACCGTATGGAGCGCTGTGCTTGCCATACTCCTTTTCTTAGGCGGATACGGACAAATTTCTTCCAATCTTTTTCCCTTGCGCTGGAGCAACGCTTATTTCAGCTCCAACCGCGATCATGTATTACTGGGGTTAAACCCCGTGCAAAACTTGTACGACACAGCCAGGAGCATGAAAGTTGTCCGACCGAACAAGTCCGTTGTGCGCACCGCGTACGATGACATGGCCGCGTGGCTGCGTGTGGACAATCCGGACCGAGGGAGCCTCAATTTTTGGCGCACGATCCAAGCAGAAAAGCCGAAACAATCACGAAACGTTGTCATCATCATTATGGAATCTCTATCCTGGCCTATGACTTCCATGGCGCCTGGAGAAGACGACCCAACGCCTGCTTTGCGCAGGCTGGCCGAAAACGGCTTGTATTTCTCGCAGTTCTACGCTCCGACCCGTACAACAGCCCGCGCGGTTTTCACCACCATGACGGGAATCCCCGATGTGAACAGGGAAGGCGGCACCACCTCGCGTAACCCAGCGCTTGTGGGACAGTACCTACCCATTAGTGATTTTAAGGGGTATTCCAAATTTTACATGATTGGTGGTAGCGCGAGCTGGGCGAATATTAGGGGCGTGCTGAACCATAACGTTCCGGATCTTACATTGCTGGAAGAAAGCGACTGGAAAGCGCCTAACGTGGATGTGTGGGGTATTTCTGACCTCGATTTATTCCGTGAGTCTGTAGAGCGCCTGAGTGCTGCGGCTTCGCCTTTTGTGGCTGTCATCCAGACAGCAGGCTTTCATCGTCCGTACACTATTCCTGCCGATAACGCCGGATTTACGCAAAAAACGCCTTCTCGCGCTGTTTTGACCAATTACGGTTTTTCCGGCGCTGAAGAATACAATTCACTGCGCTTTTCCGATCACGCTCTGAACGAATTCTTCCGCCTGGCGAAAAAACAACCGTGGTTTACACACACAATTTTCGCCGTTATGGGCGATCACGGGCTGTACAATCCTTCTCAAAACATGTCGGCTTCATATCAGATCTGCCGTTTGCAAGGCAGCCACATCCCGCTTGTGCTTTACGCGCCTGGCTTGATTTCCCCTAGTAAAAAAGATTTCCCCTGCGGTCAGCCGGATCTTTTCCCCACGCTGGCGGCGCTGGCGGGCGTGCCTATGCGGCATCACGGGCTTGGACGCAACCTGCTGGATCCTGAAACGGAGAGGACCGCCCGGCAGTTTATCGCAGGTGACAGCGAGCTATTCCGCAAGCTTGTAGAGGATGGCTACTGCTATTTGAAAGAATCCTCAGAAGGACTGTACAGGCTTGACGACTGGTCCGGAACAAATGTGCTGGCCTCTGAGCCGGAGCGGGCAGCCAGAATGCGCCGTGAGGCGGAGGAAGCCTATCACGTTTCCAAATACCTGCTTTTTCACAACAGGGAAAAGCCATAAACTGCAATCTCAATACTGCACCGGAACAAAACGGTTCTTCCTCCGTTCCGGGTCTGGAGGAGGACGCTATGTCCTTTTTTTCCCCGCCACCTGGCGGCAATCCCCGCATGTACTTTTTCCTTTTTCTGCTGACGCTTGGCAACAGAATCGGCTTTCAGGGCTGGACGCTTCTCTACACCAACTTCGCTGTACAGGTAGCGGGTCTTTCAGCCGCGCAAAACGGCCTGGTCCATTCTATCCGCGAAATTCCGGGGCTACTTGGAATCCTGATCATCCTGCTCTTGCTTATCTTAAAGGAACACAGACTGTGCGCACTTTCCGTATTTGTTACGGGCCTTGGCACCATGCTGACAGGGTATTTCACGGATTTTTGGAGCATCGTTGCCACATCGCTGCTCATGTCGTTTGGCTTCCACTATTTTGAATCCCTAAACGAATCGCTGATGATTCAGTACTACGATGTGGAACAAACACCACTGGTCATGGGCAAGCTACGGGGCTTGTCAGCCGGGGGAAGCCTGTTGGTTTCCGTGTTCATTTTCTTCTGCGCCGGCTATTTTTCCTTCAAGTCCATGTTCCTGATGGCTGGCGGTGCCTGTGCCGCCTTGGCTGTCTGGAGCTTTTTCATCGACCCTACGGACAAGGCGCTGCCCGTACAGAGGCGCACTATGGTGGTGCGGAAGCGCTACTGGCTGTTCTATTTGCTCACGTTCATCCTTGGCGGACGGAGGCAGATTTTTACCGTTTTCGCTCTCTTCCTGCTCGTGCAGAAATTTCACTTCTCCGTGCAGACGGTCTCCATCCTGTTCATGGTCAATTACGGCATAAACTGGTTTTTGAACCCGATGATTGGGCGCGTCATTGTCCGCTTTGGCGAGCGCAGGCTGCTGACCCTGGAATACCTTTCGGCCATCGCCATTTTCCTTGGCTACGCGCTGACAAACAGCGTGTACCTTGTTGCCGCCCTCTATGTACTAGACAGCATCACCTTTAACTTCGCTATTGCCATTAGGACGTTCTTCCAAAAAATTGCTGACCCTAGGGATGTTGCACCAAGCATGGCGCTTGCGCAAACCATCAATCACATGGCCGCGGTGTTCATCCCCTCGCTTGGCGGCTGGC
>CAYWQK010000034.1:10991-13848 GCA_964460575.1 uncultured Desulfovibrionaceae bacterium | reverse complement strand
CAAAACATCTGCTTGAAGGGCAAGATCTGCGCACCACCGGCTTCGCGCGGCGGCCCGTCGGCGCGGGTCCCTTTGCGCTCAAAGAATGGCTGCCGGGCAACCGCCTTATCCTACAGGCTTCGGAGAGCTATTTCGAAGGAAGACCGTATCTGAACGAAACGGTGTTCCGCATTCTTCCAGACCATTCCACTATGTTTCTGGAACTTAAAGCAAATCGCCTAGATTTTATGGATCTTTCTCCGCAGCAATACCTTAGGCAGACAGACGGGGCGAATTGGAAACGCGAGTGGCGCAAATACCGCTACTTGGCCTCCATGTACACGTTTATGGGATACAATCTCGCGCATCCCTTTTTCAAGGATGTCCGTGTCCGCCAGGCCATTTCCTTTGCCATCGACAGAAACGAAGTAATCAAGGGGGCGCTGCTTGGGCAAGGACTCCCCGCTTCCGGTCCCTATAAACCGGGAACATGGGCCCACAACCCAAACGTCAAACCCGTCGCGTACGACCCTCAAAAGGCAATCTCCCTACTTCGGGAGGCCGGCTGGGTAAAAGACCGCAACGGTACGCTCGTCCGCAACGGCAGACCGCTGTCCTTTACTATTCTCACCAATCAAGGCAACGACCAGCGCATCAAAGCGGCGACTATCATTCAGAGCCAACTGAAAGCCATCGGCATCCACGCGCAGATCAGGACGGTTGAGTGGGCCGCCTTTCTCAAGGAATTTATCGATAAAGGACGCTTCGACGCCGTAATCCTCGGCTGGACCATTGTGCAGGATCCCGATATTTTTGACGTCTGGCATTCGTCAAAAGCCGTCCCGGGCGGGCTTAACTTTATAGGCTACCGCAATCCCGAAGCCGACGCTCTGCTTTCGGAGGCCCGATCCGTTACGAATCAGGCAAAACGCAAGAGCCTCTATGGCCGCCTGCAGGAAATCCTTCATGCCGATCAGCCATACGCTTTCCTTTATATCCCCTATTCGCTGCCTATCGTTCAAAAGCGCTTCAGGGGAATAGAACCCGCGCCGGCGGGCATTATGCATAATTTCGAAAGATGGTGGGTGCCCGCAAGCGAGCAGCGGCATACGCTGCATCCCTGAAAAAAAAGCTTGACCCGCCATCCTTCTCCGGTTGAAGATGTCAAACACATCCTATAGATATGTCTATATTTTCTAACAAGCCACTTTCCTCTTGCGAGGCAGTACCATGGACGCCCAATCCGATCAAAACGAATCTTTTGCTCTCTCCGCCATCGTTGAAGCGGCGGAAATGGACGAAGGACCTTCAGCCATTGAAACGATCCTCGCCAAGCTGGAGCCACGGACCAAAGAAGAAGAATTAAACAGAGTTCGCAAAGCCTATGCTTACGCGGCAGCCGCCCATGCCGGACAAGTACGCCTCTCCGGAGAGCCTTATCTTTCCCATCCCGTAGCCGTGGCAGACATCGTCGCCGGCATGGGATTCGACGCGGACGCAGTCTGCGCGGGCCTCCTCCACGACACTGTGGAAGACACCAAAGCCACGCTTGAGGATATTCGCCGGGATTTTGGCGACTCGGTAGCCGAAATCGTAGACGGCGTGACAAAAATCAGCCTGATGACCTTCGACAGCCGCGAAGAGCAGCAGGCCGAAAATATCCGAAAAATGATCCTCGCCATGTCCAAAGATATCCGCGTTCTCGTGGTCAAGCTGGCGGATAGGATGCACAATATGCGCACGCTGGATTTTCAGAAGCCACACCGCCGCCAGCCCATCGCGAAAGAAACCATGGATATCTACGCGCCGCTCGCCAACAGACTCGGCCTGCATAGTATCAAATTGGAGCTTGAGAACCTAAGCTTCAAATATCTCCGTCCCGAAGTATATACCCTAATTACCGACTGGCTGGAGACAAATAAAGTCGAAGAGCGGCAAATCATCAGCAAAATTATCGGCCGGCTGGAAGAAATTCTCAAAGCCAACGAGCTTAAGGGGACCGTCTGGGGGCGCGTCAAGCAAGTCTACAGCATTTACCGCAAGATGCAAAAGCAAAACCTCAGTCTTGAGGACATGCACGACATCCTGGCGTTCCGCGTCATCGTGAACGAAGTACGGGACTGCTATGCGATGCTTGGCTTTGTCCACGCCCAATGGAAACCCATTCCAGGGCGGTTTAAAGACTATATTTCCATGCCTAAGGCCAACGGCTACCAGAGTCTGCACACCACGGTCATCGGCCCCGAGGGCGAACGGATCGAAATTCAAATCCGTACAGAACAGATGCACCAGCTGGCGGAACACGGCGTAGCCTCCCACTGGCTCTACAAAGAAAGAAATTTCGACCACGCGGTATCCGTGCAGGACACCCCGCAATTCGAATGGCTGAGGGGCATTATAGCACGGCAAAGCCAGGAAACGGATTCCAAGGAGTACATGCACTCGCTTAGGCTGGATCTTTTTAAAGATGAAGTCTACGTTTTCACCCCCCATGGAGAGGTAAAGGAACTGCCTGAAGGCGCGACATCCCTTGATTTCGCGTTTCTTATTCACTCTGAAATCGGCTTCCACTGCGTCGGAGCAAAAATCAACGGAAAGCTGGAATCTCTCGGTGTCGCGCTAAAAAGCGGCGACACCGTAGAAATCATTACGGATAAAAACCGCCGCCCCAGCCGCGACTGGCTGAAAATCGTTAAAACCGCTAAAGCCAGAAACCGCATCCAGCAGTACTTACGTACCGAAGAGCGCGCCGCGGCCATTGCCCTCGGACGAGATCTTTTAGAAAAAGAGGGCCGGAAAATAGGCCTCAGCATGGCCCGCGCCGAAAAGGAAGGCCTGCTGCAAGCCATGACGGAAAAACTGTCGCTGCGCTCTATCG
>CAYWQK010000034.1:0-10981 GCA_964460575.1 uncultured Desulfovibrionaceae bacterium | reverse complement strand
CGTGGGGTATGCCCGCCACACGCCCAAATGGGTCCTGCGCCGCATGCGCTCAATGCTTGCCCCCGTCGCCGAACTCGAAGAGCTTGAGGTTCCTCCCCGCAGCAAGCCGGAAAAAAAGGAAAAGAAAAGCGCCACGAAGGAAAAGCAGCCCGAAGACGGCAAAGACACATCGGCCGGCAACTCCATTTCCGTTTGCGGCGTGGACGGAATGCTGCTGCGTTTCGCGAAATGCTGCAACCCCGTGCCCGGCGACGATATCGTGGGTTTTATAAGCCGCGGGAGAGGCGTTATCGTCCATACGGCGGCATGCCCGATCCTTCAGGACCTTGAACCAGACCGGCTGATTTCCGTGCAATGGGACGGGCACGAAAGCCAGCCTTTCCCCGTTGGCATCCATATGCTATGCAAAAACCGCAAGGGTATGCTCGCCGACATATCCGCAGCGCTGCTTAAGGAAGACGTAAATATCACCAGCTGCCACGGCCAAAGCCTGATTGACGGCAAATGGCAGATGGAATGCGAGATAGAAGTCAAGGATATCGCCCATCTTTACCGCGTTATCGATAAAATCCGGCATGTTCAGGATATGCAGGAAGTCTACCGAAAAACACAGATCGAAGAATAAAAATTTCAGCAGATATCAACAACAACCGGGGACGCGGGAAGACGTTTCCAATCAAAGAGGGGGATGAGCTCGCCAGGACGCAAGTGGCGGGCTTCCGGTATCATCCCCGCCTTCCAGGCAAGAAGCCCTATAATTTGCTCCGGAAGCCAGCCTGAGGCCCGCATACTGTCCAAACTTAAACTTTGATGACGCTTGGCAAGCCGTTCACCCGCGGCATTGCAAAGCAGAGGAATGTGGGCATAGAAAGGACGGGGAAAGCCCAAAAGATCAAACAAGGCCAGCTGGCGCGGTGTGGAAACAAGAATGTCTTCGCCGCGAACGACTTGATTCACCCCCATTAGGCCGTCGTCGACTGTAACGGCAAGCTGATAGGCCCAAACGCCGTCCGCGCGCCGCAGAACAAAATCTCCCCCGCACTCTTCGAGGCTCATGCGAATTTTTCCATGGAGCGCGTCATGAAACGTGTATTCCGGCAGCCCCTGGGTATTAAGCCGCAGCGAACCGTGGCGCCCAGTTCTTTCCCTGGCTTCCCTCTCCTGCGGGGAAAGACGACGGCAGGTTCCGGGGTACGGCGCTCCACGGTCGTCCACATGTGGCGCGCCCGCCACCATGGCCAGTTGCCGCCGCAATTCCCCGCGGGTACAGTAGCACGGATAGACCCGCCCTTCATCCGCAAGACGCTTTAAAGCCAGACCGTACAAATCTCCGCGCTCGCCTTGGGTATACGGACCTTTAGCGCCCCCCACGTCGGGTCCTTCATCCCAATCGAGTCCAAGCCAGTGAAGATCCCGAATAATGCCGGCCGCGTAGCTGTCCGACGTTCGCTCCGGATCCAGGTTTTCCATACGCAGGACCAGCGTCCCGCGAGCCTGGCGGCAAGCCAGCCACGCCAATAAAAAAGCCCACGCGTTGCCGAGATGAAGATAGCCCGTAGGGCTTGGGGCAAGGCGTCCGCGAACCGGCGCGCTAGCCACCGCCATTCCTCCGGCACGGCCACGGAAGAATCTCTAAAGGAATCGCAGACGAAAATGTGGACAGCATCCTGCGTACCTCCAATTCCTGATGGGGTGAAAAGATCACTTTCAGCAATGCCTGTCGCCGATCTAAAACGGAAAACAAGGCCAAATTGTCATAGGCTTCTGACAAAAAGCGAAAGAGCGCAACATGCGAAGGATGAAGCCTGACCTGAAGCAAGGCGGAACGCGCAGGCGGGGGAAAGGTCAAAGGGCGGCGTGTTCTTTTCATCTTCTCCGTCTCTCAATGCTCCGCGCCAATAAACGAGCGGTAGTCTTTGGCGCCTATACTTCGACGCGCCGCCGATCGTTTTAGCCGCGAACTCTGCGGATAGCGATCAAGCGCGGCCGCCAGTACTGCGCCGAAAGGGTGTCCACGCGAACACGCTTGCCACTGCTGGGGCTATGCACAAAGCGGTTACCGCCCACATAAAGACCCGTATGCAGCCCGCCGCTGGACTGTCCCGTACGAAAAACAAGGATATCCCCAGGCTGAGCCTTAGCCAAAGGAACCTTGCGGCCAAGGGAGGCCTGTCCGGAAGAAACCCTGGGGATAGATACCCCGTTCGCGCGGTACGCCCACCAAATTAACCCCGAACAGTCAAAGCCCGTGGAAGGCGACGAGCCTCCGTAACGATATTTGCGGCCTATTTGCCCTTTAGCCGTTTTAGCGACTTTGTATCCGAGATTGCCAGAATAAGCCGAATCCTGCGACGGGAAAAAAATGCGTCTGGAACCGCATCCTCCCAGCATCGCTAGGCATAACAACATAAAAGGCAACAGGAGCCAACGCTTTTTTAGCGTATTCATTCCCTTCCCTGCCGTGCGAGCTTCCTTAGGTGAATTTCTAAGCAGGCTATCGCCGCCGGAGTGACGCCAGAGATACGCCCGGCCTGCCCCAAAGTCCTCGGAGCCACCTCCTGAAGTTTTTCCACAACCTCGCGCGTTAATCCGGGAATACGGCTATAATCTATTGTCTCCGGCAAACACACGTTTTCCAGCCGCGAGGCCTGCCGCACCAGATCTTCCTGGCGGGACAAGTATCCCTCGTATTTGAGCCTTGTCTCCGCCTCGATACAAATTTCCGGATCATAGGTATCGATTTCAGGGCAAAAGCGCGCCAGTGCCATCAAATCGAGTCCCGGGCGCCGCAAAAGCTCGGCTAGCGGCATGGAACGCAAAAGTTCGGGCTGCCCCCACTGGCGCATGCTCTCGCAGACAAAAGCATCCGGATGGACAATGGTTCCTCTTAACGTATTCAAAAGGCGCGCAAGCCGTGATTGCTTGGACTGAAAGGCAGCCCACTGATAATCGGATACCAAACCGAGTTCCCGTCCGATCGGCGTCAAACGGCTATCGGCATTCGCCTCCCGCAGCAAAAGCCTGTACTCCGCACGGGAAGTGAACATGCGGTACGGTTCCTTGGTGCCTCTTGTAACGAGGTCGTCCACAAGCACCGCCATGTAGGCCTGGTCTCTGCCCAAAAGAAAAGGCGGGCGTCCGGAAAGCCTGCGGGCGATATTCAAAGCCGCCCACAATCCCTGCGCGGCGGCCTCCTCATAGCCCGACGTGCCGTTAATCTGCCCCGCGAGCCACAGGCCCGCCACGGCCCGCGTTTCCAAGGTGGACCGCAACTGTATAGGATCCACATAATCGTATTCAATCGCGTATCCGGGGCGGACAATAACGGCTTTCTCCAAACCAGGAACAGTAGCTAGAAAGGCTTTCTGAATATCCAGCGGCAGGCTGGTGGAAAGACCGTTCGCATAGCACTCTGGGCTGTTCAGCCCTTCCGGCTCCACAAAAACATGGTGCCGCTCCCGGTCGGGAAAACGCATTACCTTGTCTTCCACAGAGGGGCAGTAACGGGCTCCCGTGCCCTCAATAAGCCCCGTAAACAGCGGCGAGCGGTCTATGCCGGCGCGTATGGCGTCGTGCGTGCGCCGGTTGGTCCAGGTAATGTAGCAGGATACCTGCGGCATGGCCGGGGCGGGACCATAAAAACTAAATCTCGGTATCGGAAGCTCGCCGCGCTGCTCTTCCATCACGGAAAAATCGATAGAGGACTTTAAAAGCCGAGGGGTAGTGCCGGTTTTCAAACGTCCCAAGCGCAGGCCCGCGGCGGCAAGAGACGCGGAAAGCCCGGTACACGGGGCGTCACCCAAGCGCCCGCCGGGGAAATGTGTCAAGCCGACATGAATAAGCCCGCGCAGAAACGTTCCCGTGGTCAGAAGAACATGCCTGGCAAAAATATCTCCGCCAAGCCGAGTCCTCACGCCTTCTGCGCGGCCGCCGCGAATTAGCAACTCTTCCGCGACATCCTGCCAGACCGAAAGACCGGGCGCGCGGAAGATATCCGCCTTAACCGCTGCCATATACGCCTCGCGGTCAACCTGGGCGCGTGTTGCCCGCACCGCCGGACCTTTGCTTCTGTTCAGCGTGCGAAACTGGATACCCGCGGCATCGGCCCAAACGCCCATCCGGCCACCTAGCGCGTCGATTTCCCGCACCATATGGCCCTTAGCCAGCCCCCCTATAGCTGGATTGCAGGAAAGGTGCCCTATCCGGTCTATGTTGCCTGTCACAAGCAAAATGGAATGGCCCAGCCTGGCCAGCGCTATCGCGGCCTCGCAGCCGGCATGTCCGCCGCCCACTATGACGCAATCATAGCGTTCACCCGCGGCACTCACAGTCCAACTCCGCAGGGAAGGATTTCGCAACCATAAAAAGCTCCATTCTCATACTAGGCGAACAGCATGTCGGTAAAAACCTTCGCGTCGTCCAAAATCCGTGAAAGGCGCGACTCTTCATTAGGCTGGTGCATGGTCCCTCCCTGCGTCGCCCACACGGCGGCGGGAATCCCATTGCCGCGGAACACGGCGGCCACAGTACCGCCGCCAACGCCAACGCAGCGGGCCTCCACGCCGCGCAGGCCGAGCAACGCCCGCTTCAGCCGGACAACCACGGGACTGTCCGGCGCGGTCGCGGGAGACGCCTGCTGATCTTTCACGGCTTCTACATCAACCGTCACCCCATGCCGCGCGGCAATGGGGGTAAATATATCTTGAAAAGCGGCCAAGACGTCGCAGTTTTTATAGCAAGGAAGTATTCTGCAATCAATGTAGAAAACGTCGCGCCCTGGAACGGTATTGATATTGGGGATATTTTCCTCGCGCCTGGTGGGAGCGAATGTAGACGGAGAGTCGAAAACAGGATCCGTCGCGGGGAAGCGCCCTTCGGCATCGCTGACATGCAAGATCATTTCAGAAGCGGCAACAAGCGCGTTGCGTCCCTCCGAAGGACGCGAGGCATGGCACTGCTTCCCGCGCACCGTTACCCTGAGCCACAGAGAGCCTTTTTCGGCAATTTCAATCAAGGAGCCGTCCTCCGCGCCCATGTCCGGAACCACAACCAGATCCGAGGGATGAAAAAGATCCGGCCTTGTCCTCATAACATGCTCCATGCCGTATTTGCTTCCGCACTCCTCGTCGGCAGCGAACAACAAACCCAGCGTGAGGTCGGGCACCGCGTCCACCTGGCGCAGCCCCGCTGCAAGCAGCAGCATCGAGGTTATCGCCTGCTGATTGTCTTCAACGCCCCGGCCAGAAATAACATCGCCTTTTGTCCGCATGGTCCAGGGATCGTGACGCCATAACGCGAGATCGCCCGGAGGAACAACATCCATATGCCCCATAAGCCATAAGGTCCGGGAACTACGGCCTGGCAGGCGCGCCACGATATTAGGCCGAATGCCCGCCGGCACGCGCGGATCCCGCGCGTCGATTCGAAAGACATCGGCAACGCCTAGCGACGCCAGCTGCCGCTCGATATAAGAAGCTTTATCCAGCTCGCCCGTACCGCCATTTTCCGGAGCCATAGCCGGAATGGCCGTAAGCCCTCTCTCCCATTCAAGAGCGAGATCCTCCCGCTTTTCAAGCCAATCTTGAATCCGTTTGCGTATGGCCGAGCCGTCCATACCTTTTTCCTTTTATGCCGTGCAGGCGATTCAGCGTCAAAAGCCCGCGACGAAAACCGACACGGGCTTTTTCTTTTCCCCAAGAAAGGGAAAATTTCACGAAAAAAGAGGCGGCTTCAGCATCCCTAACGAGGGAATACCGAAAACAGCCAAAAAACTAGTGGCCCTTTGCGGCACGCTTCGACGCCTTCAGCGGGTTAACCTTGGCAGTCTTAGCGGCTTCAATCTTCACGTGAGTGGCAAAGTTGCAGCGGCCTCCGGCCCACTTGCGGGACGGATCGGGATACGATCCGCAAAACTGCTGCTCGTCAAACGCACGCACGCGATCGCAGCCACTGCACTGCTCAACGACAGGCTGAAGCTGGAAACCGTTCAATTCCACGCCATTCTCGGTTTTCACGGCACCGGCTAGTTCTTTCATATCACCCATAACCCAAAACCTCCTGCGTGCGCGGGCACGCGATATTTTTTATCTAAAGGACAAAACACATGGTCCCCGTTTCAAATGGTTCTTCTTTCAACCATATTCGCCCCGATGTCAAGGGTTTTGCCAACCCGCGCGGCCAAAAACCAAAAAGTCCCAGGCCGGCGCACTTGGACCAAGGCACGCGGCCCAGCGCCGGAATTAATCCGCAACCTGTTTTCCAGATTGCTTTTTTTTACACGAAAGAGCATACTTAAATCGTTCAGTCCTCGGTAGGAACGGCCCGTCTTGCCGGCCCGCAAACCAACTCCCCCGCACCGCTATTGCCTCGGCTCCGCATAAGGACTTTCAATGCGCCGTTTTTTGCTTTTTCTCCTCCTTCCGCTCTGCTTCCCAGCCGCCGCTTACGCCGAAAAAAGCTATCAGCCCGGATTGCAGACCTTCACCTTTTGCGATCCCTCCAAAGATATACTTCTTGATGTCTCCATATGGTATCCCACGCGCCGCCAGCCTTCAACCCTTACCTTTGGCAGCTGGAGCTTTAAAGCCGCCAGAAGAGCCCAGCCCGCGAGCTCCAATCCGCTGCCCCTTATCCTGCTTTCTCACGACAGCGGAGGCAACCGCTTCTCGCACAATCCGCTCGCGATAGCTTTGGCAAGGCAGGGTTTTATGGTCGCCGCGCCAACACACCGCCAGGACAATATAGACCGCATGCCCCAGCTTTTCGCCCCAGGCCAGCTGGCCACGCGGGCGCGCGAGCTTTCCGACACACTCTCCCTTCTTCTTGAACACGCGGTTTTGTCCAAAATGATTGATACAAACCGCATCGGCGTGGTGGGCATCGGAACAGGCGGAGCAACGGCCCTTCTTCTGGGCGGGGCAAGGCTGGACGGCTCCGGATGGCAAGGGTACTGCGCCCAAGCGGGTCCTCGCGATCCCTACTGCACACCATGGGCCGCCCAGCGCATGGACGCTGTCGCCACCGCAGTCAAGGGGAAAGATTTCCGCCTGTCCGCAGTCAAGGCAGTGGCGGCAGTAGCGCCGGCCTTTGGCATGCTTTTTTCTCCAGGAAGCCTCAAAGACGCGCGCCCGCCCGTGCTCCTACTCCGCGCCGACCTCGACGCAATCAACCGAGCGCCCTATCACGCGGACCATATCCGCGCGTCCCTGCCGTTTCAACCTGAATTCCACGTTTTAAAGCGCGGCGACAACGCTTCCCTTATCGGCGCCTGCACGCAGACAGCCGAAAATCTTCTTCCAGATCTCTGCCTGCCCTCTCCCGCGGCGGACAGAAGCGGCGCGCAGCAGCAAATGGCGGAAAAAATAAGCGGCTTCATGAAACGCCACCTCGGCTCTACAAAGCCATAGCGCGTATTTTCATCCTTTAAACAAGGAGAGACTGCCATTACCGACTTTTCCCCAATCATCGACGCGCTTTCCCTTGCGCGGCATGCCGTTGCCCTTACCGGAGCCGGCGTGTCCACGCTTTCCGGCATCCCCGATTTTCGGGGGAAAAACGGCATTTACCGCCGCGGCGACATCGACGCGAACAGGCTCTTCGATATCGGCGCCTTCCGAAAAGACCCCTCTTATTATTATACGCACGCCCGCGGCCTCATTTACAATCTCGAGGACAAACGTCCCAATATCGTCCATATGGAGCTTGCCAGGTTGGAGCAAAAAGGCGTCGTTCATGCCGTGCTAACCCAAAACATAGACCTCCTGCACCAAAAAGCCGGCTCTAAAAAGGTGCTGGAGCTGCATGGCTCCCCTTCCGTACACCGCTGCCTGTCATGCGGCAAAGCCGCGTCCTTCTCCGATATCGTCAAGCAGCTGGAGCAGGCCCAAGTTCCACTCTGTCCCCGCTGCCGCGGGATACTCAAACCGGATATCGTTTTCTTCGGCGAGCCCTTGCCTGAAGCAACGCTAAACAAAGCCTTGGAAGAAGCGCGGGAAGCGGATCTTATGCTGGTTCTGGGCTCCAGCCTTACAGTATACCCGGCCGCCTCCCTACCGGAGGTAACCTTAAGAAAACAGGGCAAACTCATTATCATCAACGCCGATCCAACACCGCTGGACAGGTTCGCCTTTTGGAAAGGAACGGATTTGGCGGCCGCCTTTGAAGCCATACGCGCCATGGCGTAGCCCGCTTCAAGCGCCGGACCAGAATGAAAAAGCCGGAGCTTCCCGTCTCCGGCTTTTTTTACTCCCGCGCCACGACAAAAAGACCGTACGCAGCGCCGAACGCAGCAGGGCGTAAAAAATTCCATGCCGGCGGCTACGCAGATTTCGCAGCCCGCCATATCATGGCGATCTCTTCCTTTCTCTTCTCCATCATGCGCAGCACTACGTCCGGCACAAGGTAGCGGATATCAAGCCCGCTAAGCCAGCGGGAACGAACGCGCGTGGCGCTAATTTCTATCGTGGGCAGAGGGAGAAACCAGCAGAAACGCCCGGGCGCCGCAGCGGCTTGCAGAACGCCCTTCGCCTTGTCCGCAAAAATCTCCGCTTCCGGCCAAAAACGCCGCAGCACAGAAAGGAACATGGCTGACGAAGTGCCCGAACGGGGAACTACAACAAAATCCATTACGCTTGGAAGATCCAGCCCATGCCACCATGTATGCAGGCAGGCGAAATCCTCGTCGCCAAGAATAAAAAGCGGCACCTCGCCCGTGCGATCGCGGATGATGCGCGCCGTGTTCCAGGTGTACGAAGGCTGAGGCAGTTCGTCCTCTAGCAGGCTGACATCTAAACGATCCATTTCCCGCAGCGCGGCCCGGAGCATCTCCACACGCAAAGCGTACGGCAAAAGCCCGTTTCTCGGCTTATGGGGCGGGCTCGCGCAGGGCATTAAATCCACGCCGGAAAGACGCAGGGTTTCCAAGACCTCCTGCGCCAGGCGGACATGGCCGATATGCACGGGGTTGAAGGTTCCGCCAAGCACTCCCCGCCGCCCTTCCGGCAGCGCCATTTCCCCAACGCTCTCACGGATGCTAAATTCGGTCACGTTGCTACCTCCGCACCTGACCGGAACCAAACACAACGAATTTGGTTGTGGTTAGCTCCCGAACACCCATGGGACCATAGGCATGGAGCTTAGACGTGCTGATGCCGATTTCCGCGCCAAGGCCAAGCTGTCCGCCGTCGTTAAAGCGCGTTGAGGCGTTCACCGCCACCATAGAGGCGTCTGCTTCGCGCAAAAAACGCATGGCGTTGGCATGGTTTCGCGTGCAGATCACTTCGGTATGATGGGAACCGTAGCGCGCGATATGCTCCAGCGCTTCGTCGAGGCTGTCCACTACGCAAACAGCCAGCACCAGAGCGTGGAATTCGCGGCCGAGATCCTCCGAGGTCTGAGGCTCCGCTTTTTCTCCCAGCAGCGGCAGGGAACGCGGGCACGCGCGAAACGTAACTCCGTCTTCCCCAAGCGCCCTGCCAAGCGCGGGCAATACTGTTTCAGCGATAGCGCGGTGCACAAGAAGACATTCCAAGGCGTTGCAAACGCCCGGGCGCTGCACCTTGCCATTTCTGGCCAACGCGACAGCCATATCCGCATCCGCGCTTTCGTCTATATACATGTGGCATACGCCCATGAAATGCTTAAGCACCGGCATGGTGGCCTCCGCGCAAACCCTGCGGACCAAGTTTTCACCGCCGCGGGGAATCAGCACGTCGATAAAGTTATCCATCGCGCAGAGCATAGAAACAACGGCTCTGTCGGTGCAGTCCACCACCTGCGCGGCATCCGCGGGCAGCCCGGCTTCCTTAAGCGCCCGCGCAAGAAGGGCAGCCAGAACCATATTGGAGGCAAAAGCCTCGGAGCCGCCTCGCAAAATCACGGCGTTGCCGGCTTTTAGGCAAAGAATCGCGGCGTCAATGGTCACATTAGGGCGGGACTCATAAATCATGGCCACGACCCCCAGCGGAACTCTCATCCGGCCCACAAGCAGACCGTTGGGCCGCTGCCATTGCCGATCCATGGCACCGATGGGATCCGGCATGTCCGCCACCTGCTCGCAAGCTCGCGCCATTTCCTCCATAATGGCCGGCGTCAGGGTCAGGCGATCCAAGCGCGGAGCATCCATGCCCGCCCGCCTGGCCACGTCGATATCTTTGGCGTTCGCGGCGAAAACAGCGTCGCTTTCGCCGCGCAGCAAGGCGGCCAGTCTCCGGAGAGCCAGCGCTTTTTCCCCCGGAGAGGCGGCTCCCATGGCCCGAGACGCCGCCACAGCCCTGCGCCCCAGCAAGTCCATCTTAGCCCGCAATTCCGCGGATACGTTTTTCCCTTCCATGTTTCATCTCCTTTCCGCGCCAAGATGCATCCAAACATCAAAGCGAACGGCCGATTCGCGTTTACGGCTTTCCCGCGCCGCGAAGACGCGCGACCATAGGCGCAGCCATCTTAGCCGAACGGCGCCAGCCGCAGCAGGACGGCGGCCCCCCCAAGAAGGGGACGCCGAAACAGCACCTCGCGCCGAGCGCGCGAGACCAAGCCTTCCAAGCCGCGGCCGCGCATAAATACGAGGTAGCGGGCCCATTGACCGCCGCCCAGAACAAGCATGAATAGACCGCTTAGCCAATGCGCGGGAAAATCCAAGTTTCGCTCCGGCACTTTCCAGCCGATCAAGGTCAGCTCCCCACCCAGCGTTCTTAAGCGGTCTTCCAACGCCCGCAATTCCTCCGCGTCCGGCAGTTCGCTCAGCAATACGACGCTCTTACCATCCCGTTCATGCCGCGCAAGCCCGCACAGCGCCATCCGCGTCAGGAATTTCATTGAAGTGCCTTTTCTCTCTGGACCCTTAGGCGATCCAGTATCGAGGCCATGCGCGGATCGTTCCGCGGCAAACCGGCGAGCACCCGATCAAGATAGCCGGATTGAATCAGGAGTTTCCGCGAACAGGCAAAACGCAAATCGCGCAGCCATGAAGCCAAAAGCAGGCGGA
>CAYWQK010000033.1:2922-14009 GCA_964460575.1 uncultured Desulfovibrionaceae bacterium | reverse complement strand
GGTTCAATCTGGCCGAAGTGAATATTGAATCCATGCGCGAAAAGCAGGGACTTGCCAGGCTTCAGATTGGGAAGGATGTCTTCCCTGTAAAGACGCGCCTGGTGCTGATCAGGAACAAGAATCATGATCATATCTGCCTGCTTCGCCGCTTCGGCAGCACTCACAGGAGTAAACCCATGCTCCTGGGCCAGCTTATAGTTGGCCCCTCCGGGGCGCTGCCCGACTACGACACGCACACCGGAATCCCGCAGGTTCAGGGCATGGGCGTGTCCCTGGCTTCCGTAGCCGATGATGGCTACGGTTTGATCTTTAAGTACATTAAGATCCGCATCCTGATCATAATACGTCTTCATGGCAATTTGTCCTTTCAATACGGCGCGCGTCATGCGCTGGCCGGTTTTCTAGTAAAAAAGTTGAATATCCCCCCAGCGGGCCCAACTTTTCTAACCTGACTCAACAACAGGGGACAGAGTATATACTCCTGTCTTCACGATTGCAAACGACAAATCAGCTTGTCGCATGGCCTATGCGCCCGAGCTAGCCGTTTTCTTAACGCCAACTTTCTAAAAAAAGTTGGATAATACCGCTATGTTCCGTGACTACCCGTTATCTCAAGCGTAAGGTCCAGCCGGAACATACCGGCAATGCGTAGCATCTCCTCCCGCTTGGATTCTCCAGCATGACCGCGCGGCATGACAAGCCCTGGGCCGCATTCGTGTAATCAGAAACTTGATAAGAGGCAGAAGGAAAGCACGCCGACAAGATACGCCTCCCGCCACATGGTTGCGACCGTAGAAAAAAACGGTCGCCGCCTCGCTATTCTCACATACGCGAACCCACAGCGGATGGGATCCCTCGTGAATCCGCGCAAGCCAAGGCGTATGGTCTTGCCGCCACGAAGTGCTTTCGGGAAGAACCGTACCAGCCGGCGGCAGAATCGCAAAGGATACCCACACGAAATTCTTTTGAATGGAGGTATACGTCCGCATGAACAACGCGGGCTTTGGACGCGAAAGCGTTGCCGCGTCCTCCAATACGGTCATGAAAACGTGCGCCAACGGCAAAGAAGAAAGTCACATTGAAAAACAGGCTTATTGGTCCAAGAGAGCCCGTGCGTTTCCGCCATTCCGGCCATAAAGGGGCCCTTTCGGGGAAAGCCGCCCAAAACCTTATCTCAGTTGGCGCTGCCGGCTTTATACTTGTCAAATAACGCCTGCATACGCGTTTTCCCCTCTAGCTTCTGCTTTTTAAGCTGTTTCATCTGGAATTCTTCTTGGGGGGTTAAATAGACCTTCGACTCTAATTTCTCGAGCTGCTTCTCGTATAGAATATGGTCGTTCCAGAGTTCCTTGAGCTCGGGATCCTGTTCGGCAAACTTTTCCAGCAACTTCAGATCACTTGGGTTCATGTTTTTTCTCCTGACAACGTATTGTTTTTTTTTGACATGGAGCCACCGCGTTGTGTTAGCATAAACGAAAATACGGCGGGATGGAAGACTTTTTTAGCCGCAAAAACGATGAAAGGGAAAACGCGTCTACTCGGGCTAACCGGCAATTCTGGCAAGCTGATAGCATACAGCGCTGATAACAAGTTCCAGCACGCGGAGAATGACGAGAGCCGCAAGCGGTGAGAAATCGATATTTGCTGTAAACGTAAAAGGGAGCCATTTCCGGATTCTATAAAAAACAGGCTCTGTCAGCGTGTGAAGAACACGTGAAACGGGATGGTAGGGAGCCAAGCGAAGCCAAGAAACTATTGCGGCCGCAATAATCACCCACGCATATACATTAAAAAGCATTTGCACAATGCCGGATATGCCAAGGATTATATTGGAAAACAAGGTCATCTGCCTTTCCTTTCAGTTAAATGTTACACGATTTCACCTCGTGCCATGCATCGCTCTATAACGAATTGGAGCACCTGGAAAGAATCCACATGGCAATCGGCGGCCAAGGCGGGATTACGGTAAGCGGCAAAAGGGATGTCCGCGCCGCAAGACGCGTCGCAATCCGTTTCACTGTCACCCACAAAGAGGCATTCTCTCCCTGCGGCACCCCACGCATTAAGGATTTTAACAGCGCCGTCCGGAGACGGCTTAGGCTCTGCTGTGTCTATTGTCACTACCGGATCAAAATAAGAACGAATTTTTAATTTGTCCAATACATCCCATACGCCTCCGCGCTTTGTACGCGGATTTCCCGCCCTGTTTGTGTGAATAGCCATGCGCATGTTTTTTACTCGAAGCCAATTAAGAAAATCCATTAGCCCCGGCTCAGCTTCAATCAACGGCAAGGAAATTTCCCGATACGGCAGACGGCGCACCAATTCAGGAACGCACTCCATTTCTTCCGGCGTCAACGCCTGAGCGATAGCCTCGCGGCTGGTAGCCATTTGGGCGAAACTCTCCTGTTCCGGGGTCAAAGGGGGACGCCCCAATTCATGAAGCAATAGATTATAGTAATAAATATTGGCCGCTTTTGAGTCAATAAGCACACCGTCACAATCGAAAATGATCCCTTTAAGACCGCTGGGGAATCGTATCTTCTCGCTGGAGGAAAAGGGCATGAAAATATCTCCGCTAGGCTGTAATCCATAAAAATTCGCGGTCCGGGCGGACACCGCGAACCGTATCATCTAGGACAGAAGCAACGGACGCGCGATAAACCCGGATCCCAGGCAGGCGCGCTACATCCTCAGGAAGCGCATCAATAACTTTTTCCGCGGAACAGCAGCCCAGGTTCTCAAGCCGTTCACGAATAGCCGCTAACCGCGTATAAAGGATTACTCCTTCGCGAAGGAACGGCCGCAACGACTTCAAAACAAAACGCCAGTCCGGAAGAAAAAGCGTATCATCCCCATCAGTATCCAACCTTTCCTGATGCGCGTGATCCAACAAAGCAGAAAGCCGTTTGTAGCCGGACGCGCACCGCCTGTTCAGTTCGCGGAGTTCCAGGGCCCGTTTTTCCTGCATCCATGCCAGCAGTAAAAAACGCTGCGCCCTTTCTAGGCTGGAAAAAGCATCGGCGTCCGCGTTTTTGCCCGCGAAGTTTTCCAGCGCTTTCGCCTCCCCAGGATAGAAGCCGCCCCCATGCTCCGAACGGGCCTCGGCAATGCGGTACGCCTCGTAGCGAAGTTCATCAAAGCTCATATTAAGCCAATCGTTCAAGCAAGCGGCAGCCTCGCGGCGGTCAAATGGAAGCCCGTGCAGAAAGTCCGCGCTGCCATCCTCCAGCCATGGAACGCAAAAGCGTATGCCGGCACAGAGGGGCGGATCAAGCTCGACATGGAAACGGGGAACGGCAAGACAATAAGAACGCATCACCAGCTCCGTAAATGAAAAACATCTATAAGCAAGACAGCGATCGATTACGGGACTGCGCAGCGGCGCATGGTATTTAATCCTATTTCATCTGTCATTGCTTAAACAGCAGGGAGAAATATCTTTCCCCCTGCTGCTGCGCTTAGCGCCGATTACCTTTCTGCTTTTTCACTCTAAAGGAAAAGGTTATCCTTATCTTTCGAAGTCCTGTATTCCTTCACCATGGCAAAAAGTGCGGGCGAAAGCAGAATAAGCCCTATGAGGTTTGGCACCGCCATCAACGCGTTAAGAATATCGGCCAACGTCCACACGTTATCCAATGTAGCCACAGCGCCAACCGGCACGGCAAGAGTGAAAACGCATCTGAAGGGGAACTGGGCCTTATCGCCAAACAAATAAATCCAGCAGCGCTCGCTGTACACACACCAACCAAGAATCGTAGTAAACGCGAACAGGATAAGGCAGACGGCGACGATATAGTTGCCGTAGCCGGGAAAAGCCTGATCGAACGCGTAGGAAGTAAGGGGAACACCGGTCTTTCCCGAAGTCCAAGAACCGGTAACGAGAATAGCGAAACCTGTCATGCTGCACACAATGATGGTATCAATAAAGGTGCCAAGCATGCCGATGAGACCCATTTTTACAGGGTTGTCACAAGCCGCCGCGGCCTGCGCGATAGCCGCGCTGCCCAAGCCAGCCTCATTGGAGAAAATACCGCGGGCCACGCCGAAACGGATAGCCATCATCACCGTGGCGCCGGCGAAACCGCCCTGCGCGGCCGTAGGCGTAAAGGCTTCGCGCAGAACAAGGCTGAAAATGACAGGAAGCTGGTCTAGGTTTTTAAAAACAATGATCAAGGCGCAAACAATGTAAAGAGCCGCCATCAAGGGCACAACCTTGCTCGATACGGCGCCGATACGGCGGACGCCTCCAAGAAACACCGCGCCCGTAAGCACAAAAAGGATAATGGCGGTCACCCATGTAGGCAGCTGAAAAGACGTTTCAAGCGCGGACGAGATAGAGTTAGCTTGAGTCATGTTGCCAATACCGAAACCGGCGAGTCCGCCAAACACCGCGAACAGTGTCCCAAGCCACATCCAATTTTTCCCAAGGCCGTTTTTGATGAAATACATAGGTCCGCCCACCACGTTGCCCGCGGGCGTGATCTCACGGTATTTCATAGCCAGGGTGCTTTCGGCGAATTTCGTAGCCATGCCCACCATGGCCGTGCACCACATCCAGAACAACGCGCCGGGACCGCCGGTAAATATGGCTGTCGCAACGCCAGCGATATTGCCGGTACCAACGGTCGCGGCAAGGGCGGTCATCAACGCGGCGAAAGGAGAGAGTTCCCCCGTAATATCCGTCCGGTGCTTGCGGCCATGCCACATAAGACGGAAGCCGCGGGGGATTTCTATCCACGAGAGGAATCTGAGGCCAAGTGTCAGGTAAAGCCCAGTGCCAAGGATCAAAACAATGATGACGGGACCCCATACAACGTCATCAATTTTAGAGAGTATTGAAGAAATGGCAGAGAGCAACGAAGTAAAATCCATAAAGCAGTTTCTCCGGATATGCACAGACCAAAGGCTACCTCTGGTCCATGCTGCTGAGGTTAGAAGCGACCGAAAGGGCTGGAGCCGATTCAGCCAGCTAGTATAAATGGCGGGCGCATTTTTCTATCTTATGCGGTTTTCCAAAAAAATCCAGCCTGTTACAAGTATATTAAGAAAGTTTTTCCTTATTTTTCGTATTTTTTATAAAGTTATTTGTTTTTTTTTATGAAAAAAGTTAAATATTTTTTGTTTTTTTCTTTATAATTTAAAATTTTACTTTTTTTTTTGAACAGAAGAAGAGTGCGGCGGCACGCTAGGATTTGCGCTATAGCGTAAATCATGCTACTAGCGTCCACAGCCGTGTTAGGTTTTCTTTTTCGAATATGTCCGCAAACAAAACAGCTATGATTTCTTCCTGTATCCGCACTATCCAAGTGGTCAACGTACGCTGGTTTAACGCCACGGCATGGTATGGGATGGAGCTAGCCCGCCTGTTAAACGCAGCCGGGCATCCTACGCTCACCATCGGACTCGCCAATACGCTTTCCTTTGCCAAAGCCATAGATATGGGGCTGGCTCCCATCGGACTGCCCTTAAACACCAACAATCCGCTGCGCATGCCCGCTCTCATTGCGGATATGCGCAGGCTTATCGCCGATTTTCGGCCTAACGTGGTTAACTGCCACCGCGGGGAAGGGTTTTGGCTGTGGGGTATACTCAAATCCTTTGGAAATTACGCGCTTGTCCGAACCAGAGGCGATCAGCGCCTTCCCCGCAATAATCTGCCCAACCGGATTCTCTACCGCCATACTGCCGATGCCGTGATTTCCACAAACTCGCGCATGGCCAAACACATCGTTGAGACGCTTGGCGTGGCAAGCCCGCGAGTCCGTACCATTCTCGGAGGTGTGGATACAGCCGCTTTCGCATTCACGCCCCAAGGCCGGGAACATGTCCGTTCCCGCCTGGGATACAAGCCAGAACACCGCGTTGTCGGATTGCTCGGGAGATTCGACCGCGTCAAGGGACAAAAAGAGCTTTTGGAAGCGGCTTCGCACCTTATCCGCAACGGCCTAAAAAACCTCCGCGTTATGCTGCTAGGCTTTCCAACCGCGACATCGCAGGAAGAAATGGAGGCTTGGATACGTAATCTGGGAATGGAAGCTTACACAGCGATCACCGGCAGGGTAACCAATGTAGCCGAATATTTGAGCGCACTGGACGCCGGCGTAATCGCCTCGCTGTGGTCGGAAACTATCGCCCGTGCCGCGCTTGAGCTTATGGCATGCGCGCGTCCGCTTATCTCAACATCGGTAGGGGTTATGCCGGACCTTCTTCCCCCCGAAGCGCTCTGCCCTCCCGGAAACACTGTCTCCTTAGCGAATTTACTGCACAGGCTGTTAACTAACGAAACATTGCGAAACAAGCTTGTGGCTTTTGAGCGGCAACGCATGGCCGATTTGACTTCCCAAAAATTTTTGCAAAAAACGCTTGCCGTATACGAAGAGATCCTGCGGCGTAACGCGTAAAAGAAACGGAAAAACCCGCAACACCGTTTTTTTCCGATCCGAAAAACTGTTCTCAACAAATCCAATAGGTAACATCTTTCATTTACTGTCTGCGTTGAGGAGCGTCCGCAGTGCGCTGAAGGCAGAATGGCGGAGCTGCCGGGTCGAAAGGGGACGGCGCTGGCGCGGCAGGAAAGACAGCGGTTCGCTAACTGATCTCGCTTCAAATTCAAAGCCTGAAATCGACGCCATCTTCAAATAAATTTCCCTGCCTATCCAGGCATCCGTTGCCGCGTACAGCACTTGAGCTTGGCTGAGTTCCGCTTTTTCCCAATTGGAACGCTGTACGGCTTTGCTGATACGCACGTGGAGTAAATTCGCGGCAAGCGTGCGCAGCCCCACTGTGGAAAGGCCCGCCCGGCGCGCGGCAACGGCAAGATCGATTACGCCTCTGGCATGGAAGGTAGTCTGCCGCAGCAGCAAACGGAAATCGTCTTCAATCGCGACCCCGACTTTCAAAATCTCGGGATCCTCTAAGAGCTGTTTTAAGATTCCCGCCACGGGTACGTGCTGTACCCTAACCAGCACTACGGCCTTGCCGCCGGCAAGCTGCATAAGAGCCGTGGGAAACGGCGGTTTACCCCGTTCAAAACAGGGACGCATCTCTGTATCAAAGCCTATCAATTTATCGTTATTCAAGTGTTCCATAGCCGGGATCAGCTGCTCTTCACGATCGACAAGATAAATAGGCCCGTCATAAACAGCTATAGGGAGTTGATTGATGCTTTCCTTGTTGAACGCTCCCTTATAATTATCCGCGCAATCTGTCATATCCTACAACTCTTACTCTGTTATTTACCGATGCAAAACGTTGAAAAAATGCGATTCAGTACATCATCCGCCGTATCCAAGCCTATTACGGAGCCCAAAGCTCTCGCGGCTTCTTCCAAACGAACGGAACAAAGTTCATAAGGGAGCTCGTTCTCTACATCGGCCTGCAGCTCCGAAAGAGAATTCGCGGCTGTTTCCAAGGCATGGGCCTGCCTTGCGTTCGGCGCGACTTCATCGGCAAAAGAACCGTCTTTATCCTGGAGACTAAGCCGGCGGATGGCATCGGCCACGTCTTCAATCCCTTGGCCTGTTTTCGCCGAAACAGCGCATCTGCAGGAAGACGGCAGAGTCGCCCAAATTCCAGTCCCCTGAATAAAGGAAGGCGGCGGAGGCGCAATATCTTTTTTATTCCAAACGATAATATTTGTTTTGCCGGCGCATGATTTTGATAACGCAACAAGATCGGCGGAAAACCCATTCACGCCATCCACGATAAGCAATACAATATCCGCCTCTTTAATCCGGTCAAGTCCAAGGCGGATGCCGGACAGCTCCACAAGATCCCGCGTAGCACGCATGCCGGCGGTATCCACAAGGCGCACAGGGAGTCCGGCAAGATTCACCGTTTCTTCCAGAAAATCGCGCGTCGTACCGGGAACTGGTGTCACTATGGCGCGCTCGAAGCCAAGAAACGCGTTCATCAGGCTGGATTTCCCCGCGTTAACGGGGCCCGCCAGCGCCACGCGGATACCTTCCCGCCAGCAGCGCGTACGTTCAACACTTGCCAAGAGCCGCATAATGTTTTGCCGCACATCGCGTGCGCCTTGCAAAAAGGATTCGCGGTCCACAGCGTCAACCTCGTCATCGGGAAAATCAACCCCCAGGCAAATCTGAGCGCGCAGCGCTTCAAGGGATTCCCGCAGCGCGCGCACACGGCGGCCAAGAATACCGTCCAATTTCCCCACCGCAAGCCGCATGCCTTCACGGGACGGCGCCGAAATCAGCTCTGCCACAGCCTCTGCCTGACTCAAATCTATGCGGCCATTCAGAAAGGCTCTACGGGAAAATTCTCCGCGATCCGCGGGTCTCGCGTATACCAATACCTCATCTAAAATAGCGGCCAGCAGAGCCGAACCGCCATGGCAGTGAAGTTCCGCGACATCCTCGCCCGTGAAGCTTGACGGACCCGGCATAAATACCGCCAAAACCTCATCCAATATTCTTTCTCGCGCGTCCACCACATGGCCGTGATGCAGTTTCCAAGGAATATAATCCGTAAAACGAGAGGAAGACGGACGGAAAACCCGATCGAGTATTCCCCGGCTCCCGGGACCGCTAATACGAATTATGCCAATGCCGCCCACTCCTTGCGCCGTAGCAATAGCGGCTATCGTACTCTCAAAATGTGTTTGCCCCATACCAAAATCCATGCCTGCTGACGCACAAGAGACAAGTTGGGTTTGCCATTCCATTTTTGCAAGGCGCGTATCATGAATAAGCGAAATGGAGGGGAGGCTGCAACGACCTTCCCTCCATCACAAAGTCACCTTGCTATTCGAAAGCGCAATAAGCATAACCCGGCACCGTTAAAAATTTCAAGACGCCTTGCGCTTTTGCACAATCACCCGTTTCATAGCGCCTTCCCCGGAACTGCGGGTTTGAACATCCGGGCAATCCTGCAGGGCAATATGCACAATCCTGCGGTGATAAGAACTCATAGGACGGGTGGAGCATGAACGTCCGGTCGTTCGAACACGCTCAGCGAGTATCAAGGCCAATTCCTTTAGTCTTTCGTCCTGTCTTTCCCTATAGTTGCCAGCGTTAAACTGCACATGCACCGGCGCTTTCATTTTTGTGCTGACAATGCGCGACGCGAGATACAGAAGGGCCGAAAGCGGTTGCCCTTCCCTGCCAATAAGCAATCCCGATTGCTCGCCGCACTCGACATGCACATCAACATGCCCGCTACTCACGCTCACCTGAAAAGGGACGCTTCCAAGGATAGGCTCCACAAGATTTTTCGCCGCCTCCTCCGAGGCCTTGATCAATTCTTCCTTATCAAGGGCATCCAAGAGACCAGCGGATTCTTCCTCGCGGGGCTGATCCGCAGACGAAATGCCCACCGGAGCCTCTGATAAAAATTTCTTTCCCCGCTTTTCCTCGATATCCCCTTTCCGCCGAGTGGAAGGAACAACGGCAGGACCTTCGGCCTTGTCAGAACTTTTATTCGGACGCTGCTGACGCTCGGCATTCGAGCGCATTTTATTTGTACGGGGCGAACCGGGCGCCAGCTTGGCACGCTGGTTTATCGGGTCTTCATGAGGACTGCTTTCGGCGACTTCCGCCGTCTGCACGTCGGCGCGGCTTTCTTTATGACCGGCCGCTGTTTTCGGCCGCTCCGGCTCCTGCCGGTTTACCAATTCCCGTCCCACGCTGCCACGCAAAGAAACCATACGCTTAGCCCGTATAATGGCCGGACGTACGCCAACAATGCCAAAAAATCCTCCTTTAGCATCCTGCATAATATCGATTTCTAGCTTCTCGCGTTTCACGTCAAAATAAACGCAAGCATTATGAATGGCCTCATCAAGACTCTTGCCCTGGAATTCTTTAAATTCATCCATATAAACCTCATCGCGTTCTCATGGGGGGGGTAAACAAGGTATGAGAATACGCTCTGTTATACATGAAACGGGACACACCGCCCTAAAAAAAACGGCATGCCCCAAGGCTTCATCCACGCTTCACAGGCACAGGTACTTTTACCTTTCGCAGCATCCACCACTGCTGCCCTATGGACAGAATATTATTCGCTAACCAATACAGCGTTAACCCAGCGGGAAAACCCAAAAACATTACGGTAAATACGGCCGGCAAAAACATCATTACCTTCTGCTGAGTCGGATCTCCCGTAGAAGGCGACATCTTTTGCTGAATAAACATGGTAAGGCCCATTAGCAACGGCGTGATGTAATAGGGATCTTTGGAGGAAAGATCGGCAAGCCATAAGGTATCCGTAAAAGGCAAATACGTTATAAAGGAGGCATGCCGCAGCTGGATAGCATTCAGAAGCGCCTGATACAGACCGATAAAAACCGGTATTTGTACAAGAAGTGGAAGGCAGCCACTGGCCGGATTAATTTTATACGTTCGATAAAGCTGCATCATCTCGCGGTTCATAGCCTCTTTATCGCCCTTATACTTTTCCTTGATGCGCTGCAGCATAGGCTGAACCAGTTTCATTTGCTCCATGGACTTATAGCTTTTTTGGGCAAGGGGCCAGAAAAGAAGACGGATGCATAGCGTAAGCAGCAAAATCGCAACTCCCCAATTGCCAACATAGGAATGGAAAAATTCAAGCACAACGAGCAACGGTTTGGCGATAAAAGAAAATGTACCTAAATCCACAGTCGCCTGGAGATCATTGGGCGCTTTGGCCAACGCGACGCGATCCTTCGGCCCCAGCCACCACGCGCTGCGCACAGTCGTTTCCGTGTTCGGCGCCAGCGTGAGCTCGGGCCGCTCGAGTCCGATGCGCCAAACATCGTTTTGCACGCGTCCCTTGATGGTCATGTCCGGGGAGGCGTCCAAAGGCACTACCATCGTCATAAAATAATTGCTCATGACTCCGGCCCATAAAAAGCGGCCTTTTTTTTGAATCCCCGTCTTAACAAGGTCCTTCTTATCCGATTCGTACTTGTAGCTGCCATCGTCACTCCAGCCAAGGCGAGTCGGATCATAGCTGGAACTTTCTCCAAAGTTTGTCGCCCCCACAGTCATGCCAAGCCGCAGGGATCGAGCGCCGTCAGTCAGCGGACGAACGACTGTGCTTTCATCAATCATATAAGAATCCGAGCGGACGGTCATGACGCG
>CAYWQK010000033.1:1729-2912 GCA_964460575.1 uncultured Desulfovibrionaceae bacterium | reverse complement strand
CGCGGCGGATAAAAATGCCGTCTATTTGCCCCGTAAAGACAAGCTGAGCGCTTTGGCCGGCTTCCACACGAAGATCGGTACCTTTATAACTCCACTCGCCAACACTCCAGGAAGGCTGGCCATTCACAATTAGGCCCAACGGAGAAGTACTCGCCGCGGAGGGAGTCACAAGGTTCACACGCGGAGACTTAGAAGAAAGGTTCTCGGCAAAGCGCTTAAGATGAAAAGAGCGCAGCACACCGCCGCCGGTATAAAATACCGCGGTGAACAGAGGAGTATCAACCGTTATCTCACGCCCTTCCGCAGGTTCAAAGACGGGGACGGGAGGGAGCGGCGCGGAAGGAGTGGCAGGTTCCGCCTTACTGGAGGGAGCAGCCTGCTGAGTGGCCTCGGGCGGACGGGGCGTCCAGCCCATCATATCGCTCAAAAAATTCCAGCCGATCAGGACCAACAGGCACAGTCCTATGGCAAGAAAGGTGCGTTTGTCTTCCATGAAAATCAAAAACTCCTGAATTTACTGCGGATATCCTGCAGAGTTACCGCTAACGATGAGAGGATGACGGGGGTATTGGAGGTACGGGATCGTAACCGCCCTTAGACCAAGGATTGCAGCGCAGGATTCGCCACGCCGCCAGCACTCCACCCTTAAGTAAGCCATGCGTCATCACAGCTTCAACAGCATACGCCGAACAAGTAGGGCGAAAACGACAAACCGGGGGAAGAAAGGGAGAAATGCATTTTTGATAAAAGAGAATAGGAAAAACAGCAAGCTTTCTCGACGCAAGCCGAAGAAAGCACAGCGCCCGCGATACGCGATGAAACCATATAAAAACTGTCGCTTTTCTCATATGTTCGGTTCGCACACGCATCTCAGCTATGGCACGTTCGCCGACCCAACGGCTTGCTTCAACAGTGGCAGAAGCTCAGTCGCGGCCATGTCCAGTGTAAAACGCATAGGCTGGAGAGAACGCTTAGGAATAACGACGATATCAACCGCTTCTGTAATGATTTGACCGTAAAGACGAAAAAACTCACGCAGGACACGCTTAACGCGATTGCGCGCCACAGCGGCACCCACTTTTTTTGATACGGACAGACCAAAGCGCCACGGCATATCATTTTCCTCTCGCTGGCGTATAAAAACGATAAAGTGGCGCGAAAAAAAACGGCGGCCGCTATCATA
>CAYWQK010000033.1:0-1719 GCA_964460575.1 uncultured Desulfovibrionaceae bacterium | reverse complement strand
GCACTTGTTAGCGCGCTAATACCTGCCGCCCTTTGGCACGGCGGCGGCGGATAACCGCACGGCCGCTAGCGCTGCTCATACGCACGCGGAAGCCATGCGTGCGGGCCCGTCTAATTTTGCTGGGCTGGTACGTTCTCTTCATCAAAAACTCTCCTTAAAATGAAGAAAGTGATAAGCTTGTGTTTCGACATAACCCGTGAGCATGCGGTTCCAGCCAATAGCTTCACTACAGCCTCCCCGTGCATGCTCGTCCGCAGAATACGGTCCGCATTCCAGCGATAAAACGTGAGATATATACACATACCCTTTTATTTCGTCAAGGGTAAAGCTCCGTTCGTTCTCTTTTTTTTACCGGATTCCCCTCTCGACTCTCGCTATGGAATGCGCTATCTTCAACCGCTATCAGCCGCGGGCAAATCATCCCAATTACGCACGCCCGCCACTGAAAAACAGCCTCTGTCAACTGTACCTTATCGCCCGATCCAAGTCCACATCAAAAACAAGGATTACTCCATGAACACTCCTATTGTTATCATGGGCGCCAGCGGAAGAATGGGCTCGACCGTCGCCCGTCTTGTTACCTCCAGCGACGATTTAACGCTTGTTGGCTGTATCGACAGAAAGGAGCAATTGCAATCTCTCAAGCATCTTAACGTCCCGGCGACAGACAACGCGGAAGAACTCCTGCCCCAGTGCCCGAATGCCGTAATCGTTAATTTCACAGCGCCGGCGGCAACAATCGCGCTGCTGGACACGGCGGTACGCTATAAGAATCCCATGGTTATTGGAACGACGGGCTTTTCCGACGAGCAAACAAAAAGTATAGAAAACGCCGCCAAACAGATTCCGCTACTTCTTTCCGCCAACATGAGCCCCGGCGTCAACGCGTTGCTGGATATACTGCCGCGTCTTTGCCGGATGCTGGGCGAGACTTACGACATCGACATCACCGAGATGCACCACAAGCATAAAAAGGACGCTCCTAGCGGAACAGCTCTGCGTCTTGCGGAATGTCTTGCAAAGGCAAGGCAGTGGAATACAAAAAGCGTGCTCCGATCCTGCCGCGAAGGGATCACGGGGGAGCGCCCGAAAGAAGAAATAGGCATGCAGGTACTACGCGGCGGCGATGTCACCGGCGTTCACACGGTCTACTTCATGGGAGAAGGCGAGCGTATCGAGGTTACTCACCATGCGCATTCCCGCGAGACGTTTGCCGTAGGCGCTCTCAGAGCCGCACGCTGGCTGGCTAAGCAGAAACCCGGCTCTCTTTATACCATCAAAAACGTTCTAGAGGATGAACCCACATGCTCCATGTAGCTCTTCTGCAGTTAAATCTCAGTGCCGGCGCCATTGCCAAGAACCGCGAAATTCTCAAAGAAGCCGTTAAGAACGCTGCGGGACAGCTTCCTTCAGGCGGCGAGCTACTCTGTATCGCTCCTGAGCTTGCCATCTGCGGCGCCCCGCTGAGCACCTTGCCCCAGATGTCTCCCTTCCTCGAACTTTGCGAGAGGCATCTTCTTGCTCTGGCCGCTGACCTCGGCAACGGTCCGGCGCTTCTACTCGGATCCCCTGAACTGAGAAACGGGGAACTTCTCAGCTCTCTTTTCCTTCTGAACAAAGGAACCGTTTCTCGCATCCACTCACGCCCCCTTGAGGACGCTCTGCACTACGGCCTGCCGCGTATAAAAAAACAGGGGACCGCTGACCAATTACTTTTCG
>CAYWQK010000032.1:9071-14240 GCA_964460575.1 uncultured Desulfovibrionaceae bacterium | reverse complement strand
GGGGGGGGGGGGGGAAAAACAGCTACTCTCCCGCCGCTCTCCGCAGGCCGGCATAATATGCCCTACTTGTAATATACACCAGAAAAGGGAAAAAGACAAGGAAATTCCACGTATGCCGCGCCTTACGCCTTCCCTTATAAAGGCCGCATTAAAAAACCTCTTTGTTTTTCTGCGCCTCGACAAGAGTTCTGAAAATATAAAAATCCGCCGGCGTTGTGATTTTTATATTCATAACTGAGCATTCCACGCAGTGGAGCGTTCCGCCATAGCGAGCGACGAGGCTCGCGGAATCAACGGCATCGACGAAGCCTTCTTCCCGCGCCTTACAATGCGCCGCCCAGATATCCTTGACGTAAAACGTTTGAGGGGCCCTAACCGTCACGCATTTCGAACGATCCAGAACCTCCGTGATGCAGCCTTCGCTGTCCGCAATACAGCATGTTTCGTAGGCGCGGATCGCAGAAACGGTATTGCCGTACTGGAGAGTGCCCTCGATATTATCGCTAATCAGGCCCGCATCTATTAACGGACGGACGCCGTCATGAATCAGAACGATATCGTCATCGGAAGACTCCATAGTAATGCGTTCAAGCCCGTGACAAATGGATTCCTGCCCTGTTTTCCCCCCGGGAACAATGTCGCTGACCTTGCTGAAACCGTATTCTTTTACAATCTCCTGCGCTAGCGTCATATGCGACGCCACGCAAACCAGCACGATTTTGTCAACCAAGTCGTGATACTGGAAATGCTCAATGGTATACGCAAGAATCGGCTTATGGTGAACTTCCAAAAACTGTTTCGGAAGTCCGCTGGTCAGCATCCGTTGGCCAACGCCGCCGGCAAAAATAAGAGCGTAAATCATACGGCACCTTCTAGGGAAATGAGGCTATTCCGGCTTTGCATCCGGAAGCGCCCGACTCGGATCGCAGGCAAACAGGCGGGCCGCCTGCCATTTTTGACGTCGCACAGTCTATGTTGCTGCAATTGCGAAATCTTTAGAAGAGTTTTTATAATGTCGATTACTCATTCCATCTAGTAATAGATAACCTAGTTGCGCAACACTGTCAACCATTCTCGGGGGGTGGTAGATTCCAAAAACTGTTGCATAACAGTACTATGCATAACTTTTTTTATTTTCTACAACGTGTTACTTTTGATACTTAGCGCTTTATATGTTTATATATATTCCGGACACCATTATCTCTACTTGTTATCGTATTTTTAACGCGCCCCTCCTCTCTAACAGATATCGTCTTCGCAAGTGTTATAAGAAAAAACATTTACTCTTTACCGTTCCCATATAGCGGGCTTCACACAGAGCACCGCTTTTTTCCCGAAGAGCGTACGCTCCTTGCGCGGCATTGGCGATCCGCTTTCTCAAAAAAAACGCTTCCCTGTCTCCAAAATAGGAAACAGGAAAGCGGTACAGGCGGTAAAAGCTATCAGCCTCGCAGCGGCGTAAGCGAAGCAAAGCGGGCGGCTTCCTCCCCGCTCTGCGGCATGTAACCCATGCACCAGGCTGTAAGCTCAGCAACATGCAGCACTGGCATACTGTATCCGCTATTTCTCAGGCCCGCTTCCAGTTGGAGAAGGCAGGAAGGACAGCCCGTCAGCACCAACGAGGCTTTACTGGCTGCAATAGCCGCGACTTTCCTTTGTAAAATGCCGCGGGATTCCGGCCAGTGCGTCGCGCCGTATAAACCTCCGGATCCGCAGCAGCGGTCCGCATCGGCCATTTCCTCAAAGGATTCCGCCATGCCGCGCGCAAGAACCCTCGGTTCTTCGCGCACGCCCATGCCCCGGGCAAGATGGCATGGATCATGGTATGTGGCAATGCCGGAAATCCGTCTCAGAATCCACGGCTCAAGCCCGGCATCGCCGCAGGCGGAAAGCACAAACGCGCTGAAATCGACGACCCTCGCGGCAATAGCCAAGGCCTTTTCCCGATCTTCGCCTTCCATGCAGGCGGGATAGCCCTCCTTGAGCATCAGTCCGCAGGAGCCGCAGGCAGTAACAATGGGACCGGATGTGGCGGAAAGCACGGCGATGTTTTTGCGTGCAAGCTCCATCATGGCCGCTTTTTCGCCGCCAATTTCCAGTGGGGTACCGCAGCAGCACTGTTCCGCGGGAATGCGCACGTCAAAGCCCAGCGTATTTAAGACACGCAGCACGGATTCGCCAACGGCGGGGAAAAGGTAGTTCGCGGAACAGCCCGTAAAGTACGTCGCCTCCCCGCGTTTGGCTGTCTCAGCCGGCACAACGTCCGGAAAGCGCTCGCGGAAAGGCCGCGCCGCTACTCTCGGCACAGGCTGATCCGCGGCAAAACCCCCTATGGGATAGCGCATCCTCAGTCCGCTGCTCTGGGGAATCTGGCGGAACGCCAGGGGCTGTACGAGACGGCCTACGCGCATCACATGGCGCATGGTCTCACTCTTTGCCAAAACGGAGCGGTAGAGGAGGCGCTTGCCCACGGCCTCCAGCCCCTCCGCTACCAACACAGCGCGCACTGCCGGCACTACGCGATCCAAGCGCACGCCGCTCATGCAATTTTTAACGCAGGCTAGGCATACCAGGCAGTTGTTAAAGATTTCTTCGGCCCGATCGGTCACATCCCGAACGCCCGCGGCCACGTCCTTTGCCAGCTGAAGTTTGCCGCGCGCGCAGTAGGCTTCGCTGAGCTTTTCCGCGTAAATGGGGCAGACCGATGTGCAAGATCCGCATTTGGCGCACTTAGCCAGCTCCGGCTCCAGCACACGCTTAAGCTCGGCGCGGGCTTCTTCAGAAGTGTATACATTGCTCATCGCCGACCCTCCGGGAACACCTTTCCGGGATTAAGAAGCCCTTTGGGATCCAGCATGGCCTTAAGCTTGCGCATGAAAGTCAGCGTGGTCTCATCCACATTCAGCTCAATATAATTCTTTTTCGTAAGCCCGATGCCGTGCTCGCCGGAAATACGGCCCTCCAGTTCCGTAGCCGCGGCAAAAACCTCGCCAACAGCCTGGCGGGCCCGCTCCAGTTCCCCTTCGTCATTCCCCGCTAGGATGTTAACATGGATGTTGCCATCGCCAGCGTGTCCGTAGTTGGCAATAATTAGCCCATGCCGCTTGCCGATGTCCGCTATCTTTTCCAGCATCTGCGGAATCCTGGCGCGCGGCACCACAATATCCTCGTTGAACTTGCTGGGCTTTAGCGTAAGCAGCGAGGGGGCAACACCCCGCCGCGCCCGCCACAATCCCGCCTGCTCCTCCGCGTTGGCCGCGATATGCGCTTCAAGCAGAGGAAAACGGCGGCAGACTTCAAGCACTCGGGCTATATCCCGCTCGGTCTGTTCTGCGTCGCCGTCAACCTCAATAATCAGCATCCCTCCCGCCTCAAGGGGCAGCCCAAGGTGCAACTGATTTTCCACAGAGCCTATGGCTACATTGTCCATAAATTCCAGCGTCAACGGCACAACGCCCGCGTGCATGATATCCGTCACGGCCTGGCCCGCATCGATCATGGATTTGAAGGCAATGCGCGCCGTTTTCTTGCAGGGAGGCAAAGGAATTAAACGCAGCCATGCGCGGGTCACTACGCCAAGCAGCCCTTCCGAGCCAACAAAAACCGGCGTCAGATTGATGCCCACCACATCCTTAATACATTTTGAGCCGGTATGGACGACGCTGCCATCCGGCAGAACGACCTCCAGCCCCATCACATGGGACGCTGTTACACCGTACTTAACCGCCCGCATGCCGCCGGAATTTTCCGCGATGTTCCCGCCGATTGTGGAAAAGGCCATGCTCGCCGGATCCGGAGGATAAAAAAGTCCCTTGGCCTCGACAGCTTTATGCAGCGCCGTTGTGATGACGCCCGGCTGCACAGTGGCCACAAAATTTTCCTCATCAATGCTTTCTATCGCGTTCATGCGCTGCATCGAGAGTACTACGCCGCCATACAGCGGTACCGATCCGCCCGTCATCCCGGAACCTGCGCCGCGCGGCGTTACCGGAATGCCGCGGCCGAAGCAATATTTCAGCACAGCGGAAACCTCGGCAGTGCTTGCGGGCAGGCACACCGCGAAGGGCATCCCCTCCTCAGCCTGTGCATCATATCCGTAGCCCCGCACATCTTCCGGCGCGTCCAGCACCGCGCCTTCCGGAAGCAGCTTTTTCAGCCGTTCAATATGTTCTCTGTTTTCCATCCCCGTCTCTCCTTAAAAAAAATCTGCGCGTTAAATAAACGCAGGGGGACACGAAACTTGGGCCGGTGCCGGATCTTAATACCGCCCCGGCGCGTCATCCGGCCTGCCTCCATCCCCGGCAGACGCTTCCTCTTCCACAACGAACGCTTCAAAGGCGTTATCCAGCGCGTCGTCCAGCACGCCCTGTTCCAGCATTTCAGGTTCCGCCACAACAACCATAAGCTCGGATCCCTTTGGAGTATAGACTGGCTTGCTTAGATCCGCGCCGCCCTGCGGCGAATGCGCTTCGGGTCTGTGCGGCTCAAGCGCCGTCCATTCTTCCAGCGTAAATTCCTTCTCTTCGCCATGCTCTGTCAGCACAGCCACACTATTTCTGAACATATTGGCGCGCAGAACCCTCATCAAGCCTTCTTTTGTTTGGTACCGTTTACCCAGTCTGGGGCAGGAACGATGAAACAACTCGTAGTTTTCCTGCTCAAAACTCAAGCAGCAAAGCAATCTGCCACAGATACCGGAAATTTTAGTCAGATTGAGGAAAAGATTTTGCTCCTTGGCCATTTTAATGGTCACAGGCACGAATTTATGCAGAAAACGCTTGCAGCAGCATACCATCCCGCAGCTGCCTAGCGCGCCCAGCATTTGTGTTTCATGGCGGACGCCGATCTGCCGCAGTTCGATGCGCACGTGATATTCGCGCACCAGTTCCTTAACAAGCTCGCGGAAATCCACACGCGATGGCGCGGTAAAATAGAAAATCAGCTTGGAACGGTCAAAAAGGCAGTCCACGGCAACCAGTTTCATATTCAGCCTGCTGGCTTGGATGCGCTGGAGACAAAAACGGCGCGCCTGATCGGCGAAAACCCGGTTTGACGCATCAACGGCAAAATCTTCTTCCGTTGCCACGCGCAGAAGCGGCATGACGCCCTCCGGCATTTCGCTGTCCTCAACGTCCCGCACGGCCACAACATGCGCAAGCGCCAAGCCGT
>CAYWQK010000032.1:0-9061 GCA_964460575.1 uncultured Desulfovibrionaceae bacterium | reverse complement strand
AGAATATGGATAATCCCCGCCCTCATAGGCGTATGCCTGCCCCACGGGACTGAATTTAATCATGACTATGCGTCTCATCTTTCATCCTTACTGGTTAAAGACCCTGCCGAGAAATCGAAGTCCGCGCCGCTGTCTGAAAACGGATGCGTCCTTGGCGGACTGTTTTGGGAGTGTCTCGTCCTCCTAAGCGTCAAGGGGACTAAGGCATGAAAGCCTTACGGCGCCCTCTATGCGCGCAACCAAGGCGAATAACCCTGAAAAGCGGGGGGAAGCTCTTGTATACGGACACTTTTCAGGCATAATCATTTCCATGTCAATAAGCGCAGCACCGCTGACAGCTAAGCAGCGCCCTCCTCCAAGGCTTCCGCGCGGCGAGGCGCAATTGAAATTCTCGCTTGCGCTTTTTGCGAAAAAGGGCTATAAGGTTACTTTCATGCGTGCTGTAATAGAGTGCGGCAGCATAGCCAAAGATTTTACTTTTCGGGCAGCGGCCCGAATATATGGAGGATATCGTCATGTCCAAGCAGTGTGACATCTGCGGCAAACATCCCCAGCCGGGGCATTATGTGAGCCATTCAAACATCAAGATTAACCGCCGCTTTAACCCCAACCTGCAGAATGTCCGCCACCAGTTTGCCAATGGCGAAGTGCGCACCATCAGCGTATGCACCCGTTGTCTCCGCGCTGGCTTGGTGACCAAGCCGGTTGCCCGCAAGGCCAACTAGTTTTTCACTTCCCTATAGCGAAAGGGCCGCGGACTCTGCGTCCACGGCCCTTTCGCTATGCCATCCATACAAGCGGGGTTGGAAGCGCGCCAGCGCCGGCAGGCGTATCCCCGCGCTCCGGCTAGAACAGTTCCTTGAAAAGCATATCGCTTTCCTCGCGCGTGACGGCGCTACCCGCTGTGGAAGAGTCTTTATTCGGGCCGCTCCCTTCATAGAAGGGCACGGTAATGCCGTTCGGATCCCCAGACACCGCGGCGTATCCTGAATTTTTATCCACAAAAGCGGTGGTAATGCCCGAAGGCATGGCGAAATCATCCGGTGGATAAAGGGGGAAAACTTTTTCCGAGTAATCAATGAAAATCGGCAGCGCCGCAAATGTGCCGGTTTCCTGCCTGCCCATACTCCGCGGCTGGTCATAGCCAACATAGGTGGCTGTAACCAGCGAGGGCGTAAATCCCATAAACCAGGCATCGCACATGTCATTGGAGGTGCCTGTTTTCCCGGCCAGGGGGCGCTTCAGCACTTTTGCGCGGGTCGCCGTTCCAGCCTCCACAACCTGCTTAAGCATATAGGACATTAAGTAGGCATTCTGCGGGGTAATGGCTTCTGTAATTTGGGGCTCCGGCGCGTAGATAATCCTGCCGTTGCTGTCCCTGACTTCAAGGATCAGGCGGGCCCGCGCCCTTTTGCCGCCGTTGGCAAACGCTGTGTACGCTTCCGCCATGTTCATCGGCACAACTTCCACGGCGCCCAGGCTGATCGAAAGATAGGGAGGGAAATCAGACGTGAGCCCAAGCTCCTTGGCTCGCTTGATCACCTCCTTGATGCCGATCTGCTGGGCCAGACGCACACTGCACAGGTTGCGCGAAAGCGCAAGCGCCGTGCGCAACGTCAGGGCGCCGCGAAAGCCTTTTTCAAAATTCATCGGCTTCCAAACCGCGCCGGTATGCTGGTCCACAATGGTCAGCGGCGTATCCATCACGATGCTGATCGGCGTCATTCCGGCATCCAGCGCCGCGGAATACACCACGGGCTTAAACGAAGAGCCCGGCTGCCGCCTGGCTTGCGTCGCGCGGTTGAACTGGCTTTCTTTAAAGCTGTAGCCTCCGCATAGGGCTACGACATCCCCTGTTGCCGCCTCCATGGAAACTAACGCGCCCTGCACTTCAGGCATTTGCTGGAGCCTAAGGGCAATGGGCTTATCCGGACGCTGCGCTTTGGGATCGTACAGGACAGGCTCCTTGGATTTGGAATCGGAAGAAGGCAGAGCGGAAACCCAAACCACATCACCCGGCGCCACAACTGTGCGCAGGCTCTTTACGCCGGCAGCGGCAGCCTTGGCGTTGAGACGGTGCGCCCAGGACAGAGAGGAAGAGGCGATAACGCCCCTATAGACTCCCATCCGGACTTGGATATCTCCGCCCCTCACGCTGCTTACAACGGCCTTCACCCACTCCCCGTTGGCAAGCAGCTCCGGAGAAAAAGCCTGCTCTTCGCAAAATTTTTCAATTTCAGACTCGGAAAGGTGCGCCAGGGGGCCGTGCCAGCCATGTCTCCTGTCCGCAGCCTCAAGCCCGCGCTTCAGAGCCGTGTCAGCCGCTTGCTGCATAGAAGGCACCATGGCCGTGCGCACAGTCAGCCCCAGATCCGTAACCGCCTGATCGCCGTAAAAGGGTAGCTTCAATCCTAGGGCTTTTGCGTTTTTGCTGTTGAAAAGTTCTGAAAGCTGCCGGCGGACTTCTTCAATGTACCACGCGGCGTAGCTTTCACCGCCTTCCGGCATAGGCTGAAATCGAAGCTCCTCACGGCGTGCCTCCTCATACTGGGGAAGCGTAATCATGCCAACTTCCAGCATGCGGTTGAGAACATGCAGCTGACGGGACTTCGACGCCTCAAAATGACGCAGGGGATTATACGCCGTCGGCGCCTGAGGCAGGCCCGCGATCAACGCCGATTCCGCTAAAGAAAGCTCCTTGGCGTGCTTGCCAAAATACGTTCTAGCAGCGGCTTCAGCCCCGTAAGCTCCCGCGCCGAGGAACGCCTGATTCAAATAAATGGCAAGTATTTCGTCCTTGCTGAGGTATTTTTCCAAGCGGTAGGCCAGAACCGCTTCTTTAAGCTTGCGTTCATACGTTCGTTCGGAGGTCAAAATCAGGCGCTTGATGACCTGCTGCGTAATGGTGCTCCCGCCCTGCGTGTGCCGCCCGGATTTGAGGTTGGCTAAAAAGGCGCGCATGATAGCCAAGGGGTCAACCCCCTTGTGCGAGTAAAAATCCGCGTCTTCAACGGCCAGCAGCGCCTTGGGCAGCCAAGGTGACATTTCGCTCAACGGAATCACATAGCGCTTTTCATTATACAGCGTGCCCATTAGACTGCCGTCACGCGCCAAAATTGTCGTGGCCTGGGGGGGCGTATAATCGCTCAGACGCGTGAATTCAGGCAAATCCGAAGAAGCCCATTCGTAAATGGCAAAAGCGGAGATCCCGCAAAAAACCAGCAGGGTCAATACCAGCAAGCAGAGACTTAGCAAAAACTTTTTCATGGTTTGGCGCTTATCATGCTTCCAGCCAAATGTAAAAGGAAAACAGGGCGGCCAAACCGTCCCAGACGCAGCGCCGGCGCTTGTTTTTGCACCGCGCCGCAGCTATGCTGAGTCAAAACACGCTAGTTAGGAGATACTAATGGCGATCGCCGGACTTGGTACGGATCTTGTGGAACTGGCGCGCATTGAAAAGGCGCTTTCCCGCTTTGAAGGGAAATTCCTCGCCCATATCCTCCACCCCGCGGAAAAGGAAGCGCTGCCCCGCGCAGCAAAGGCCCGTACGGCTTATGTCGCCTCGCGCTTCGCCGTCAAGGAAGCCGCGGCAAAAGCCCTGGGCACGGGTTTTGCCGCAGGTGTTGCGCCCACGGATATTGAAACAGCACGCCTCCGCACCGGCGCTCCTCTCCTCCGCTTGCACGGCGAGGCGCTGCGCAGGGCTAAGTCCCTCGGTGTCCGCGCCTGCCACCTTTCCATTAGCCACAGCGCCACCCATGCCATGGCCGTGGTTATTCTGGAATCCGCAGATCCACTACCGGAAAGACAGCCAGCCTGTGCTGGCATATGACGAAAAACGGGAAAAGCCTGCTCTACCGGTTAAAACGCTGCGCCAGTGTTTCTCCAGCGGGATAGAACAGAGGTACATTCCGCGCTCTTTCGCTCCACCTCAGGAACAAAAAACGGCGGGCGCCTGAAAAAGGCACCCGCCGCAGAGACACGACGCAGACGAAGCTTACTTCACTTCAACAGTAGCGCCGGCTTCGGTCAGCTGCTTCTTGGCTTCTTCGGCGTCTTCCTTAGAAACGGCTTCCTTGATGGTGGAAGGAGCACCGTCAACCTTATCCTTGGCTTCCTTGAGGCCTAGGTTGGTCAGAGCGCGCACAACTTTGATTACGCCGATCTTGTTGGCGCCAACTTCCTTGAGGATAACGTCAAATTCAGTTTTTTCTTCAGCGGCCGGGGCAGCGGCAGCGGCCGGAGCGGCAGCAACAGCGGCCACGGGTGCGGCAGCGGAAACGCCAAATTTTTCTTCCAGTTCTTTAATGAACTCAGAAAGTTCAAGCACGGTCATATTGCCGATGAATTCGACAACTTCAGCTTTGGTGATAGCCATCGGAATGCTCCTTCGATGCTTCTGGGGCTGTTAAAAATAAAATACCTGCCACAATACGCCGCTAGGCGGCTTTCTTCGCTTCCAAATCCTTGAGGACATACAGAAGCGGGCGAATCATGTTGGCAAGCAGCGAGACAAAGTTGGTAGGCACGGCGTTCATGGTGCCAAGCATGCTGGAAAGCAGCTCCGGCCTGCTCGGGAGCTTAGCCAGTTCTTCAATCTGCGCGGCATTAAGGATCTTGCCCTCAAGACAGCCGTGTTTGATCTTGAACAGCGTGCTCGTTTTCGCGAACTCACTTACAGCCTTGGCCAACGCCACAGGGTCGTCGAACCCAAGGGCAACCGCGCAGTTCTCCTTGAAATCTTCCTTGATGGGAGAATGCGCCGTCTCGGTGAAAGCAATGCGGGCCAGGGTATTTTTGACAACGAGGCAAGCCCCGCCGACCTCACGAATTTTAACCCTAAGCTGCGTCAGCTCTTCCACCGTCATCCCCTTGAATTCGGTCACAATCGTTATCGACGCTTTTTCAGCATGCTGCTTGATGCGCTCGATGATTGCGGCTTTTTCAGACCTGTTCACGTGATGCTCCTCACGTTGGGGTTGCAAGGTGGAATGCCGAGCCAAAGAAGCGTCTGGACAGGATATTAAGGCAATAAGCCGCCTGTCGTCTTCGACTCGAATTCCTTTTCCTCTGCCGATTGCTGTGCTTATACCGCACAGCCCTTAAAGACCGGCGGAAAGGCGCCGCTCATAGCGGCAGCGGCGCTTTCCGCATAACTAGCCTTCAAGAAATTTCTTGATCTGGGTCACGTCGATTTTGAAGCCGGGCCCCATGGTCGTGGAAACGGCCATATTCTTCATATACGTGCCTTTCGCGGCGGAAGGCTTCAGGCGATTCACGGTTTCAACCAGCGTCTTTAGGTTGCCAAGAATCTTTTCCGAACCGAAAGAAACCTTTCCTAGCGGGGCGTGAAGCACTCCGGCCTTGTCGACCTTAAATTCCACGCGGCCAGCCTTGAGCTCCTTCACGGCGGTGGCGACGTCAAAGGTTACACTACCGGTCTTCGCGTTCGGCATAAGACCGCGGGGGCCAAGCACACGGCCAATTTGGCCAACGAGCGCCATCACGTCGGGGGTGGCAACGGCCGCGTCAAAGTCAAGCCAGCCGTCCTTGACCTTGGCCACAAGATCTTCTGCTCCGGCGTAATCGGCGCCGGCAGCAAGCGCTTCAGCTTCCTTTTCGCCTTTACAGAACACCGCCACACGGACTGTCTTGCCAAGCCCGTGAGGCAGAGATACGGCGCCGCGCACCATCTGGTCAGAATATTTGGGATCGACCCCAAGCCCGATGGCCACGTCTACCGTTTCATCAAACTTGGCAAAGGCAGCGGCGAGAGATTTTTCAACGGCTTCCTCAACGGAAAACTGCTGGGCGAGATCCACGCCTTCAATGGCTTTGCGATATTTTTTCCCGAATTTGGGCATTGCTTTTTCCTTATCAGCTGAAATCCAACATCTCCTGCCCTGCGGCGCGTGCCGCGCAGCTCGGCAGTACGATTGACGCTGTCGAAACCCTTACTTGATTTCGATGCCCATGCTGCGGGCAGTGCCCATAATGGAGCGTGTTGCGGCGTCAAGATCCTTAGCCGTAAGATCAGGGTGCTTCAGCTTGGCGATTTCTTCAACCTGCTGCATGCTGACGCTTCCGACCTTGTTCCGGTTAGGTTCGCCAGAACCTTTTTCCAGCTTCGCCGCTTTAAGAAGCAGGACAGCAGCCGGCGGAGTCTTGGTAATGAAGGTAAAAGAACGGTCCGCATAAGCCGTGATGATCACAGGGATGATCATCCCTTTCTGATCCATGGTGCGGGCGTTGAATTCCTTGCAGAAAGCCATGATATTCAGGCCATGCTGGCCTAGCGCAGGACCCACTGGCGGCGAAGGGTTCGCAGCGCCGGCAGGAATCTGCAATTTAATTTTGGCAACTTCTTTCTTGGCCATGACGATCAACCTCTATAGGCTCTCCGCTGACAAAGCAGGAAAGCCGTTTCTAACCCTTAGAAACTTGGAGAAAATCCAACTCTACGGGAGTTTGTCTGCCAAAGATGGAGACGGAAACCCTAAGCTTGCCCTTGTCGTAATTGACGTCTTCCACAACTCCGTTGAAACCAGAGAAAGGACCGTCGATAACACGGACATCCTCCCCGCGGTCAAAACTGAACTTGGGCCGCGGCGTCTCCTTGCGGGCTTCCATCAGCGACAAAATCCGGTTCGCTTCGTCTTCGCGCATGGGCGCGGGACGCGTTTTGCCACCCACAAAACCCGTAACCTTGGGAATGGACTGCACCATGTGCCATGAAAAATCAGTCATGATCATCCGGAGCATGATGTAGCCAGGATAAAACTTACGAGTTGTTGTGCGCTTGCCGCGTTTGCCCAGTTCAACGACTCTTTCCGTGGGGACAACCACTTCCTGAATGAGCCCACCTTCCTGGCCGGAACGCATCATTTCACGGATGGTCGCTTCAACACGCTGTTCAAAACCAGAATAGGTGTGAACAATGTACCAGCGGGATTTTCCCCCGGCGGCTTCGCCGGCATCACCCTGCCTGCCAGCCTTTGAGCCTGCAGCGTCAAAAACGGCAGGAGCCGCGCCAGTATCGCCGGCCTTCTGCTCCATCGGTTCCGCCGTATCGGAAACCGTCTTCATTTTGGGTTCAGCCGTCATAAAAACACCTTTGAGATGCTCAGGCCGCGAGGATCAAGGCTATGAGCTTTGAAAAAGCCAAATCAACCAGTCCGAGAAACACAACCATCACGGCCACGAACACCAATACAACGATGCTGGTACTCTTGGTTTCCTTCAGAGTGGGCCACATTACTTTCCGCATTTCGGCCTTGGACTGCTCGAAATACGCCCCAAATGCGGCCAGTTGGGAAAACAGTCCTTTCTGCTCCCGCCTCTGCACGTCCTGCGCTGATGGCTGTTTTTTCGTCATTGTCATTCCCGCAATAAAAATGGCAGGGCAAGAGGGATTCGAACCCCCAACATCCGGTTTTGGAGACCGGCGCTCTACCGTTAGAGCTATTGCCCTGCGTTTATGAAGTCACTACCGGGTTTCGCGGTGAAGGGTATGCTTCTTGTCCCAAGGACAATACTTCATAACCTCAAGTCTTCCGGTTGTGTTCTTCTTGTTCTTTTCTGTGGCGTAGTTGCGGCGCCTGCATTCTGTGCAGGCGAGCTGGATATTAACGCGCATGTCTTACTCCACAATCTGGGTCACTACACCGGCGCCGACAGTGTGGCCGCCTTCGCGGATTGCGAAGCGCAGTCCCTGCTCCATGGCGATGGGGCAAATGAGTTCCACGTTAAAGGTCGCATTGTCGCCGGGCATGATCATTTCCACGCCTTCATCAAGGGTGATGACACCGGTCACGTCGGTTGTGCGGAAGTAGAACTGCGGGCGGTAGCCGCTGAAGAACGGGGTATGACGGCCGCCTTCTTCCTTGGAGAGGACGTACACTTCAGCCTTGTACTTCTTGTGAGGCGTGATGGACTTGGGAGCGGCGAGAACCTGGCCGCGTTCCACTTCTTCGCGCTTCACGCCGCGGAGCAACACGCCGATGTTGTCGCCTGCCTGGCCCTGATCAAGAAGCTTGCGGAACATTTCAACACCTGTGCAGGTGCTTTTCATCGTGGGATGAATGCCGACGATTTCAACTTCATCGCCGCTCTTAATGACGCCGCGTTCCACACGGCCGGTCACAACAGTGCCGCGGCCGGAGATGGTGAACACGTCTTCAATGGGCATCAAGAAAGGCTTGTCCATTTCGCGCACAGGCTCGGGCAGGTAGGTGTCCAGAGCGTCCAAGAGCTCAATGATGCACTGGAAATCGGGGGAATCAACGGTTTCGGCTTCCAGAGCCTTCAGAGCGGAGCCGCGGATGACCGGAACATCGTCGCCGGGGAAGCCGTAGCTCGTCAAAAGTTCACGGACTTCCATTTCAACGAGGTCGAGCAGTTCGGGATCGTCAACCAGGTCGCACTTGTTCATGAACACAACGATGTTCGGCACGCCAACCTGACGGGCAAGCAAGATATGCTCACGGGTCTGGGGCATGGGGCCATCAGTGGCAGCCACAACGATGATGGCGCCGTCCATCTGGGCTGCGCCGGTGATCATGTTCTTGATGTAGTCAGCGTGGCCAGGGCAGTCAACGTGCGCGTAATGGCGCTTGTCGGTTTCGTATTCAACGTGTGCCGTGGCAATCGTGATGCCGCGTTCTTTTTCTTCAGGAGCCTTGTCGATTTCATCGTATCCAACGAAGGCGCCGCCGCGCTTCAGAGATTCAAATTTTGTAATAGCGGCCGTCAGCGTGGTCTTACCGTGGTCGATGTGACCAATGGTGCCAACGTTGACGTGCGGCTTGGTACGCGTAAATTTTTCCTTGCCCATAACGATCTCCCTTTGGTTGCTTGTCGGTAACGAAATTTCAGAGCCAATGTCAGCGGAACGAAACCACATCGGCCTTCCCGGAGGAAAAGCACTCTGTCATTCCGATACATTCATGCACGGCCCATTGAGAGGGGAGGGGGAGGGGCAGGATGTGGAGCGGGAAACGAGATTCGAACTCGCAACCCTCAGCTTGGAAGGCTGATGCTCTAGCCGTTGAGCTATTCCCGC
>CAYWQK010000031.1:2319-14525 GCA_964460575.1 uncultured Desulfovibrionaceae bacterium | reverse complement strand
AAGAGTGCCCCCTCGCATGCGGCAAGGGAGCGGGAAACCTCGTAATTGAAGTCTACGTGTCCGGGCGTGTCGATGAGGTTCAGGATGTAGCTGTGTCCGTCTACCGCCCTGTATGGGATACGGACAGTCTGCGCCTTGATAGTGATGCCGCGTTCGCGTTCTAGGTCCATTTTATCCAAGTACTGGTCGCGCTTTTCACGCTCGGAAACGAGGTGGGTTTTTTCCAGGATGCGGTCGGCAAGGGTGGATTTGCCATGGTCGATATGGGCGATAATGCAGAAATTTCTAATGAAATCCAGCGTGGGCATGTGTGTCTCGTTTTTATGTTCAGGAATAGAAGTGCGTCTGCGTTCGCCGCGGCAGGGAGTTCCGTTATTTCTTGTCGCCGCAGAAGCCGGGAATGGCGAAATGCGCTTCCAGCTTTTGCAGCAGCCAGGTCGCCGCGCTAACCATGATGAGGTAGTATACACTCGCGGCTAGATAAACTTCCGTGGGGCGAAAGGTGCGCGAAACAATGATTTTAGCTTCGCCTGTAAGCTCAATACAGGTTACCACATAGGCCAGAGAAGAGTATTTGATAAGGTAGATAATTTCATTGCCGCAGCCGGGCAGGGCCCTGCGGGCCGCCTGCGGCACGATGATGGAGCATATAGCTTGCCAGCGAGTGAATCCCAGGGCGTAGGCCGCCTTAAGCTGTCCCTGCTTGATGGAAAGTAACGCCCCGCGTACATATTCAGACTGGTAGGCTCCGGTGCAGAGGATAAAACCCAGCACGGCGGCCGCGTATGGCGTAAAATAAATGCCGATATTGGGCAGGCCGAAGTAAAGGATCATGAGCTGTACAACGAGGGGGACGCCTCGGAAGGTCGCCGTGTAGGCATCGCCGATGGCGCGCAGCCAGCTGGGGCCGAATACGCGGGCAATGCCGGTGAGCACTCCCAGGACAAACCCGATGCTGGCAGAGGGGATGATTAGCGCAAGCGACATGGCCAGCCCGTGATTCAGGGCCGGGAGCACTGTTTGGGTATAGAACGTGGCATCAAACCAGACTGGCATGGCTAGGTCTCCATTCATTTCGGATTAAGCAGGCGGGTAAAGAAATCGGCTGTTCTGGTGCCCGCGCCCTTAGCAAGAAGCTCTGCGGGGCTTCCCTGCTCAATGATGTGCCCCTGCTCCATAAAGAGAATAGTGGTGGCGATGGCCTGGGCGAAATCCATTTGGTGGGTGGCCATGATCATGGTCATGCCGCCGTTGGCCAGCGAGCGGATGGCGGAAAGCACCTCGCCTACCAGCTCAGGGTCGAGCGCTGAAGTGGGCTCGTCAAGGAGCATGACTTTCGGATCCATTGCCAGCGCCCGTGCGATGGCCACGCGCTGCTTCTGCCCACCGGAAAGCTGCGCGGGGTACAGGGATGCGCGGGCCGCGAGCCCAACGCGATCCAGTTCCTGCCGAGCGCGTTCTTTTGCTTGCTTTTGCGTATAGCCCTTAACCTTGCGCAGGGCGATGGCCACGTTTTCTTCAGCCGAAAGGTGGTCGAAGAGGTTGAAATCCTGAAAAATCATGCCTGCCTGCTGGCGCAGGAGACTGAGAGCTTTGGGGTCTTTGCCGTTAACGGGTTTTCCCTCAAGCAGAATCGTACCTGTATCCGGCGTAATGAGGTAGTTGAGGCAGTGAAGGAGCGTGCTTTTACCGCCTCCCGAGGGACCAATGAGCACATTGACAGCGCCAAGTTCCAAATCAAAGGAAATATCTTCAAGGATCTGTCTGCCGCCAAGCACTTTGCCAAGCCTTTTGACTGACAAAACGGGAGTAGTCTGCTTGTTCATCAAAACATCCTTAACATGACCCCTTAGGCGTAAGGGGCGGTGGGATTACATCGCCTCCGGTACAGCGTAGCCGGGAATGCGCACTTTCTTTTCCAGGCGGCGCAGCAAAGAAACGCCGATCGCCGTGATGCAGAAATAGAGCAGCCCCGCCGTTACATACAGGGGAAGGTGCTCATAGGTCCTGGAGGCTACAAAATGGGTGCGGGCCATGATCTCAGGAGTGCCCAGCACAAAGCACATGGCGGAGTCTTTCAGCAGGATGGAGAATTCGTTCGACCACCCGGGGATGGAAAGACGCATGGCCTGCGGGAGGATGATATAGATGATGCCCTGCCATTTGTTCATGCCAAGGGCAAAGGCGGCTTTCATTTGTCCGGCAGGGAGGCCCTGGATAGCTCCGCGGAAAATTTGAGATTGGTAGGCTGAGGAGGCCATACCCAGCACAAGGCAGGAGGCTGCAATGGTGGAAAGGTTTAGTCCGATGAGTTCAGCCAGTCCAAAGTAAAAGAGGAAAAGAAGCAATAATACCGGCATGCCGCGGAAAAACCATACATAGAGGGAAACAAGAGCCCGCGCCCAGCGGGGTCCGTACACCTGGGTGACGGCCAGGGGCACGCCAACGCAAAGTCCAAGGAAAAGCGAGCCCAAGACGGTAAGAATCGTTACCACGCTTCCTTGGAGGATGTAGGGAAAGGCATTAATAATAACGGGAAGTTTCGCTGTCAAAATTTCAAACACGATGCCTCCGGTGTAACGCGTGGTCCTTGAGGAAAACCTTAGCCCCCGCATCGGGATAATCCGTTTGCAGGGGCGGGTTAGACAAGGGGAAGAGGGAAATTACTTCGTGGTATACTTCTTTACAATCGCCTGCCAGTAGGGATCGGCCTTGAGCAGTTTGAATCCCTCGTTGATTTTCTGGCGCAGTTCCGCGTCTTCATTGCGGGTGGCAACGGCAAAGTCGTCAGCAGGGGCAAACTCGCCGACTATTTGAATAGGCTTGCCTTTGTTGATGGCATCTTGGGCGGGAGCGCTGTCCATACCGATAGCTTCGATGCGGCCATGAAGCATGTCTTCAATGGCCATGGGCGCGGAATCATAATGGCGCAGCGTGTAGTTGAAGGTGGTCACGCCGGCGATATCGGCACCGTCCTTGAGGACCTTTTCAAGAAATTCGTGCTCGTTGGTGCCCCGCTGCACGCCAACGAGCTTTTTACCGCTGAGTATATCCTTCACAGTAAGTGCGCTGCCTTTTTTCGTAATAAAAACCTTGCGCACAGACCAGTAGGGTTCGGAGAAAGTCACCTGCTTTTTGCGTTCTTCGGAAATACTCATGCCGGAGCAGACCATATCGATTTTTTTGGCTAGCAGAGCGGGAATGATGCCGTCCCAGTCCATCGGCTGGTGCCTGACAGTAAAGCCCATTTTCTTGGCGATCCAATTCATAGCGGCTACATCAAGTCCGTCGGGACTGCCCTTTTCGTCCACATAGGCGTGGGGCGGGTAGTTGGCGTCAATGCCGTTGACGTAGGTTTTTGCAAGGGTTTTCGCAGGCAGCAGGGCCGCGGCAAGCAGCAGGGAAAGTGTGAGCACTGCAAGTCTTTTCATAATGTTCTCCGGGAAGGATGTATGGCGTTTCTGGATGTTCCGTAATGCCGCGCTGCAAGCGTTAAACGCGCAGGCCTCTTTTACGGACGCTTATTGACAACGCAATACAATAGCAAAGACTCATGCAGGGCGCAAGACTTGCCCCAGGGTGAGGCAAACCACTGCTTTGGCTGCTTCTGCGTATCTAGCCGATTCCTATCCCAAAGGGGGCATCAGCACAAAGCTGCGGCGCGTGCCTGTTTTGCAGTATATAGGTGGGTCCCCGCCCGGGATAAGACGCAGTTTTTTGAAGGGCCGGCGTGGCCGGCCTTTCGTCTATGAAATTTCGCGGTATCAAGACAACAAAGGGCAGATGAAGGAGGAAAGAACGGGCGCCTTATTCGCGGGATTTTTCAGAAGAGCAGCAGTCTGGCTTTGAAGACTGGCAGCATTTGCATCCCGAGCAGCAACGTTCTCCTTTTGCGGCGCGGATGACGCGCCAGATGGCGTACGCCGCTGCGGCGGCGATAACGGCGAAAACGATGAGGTTTTCCATGCGAAGGCTCCTTTTAGTGAAAATCAATTTCAAAATAAGGAATCTCTGGCGTTCGTCAAGCCGTATTTGCACTCAGTACGGAAGGTTCTGAATATATTTTTGGAATAGCGGCTAGTTTTTCCAGCGATTGTGCATCCAGAACCACTGCTCAGGGGCAAGGCGTATCATGCGCTCCATGGCCTGTGTGTAAAAAATTGTTGCGGCGCGGATGCGGGCGTCGCCATCGCCTTCAAGGGTGAGCGTGTCGAGGATATCGCGTTCCACATGGACGATGTAGCCTTCTTCTTTGCGAAGGATGCACAGCGGACGGATCAGCGCCTTGCCTCGGATAGCAAGCAAAGCCGGCCCCATGTTGACGGCGGCTTCCTTCCCGAGGAAGGGAATGCGCAAAGATTCATCGCTCCCCGTATGGTGGTCAACCAAAAAGGCCACGCTTCCTTTTTTTTTGAGGATGCGCAGGACTGGCAGCACGGCGTTTCTATGACCGATGACTTGGATGCCGTGGAAGGCCCGCAGGTTCATCATGAAGTCATTGAATACAGGGCTTCCGTAGCGCCGCACAACAGCGGAGCCGATTTTGTCTGCAGGGCAGATAACACCATGGAGCGCAGCCAGAAGCTCCCATGCGCCGAGATGCCCAGTGCTGATAACAACAGGCCGCCCGCCCGCCTGCATTTCTCTGAGTATGTCCTCTGAATCACTGGTAAAAAAAGGCGCTTCGTATTTGCAGTAGGGGATGAACGTGGTTTCGAGGAAAGAGAGTGCGTTATGGTTGAAACTTTCCCGTGCGATATCTTTCGCTTCTGCTTCAGGAACAGAGAGGCGGTCGCGGATATTGCGGATGGCCATCGCACGCCGTGATGGCAGTGTATGCCAGAGGGCTGTCCCTAGTCCCTTGGCCATTCTGCGCAGGTTGTTATAGCCAAGGCGGCCTATGGAGTTTGACGCTTTGCAGAGGGCTGCATAGAGCAGCCGCTGCAAGAGGGTGCGTTCAGTGGAAGAATCGGTCATAGCGGAGATCCGGCGTTAAGGCATTAAGACGATCGTCAAGTTCCCGGCACATCCTGCGGATCGATGTCTGGCTGTTTGGGTCGATTTCAGGGAACCAGGGTTCGCCGTAGCAGGTATGCATAGAAGAAAAAGGAAGCGGAAGCTGAAAGCGGTCCCAGCTCGAAAAAACTTTGGCGCGGCTCATAAAGGTGCGGACGGGGATGATGGGGCGCCCCGTCTGGGCAGCCAGCCAGAGGGCGCCTGGTTTGGCTCTATGGCGGGGGCCTCTGGGGCCGTCCGCGGCAATGCACATGCTATAGCCGCCATCACGGATGGCGGTGGTCATTTCATGCAGGGCGGCCGCGCCGCCGCGGTTGCTTGATCCCCTAGCCAGGCGCACATGGTAGCTGCGGACTAAAGGGATCACAAATTCGCCATCGCGGCTAGTGCTGATCAGCGCCATGTAGGATAGCTCCCTTTTCATGAGTAGGGCCGGGAAGATTTCGTCATGCCAGAAGCAGGTAATTGCCGGCTGGGCGCTGATCAGGGCTTCCCTATTGGATTCAATGAAAGTCAGGGTTCGAGTCCAAAGCCTATAGAGAACAATTAGCGGAAGGCCTATAAGGGCTGGGGGGATTTTCATTGTGCGTGCTCAGGCTGGTAAGGGGGGCTCGTCTTAGGTTGGGTTTTAGGCATTTCCTTGGAACTGCATCTTGTATAGTCTGTTGTATAGTTCGCAGCGTGTTAGAAGGTCTTCGTGTCGGCCCATGTCAACAATACGCCCTCGCTCCATAACGACTATAGCATCGGCTCCCAGAATGGTGGAGAGGCGGTGGGCGATAATCAAGCTAGTGCGCCCCTCCATAAGGGTGTTCAGAGCACGTTGTACAATGCGTTCAGCCTCTGAATCCAGTGCGCTCGTGGCCTCGTCAAGGATAAGCAGGGGAGCGTCCTTAAGGATGGCCCGGGCAATGGTTATTCGCTGGCGCTGTCCACCGGAGAGTTTGACACCTCGTTCGCCCATAACCGTTTCATAGCCTTCCGGTAGTTCCTCAATGAATTTGTTGGCGTGAGCTGCATGGGCGGCTCTTTTGACATCTTCCAGAAGTGTTTCGGGGTCGCTGGGAAGGGTTTCGCTACGGCCGTAGGCGATGTTTTCTTTAAGCGTCATATCAAAGAGGAAAGGCTCCTGAGCTACCACGGCGATGTTGCGTCGCAGGGATGCCAGGGTATACTCTGTGAGGGAGCGCCCGTTGATCAGGATGCGTCCGGCGCTTGGGTCATAGAAGCGGGGAATGAGGTTCACGAGGGAGGTTTTCCCAGCACCGGACGGACCGACGAACGCGATTTTCTGTCCTGCCTTAACGGTCAGGCAGATGTCGCTCAGCGCGGCGGACCGGGCGTGGGCGTTTTCGTCATCAGGGACGGGCGCGTCTGCTTGGTCGTAGCTAAGGGAGACATGGTCAAAAATCAGTTCTCGGAAGGGTTCGTTAAATTCCGCCGTTCCTTCTTTTTCAACCACCAGCGTGGGATCATCCAGCATGGCGAAGACGCGTTCCGCGCCGGCAAGGGCGTTCTGCACGTCCATATTGGCGGAATTGAATGATTTGAAAGGATCGTAGAGCATAATGAGCGCGGCGATGAAGGAAAAGAAGGTGCCTGGCGTCATGGTGCCCTCAATGACCCTCGTGCCTCCGTACCAGAGGATGGCGCCAATGCCTACGGCGGCGATTAGCTCCATGACGGGGGAGGAGAGCTCGCCTATTTTCGTACGCCTGAAGGCGATGTCTACAAGTTTTTGGTTGCCCTGGTTAAAGCGGCGGATTTCGCGCTGCTCCGTGGCAAAAGCCTTGATGACGCGGATGCCGCTAAAGAGTTCTTGGAGCGTGGCTGAAAATTCCGCGTTGACTTCGGCTCCGCGTCGGCCGTATCGGCGGAGCGCCCGGCTGAAGGTGACGACGGGAGTGGCGGCGATGGGTAAAACAACCATGGCCCAGCAGGCCAGCTCGAAATTTTGGTAAAAAACAACACCAATGAGCCCCGCCACCGTGAGGATCTGCCGGAACATCTGGACAAAGGCGGTGAGGCTGGAGCTAATCACGTTTACATCGTTGATAATCCGCGACATAAGTACGCCGACCTGCGTTTTTTCATAAAAGGCCAGCGGAAGCCCAGTGAATTTGGTAAAAAGCTGCGCACGCAGAGTTTTTAAGACGCAGAGGGCGCTGTATGTCATGCACAGGCTCTGCGTGTAGCGCCCCAAGTCTTTGAGGAGCATGAGGCCGATGTAGATGAGCGGAACAATTCCCAGGGCCTTGAGATCCTTGCGAATGAAAATGTCGTCCATGGCTGGCTTGATAAGCCATGCGATGCCGGCGGTGCTGAGTGAAACAAGCCCTGAGGCGATGATTGCTAGGAAAATATGCCATTTATAAGGGAAAAAATACGTCCCGACGCGTTTTAGAAGCTTCCTGTCGGGGCGAGAATGTCTTTTCTTAGGATCGGTTGAGGTTTCTTTCATAAAGGAAAATCCTGGAGTAAAGATTTCAATGGCACTATAGCCTACATTTTCCTGAAGGAAAAGCCAACAGGCGGTTGAATTCATGGCAGACATTTAGGGTGGCGGTAAATACGATGATGCGGATCAACAAATTTTTGGCTGAAGCGGGCGTATGCTCCCGGAGGGGGGCGGACGTGTTAGTGTTTTCAGGTGCAGTGCTGATTAACGGACTGGCGGCGGAACCCGGGGCGCGGGTGAATGAGGCAAAAGACAGAGTTGAGGTCAACGGCGTTCGCATAGCGCTCAAAAAAAAACAGCCTTGCTGCCTGATACTTAACAAGCCCGTACGAGTTTTGTCCACGGCGAGGGATCCTGAGGGGCGGCGGACCGTTTTGGATTTAGTTCCTGAATCGTTACGCAGGGGGCGCCGCCTATATCCCGTTGGCCGACTGGATTACTTTTCCGAGGGACTAATTTTGCTGACGGATGATGGGGCGCTGACCCAGCGGCTAGTGCATCCCAGGCATCATGTAGCCAAAACATACCGTGTTTTAGTCAGGGGGCAGGTGACGGCCGCCGCACTGCGGACAATGCGTGGGGGCATGACGCTTGCTGAAGGTGAACGCCTAGCCCCCGTGGCCGTAAAAGTCTTAGATGAGCGGGAAGGGCAAACAAACCTAGAGATGACGCTGCGCCAAGGCATTAACCGCCAGATTCGCAGGATGCTGCGGGATTTGGGACTGACGGTGCTGCGCTTGGTGCGTGTGGCCCAAGGCCCGCTTGTGCTTGGCAGTCTGCCGGTTGGCGCAGTGCGTCCGCTAAGTTCGGGGGAACTGCGGGCGTTACGCCGGGAAGTGGGGCTGGCGGATCAATCCCAGACTAGGGCGGACCATTCTTCCGAGACAACGCGCCGGGGGGTTCCCAAGGTCTTGTAAGCTTCAGCCACAGCATCGGCCTGGATGGTTAGGATACCGGAAAGCACCAGGACGCCGCTTGCCTTCAGCGCGGCTACGATGTCCTGTGCCATTTCTTTGAGCGGGGCGGCTAGGATGTTGGCAATAACTAAGTCAAAGGTTTCACCATTAGTGCTTTTAATACTGCCGGAACGGACCTCGAAGCTGGCGGCGCGGTTTATCTCGCGGTTCTCGCGGGCGTTGTCCACGGCAAGGGGATCAATATCGACGCCAATGCCGGACAATCCGCAGAGCGCGCAGCCAATGCCTAGAATACCGGATCCGGTTCCTAAGTCGAAAAAGCGCATTCCTGGCCTGATGCGACCCGCGTCAAAAAGTTCGGAAATGGCCGTTAGGCAGAGCGCTGTGGTATTGTGATGCCCTGTTCCAAATGCGCATTTGGGTTCGATAATAATAGGAGTAGTGTTTTTAGCGGTGTCTTTTAAGCACCACGGAGGGAGCACGGTAAAGCGACCGCACTGCACGGGAGTAAAAAAATCCTTCCACGCGGCCTGCCAGTCTTGCTGGGGCACAAGGTTCCGCGTGAGCGCGGCGGAAGGCGCGAAAAGCTGAATTTCAGCGCAGAGGTTTTCCACCACGCCAGCATTTTCGCAGTGCACACGGTACGTTGTCTCTCCTGTGGGGAGAGATTCTTCCTGCCAGCCATAGGGTGCAAGGCGGGCCAAAACGCCAAGCACGGCGTCGCCATCCTTTTCTTCAGCCAGGATGTCAATACGGATGAGATCCGCCATACAAGATTCTCCTTGGAAAGACATAATGCTTTTAACATAGCGGTGGAGCCTTGCTTCGTCAATCGCCGCACGGAGTAGACTTTTCTTCTTTGCATTGACAAAGGGGATGGAAGGGTCTATAAGTAGATAAAAATGCATGGAGCATGTATTTATGCTTTCTTATGTTATTATGCACGCTGTTCGGCTGCTTGTGAACCGCAGATACCTTCTTCGTGGTATTTTCCTTTGCCCCGTTTTATCGGGGCTTTTTTTTTGCCGGAAGCCGTGGTGTGGCATGGATTCCGCCCTGCCGGCGCCTAATCTACCGCATTGTTCAGAGAGCGGATTCAGCCCTTTCTTCATGGGAATTCCGGCACTGCTCACGTCTTTCGGCCTGTCTAGCTAGGCAATATCCTGGTGGCTGGAACCGCATCATCCTCTAACTTGGCAAGGACAACTATGCAACAGGAAAAAATCATTTGGCGTCACAAAGACCTGCTGGACGTGGATCAGCTGACGCGCGAGGAGGTTTTCCTCCTGCTGGATACCGCCACGTCGCTGCATGAAGTCAACTTGCGTTCAATTAAGAAAGCGCCGGTGCTCAAAGGCAAAAGCATCATCCTGTTCTTTGCGGAGGACAGTACGAGGACCAAAACGTCGTTTGACATTGCTGGCAAGCGTCTTGGCGCGGATACCTTTGGACTGAGCAAGTCAGGCTCAAGCATGCAGAAGGGTGAGAGCCTCAAGGATACGGCGCTGACCCTTGAAGCCATGCATCCAGATGTCATCGTCATCCGTCATCAATGCAGCGGCGCGGCCAAGTTCTTGGCGGAAAGACTGTCCTCCTGCTCCATTGTCAACGCGGGGGACGGCTGGCATGCTCATCCGACGCAGGCCCTATTGGACGCCTTTACACTCCGCCGCCACTGGAACGGACACTTTGAGGGTAAAACCGTCCTTATTGTGGGTGACTGCGCGCACAGCCGTGTCTTCCGTTCCGATGTCCAGCTTTTGACGTTGCTGGGCGTAAAAGTTCGCATCTGCGCCCCGCGCACACTGCTGCCAGCTGGCATTGAAACCTGGCCTGTAGAAGTCTTTTCCAATTTGGATGAAGCACTTTCCTGCGTGGATGTGGTTATGTGCCTTCGTCTTCAGTTGGAACGCATGGCTGCGGGGCTTCTTCCGGATATGCGGGAATATTCCGCGCGCTACTGCCTGAATCCCAGGCATATGGCGTTGGCCAATCCTGGGGCTAAGGTGATGCACCCAGGGCCCATCATGCGCGGCAACGACGTATCCGCAGCTGTGGCTGACAGCCCGGATTCCCTTATTTTGACGCAGGTTGAGTCCGGCGTGGCCGTGCGCATGGCTGCGCTTTTCCTCCTTGCAACACGTACTGACAATGGAGAGCGCGCATGATCAGTTTTATTCTTGTCAACGCACGGCTCCTGGGGCGCCTGGTTGATGTGCTTGTGGAGGATGGCCGCATTGCCGCGTGCGGTGAAAGCGGTTTGCTTTCCGTGCCGGAAGGCGCTGAGCGTATCGATGCCTGCGGCCAGATTTTGTTCCCCAGTTTCATCGATGCGCACACACATCTGCGCGAGCCTGGCTTTGAGTGGAAGGAAGATGTGGCCTCCGGTCTTTCGGCTGCCGCGCACGGCGGCTTTGGGGCCGTCATGTGCATGGCCAACACATCTCCTGTGAATGATGAAGCCTCTGTCACGCGGTTCATCATGGAAAAGGGGAGGCGGGCTTTTCCGCATGGCCCGAGAGTGCATCCTATCGGTGCGGCGACGATAGGTCTCAAGGGCGAGGCTATGGCGCCGCTTGCGGAGCTTTGCGAAGCCGGCTGCGTGGCTTTTTCCAACGACGGTGTCCCCCTGAAAAGCTCGGAAATCCTGCGTCGTGTGATGGAATATTCCTCTGATCTCGGGTTGCGGGTCATCGATCACTGCGAGGATCCGTGGCTGGCCAAGGGCTCCAGCATGAATGAGGGCGAAATCAGTGGACGGCTTGGCCTGCGCGGCCAGCCGGATGTTGCCGAATCCATCCAGGCGCTGCGTGACATCATGCTTGCAGAGTACCTGAACGTGCCCTTACACATCGCGCACGTTTCCTGTGCGCGCACGGTCGAGGCCATCCGCTGGGGCAAGTCCCGCGGAGTTAAGGTTACAGCGGAAACGTGCCCGCACTACCTGTTTTTGGATGAGTCCTGGATGGAGGGGTACAATATGTTTGCCAAAATAAACCCGCCCTTGCGCACCAAGGCGGATGTCAGCGCTATTCGGCAGGCCGTGGCCGAAGGCGTGTTGGATATTTTGGTGACCGATCATTCGCCGCACGCCGCCCACGAAAAGGAAGTGCCCGTTGCAGAGGCTTCGAACGGCTTCACCGGCATGGACCTGGCCGTCAGCCTCACCTACGGACTGGTCCGCGAGGGTGTTCTTGACGAGGCTGCATTCATTGACCGCTGGTGCTACAAGCCCGGCGAAATTTTTCGCCTGCCGGTCAACCGCTTCCAGCCTGGGGATCCCGCTGATTTCTTTTTATTTGATCCTGAACTTGACTGGAAGGTCTGCAAGGAAAACCTGTATTCCAAGAGCTGGAATACCCCGTGGCTGGGGCAGACGCTCCGCGGAAGGCTTACTGCGCACTGGATTGGGGGCTGGAAGATTGTTTAGTTTTGCTTAGACGCTGGATTTGTTTCCCCCTTCCCTTATTATAAATTTTAATCCCCTACGAAAGCAAGGCTCCGCTGGAATTCTCTGGCGGAGCTTTTGTCTCTTTTGACCTTGAGGCAGATAGTTTCCGCGCTTTTTGTAAGCAGGATTTTTTACGTTCACTATCTGCAAAGCGGCGTCCCCGCCTTCGTTTGCGGCGGTGGTATTCGCTCCCCATATTATACGTATCCGTTTGGCAAACCGTTGCTTAAAACGGCGGATCTTCAAGATACGAATCGTCATCGAAGTCCGTTTGTGGTGCTGCAGGCATAGAGTCTTTACCGTTTTCCAGTTGCTGCCTGTCTTCATTTCGCGGAAAGGGCTGTAGTGAACCTTCTTCGGTTAG
>CAYWQK010000031.1:0-2309 GCA_964460575.1 uncultured Desulfovibrionaceae bacterium | reverse complement strand
AGTTTGATCAGTTCCTGCCCCTCTTTATACAGCGTAACACTTTCTTCAAGGGGAATGCCGGGATTTTCCAGCCGTGCCACGAGGGATTGGAGGCGGGTCATTCTTTCTTCGAACGTTTGCTTTTGGATGGAATTTTTTTTTGCAGCCATATGAGAATCTCCTTGGCTTTCAGCGGAGTAAGAAGAGGCTGAGAGGGTTGAGCATTTCGCCGTACAGGCGGAGTCCAAAATGGAGGTGTGGTCCGGTAACTCTGCCGGTTGCCCCGGCGAGGCCGATGATCTGCCCCGCGGCGACATAATCCCCTGGGCGCACATTGAGGCGAGAGCAGTGGCAGTAGAGCGTCATTAGCCCTTGTCCGTGGTCAACGTAAATCAGATTCCCGCCGTAATATTGATTTTCCGCCAGCAAGACCCGTCCGGCGGCCGCAGCGCGGATGGGTGTGCCTTCGGCTGCGCGCAGGTCCGCGCCCATATGGCGGGATTTGAGTTCGCTATTGAATAGGCGCTTACTTCCAAATGAGCTGGTCACAATACCCGCGACGGGCCGTGTGAAAGGAAGTTGCCAAAATCTTTCGGTAGAAGCGCGCTGGAGAGCTTTTTGGGTTCGCGCGCGGTCTTCGGCGATGCGGGCTAGCACATGCTGCGGCGGGGACGAATAATTTTTATTGACCGTGAGCTGGCGCACGGGCCAGTTGACTTTTCTAACGCGGATGGAGAACGCAAGTTTTGCATTTTCTGCCTGGATGGCTAAAGGCAGCGCGGCGTTGCCGCTTCTGTCCAGAGGTACGGGGAGTAGGGCTTGGCCACGTCCGTTTTTCAGTGGAATTTCGATCTCTTTTCCGCGCCACAAAAAAATGGCTTTGGTCGCGTTTGCCGGCGCAGAATGGATGGCGACGGGCACAATGCCACCCTCGTCAACCGAGGAAACAGCAGTGGCAGAAAGCCCGCCGTTTGAACCTGTTACAGTGCTTCCAAGGGAAGGATGCACAGGCGAGGCATAGGTCAGGGATTGTGCCTGAGGCTGCTTTGGCGACGCAGCGCATACAGGCTGGACAGCAATGAACAAAGCAAGCACGACAAGTAGAATGAATGGAATGTGCGTTTTCATACACAGCTGATCCTTGGAGGAGGTTTCCATTAGTGGGAGCTGTAGATTTTTGAGAAGAAATAGCGGGACCATAGATGGAATGCTGTTTTGTACGGTTGCTGTAATTTTATGCTGCAGGCGCTGCTTTAGCCGTTTTGTTAAAGAGGGAATAGTTTCGTTATAAGAGGCGGTTAAATCGTTTCGTGCGCACTTGGGGACAAAGAGTCTTCCGGCAATCCATACTGGAAAAGCAAAATGTTCGCAAGCAGACGGAACAAAGCCCATGCTGTGGCTATAATATTATAAGGAACGTACTTTTTTATGACGGGAGCAAGGGGTATCGTTAAAATGCTTTTTTTAGCAATACACGATTTCCCATTGACAATTTTCATCTCTATGTGCATCTTCCTTTTCAGGAACCGCGTCAAGGCGCAAGTGTTTTGCACGAAAAAGATGCGGTAATGAGTTTTTTTTTGTGAGGTTTTTTCATGGCTAAGTCTATTTATGTGGGAAATCTTCCTTGGGCTGCCACAGAGGAACAGATTCGAGATCTATTCACTGAATATGGTCCTGTTATCTCAGTGAAGCTGGTGAGCGATCGTGAAACTGGCCGCGCCCGCGGTTTTGGTTTTGTGGAAATGGAAGAGCCGGGCGCTGCTGCCGCGATTGAAGCGCTTGACGGGCAAAACTTCGGCGGGCGCACACTGCGCGTGAACGAAGCGAAACCCCGTGCACCCCGTCCTCCCCGCTACTAAGCGGAGACGCATTGCGAATAACGGAAGCCCTAGTCCCGATTGGGATTAGGGCTTTTTGTTACCCTGCGGCGTCCTCGCAAATTTTTGTTGATTTATAGTCCTTCTTGCTTTTCATTTTCTAAAAAGAAGGATATACTTTAACACAAAGAGGGTTCACTATTTCCGTTCTATTCTGTCAAGATGGAATAATTTTGGACAGTTGCCTTTATACACGATGCGTACAGGGACGGACGGGAGGCGGAAAAGCTTTACAAATCGGCTGATAAGCTTTACCGAGATGCGTCCGTTAGGGCAAAACCCGCTTTTTGATTTTCTTAAATGTTAATAGGTATACGCCGCAGCATGTACCGCCGGGGCAAGGGAAACGTTCGTTTGTCTTCCCCGCGTTCAAGCTAGGCGCATGTTTGATCTTTAACCAAAACCGGAGTTTCCCCCATGTCTCAGCCACTTCTTTCGGAAACGGCTCAG
>CAYWQK010000030.1:9503-15061 GCA_964460575.1 uncultured Desulfovibrionaceae bacterium | reverse complement strand
CCTGCGCGAGAAGGTGCCCGCATTCCTTCACTTTTTCAATAACAGCGCCGTCCGCACTCTGCACTTGCAGTCCAGCGAAAAACTCCACCGTGGGCAGGTAGCACCCTCGGTCATCAAGCGGCGAATACACATCCAAACCGTATTTCAAGCCGACTTCATAGTCTTCCCTGCCATGCCCGGGCGCGGTATGAACACAGCCTGTGCCGGCTTCCAGCGTGACATGATCGCCTAGAATCATCAATACGGCACGGTCATAAAACGGATGCCGAGCTTCCATGCGATCAAAGTCTCCGCCTTTGGCAGTGCCTACGGCTTCCCAGTGCTCCCAGCCAAAACGCTTGGCACAATCTTTCGCCAATTCTTCCGCCAGCAGATAAAAAGCACCGCCGTGCTTCAGCAGCACATAGGTTAACTCGGGATGGAGACAAACGGCGAGGTTACTAGGCAGCGTCCAGGGGGTTGTAGTCCAAATAACCACATAGGTGTTTGCCAAATCGGCAGCGGACAGCGAAGGGAAAAGCCGCAGCATGCGCGCATCCGGCAAGGGGAAACGCACAAAAATAGATTCAGAAGTCTCGTCGGCATATTCAACTTCTGCCTCAGCTAGCGCCGTCTGGCAGGAACAACACCAATAAATGGGCTTTTTGTTACGCACGAGCCCGCCCTGCTCCGCGAATTTGGCCAGCTCGCCCGCTATAGCCGCCTCATAAGCCGGCTTCATGGTAATGTAAGGATCATCCCAGCGGCCAAGCACTCCGAGGCGCTTAAACTCTTCGCGCTGGATGCCAATATATTTCTCCGCGTATTCGCGGCAATACTGGCGAACAATGTGGGGAGGAAGCTCGCGCTTTTTCTTTTCGCCCAGCATTTGTTCCACTTTCAGTTCAATGGGAAGGCCATGGCAGTCCCATCCCGGCACATAAGGAGCGCGTTCTCCCCGCATGTTGCGGGCCTTAATAAGAATATCCTTAAGAATCTTGTTCAGTGCATGCCCCAGATGGATATGGCCATTCGCATACGGCGGCCCGTCGTGCAGCATAAAAGTGGTGTTCGGATTGGCGGCGTCAAGCATGGCTTCATAAGCATGGTGCTCTTCCCACCAACGCAGCCGTTCAGGTTCGCGCTGCGTGAGGTTCGCCTTCATGGGAAAACCGGTGCAAGGCAAATTCAGCGTGGACTTGTACCCTGGTTTTTTATCGTCGCTCATCTGGGAGTCCTCTGGGTTATCCGCAATTCCGGGCAACGGCTACCGGATTGCCAAGGATGAAAAAAGGTTCAAATCGGCTAAAGGAGCGGAGACATACAAAAGCCGCCGGCATTTCCCAATGTCCGCGCTCCCCGCTCAACTAAGGATGCACTCGATAAAAACGGTACAAAGATACCGGCATCCAACAATATCTTTAAAGAAAAGCTCGTTAGTATTGGTTCAGAACGCGCCCTCTGTCAAGCATTGCCATCTGCGGAAGGCCCTGCAAGCTGTGTGCCGACCCCCTGGTCCGTGAGCAGTTCCAGCAAAAGACAATTTTCTACGCGGCCATCCAAAACTGTCGCGCGACCGGCCCCGCCGGCAAGGGCATCCAAACAGCAATTGATTTTGGGAATCATTCCACCGGAAATGGTGCCGTCGGCAATCAAGCGGGCGGCATTGTCCGCCGTCAAAATACGAATTAGCTTTTTTTCCGCATCCAGCACACCCGGAACGTCTGTCAGCAGCAGAAAACGGCAGGCCTTCATCGCCGCAGCAACCGCGCCAGCGGCGTCATCCGCGTTGATATTATAGGTATGCCCCTCAGCGTCCACGCCTACCGGAGCAATAACCGGAACAAAGCCATTGCGGATAAGCGTATGCAGGAGGGAGGTTTCCACATGAACTACCTCGCCCACATTGCCGATATCTATGATTTCCGGAGGCAAATTTTCGCGGTTGATCACAAGCCCCTTGCGGCGCGCCTGAAGCAAAATGCCGTCCTTGCCGGAAAGCCCGACGGCCCTTCCCCCAGCCTGATTGATCTGATTTACGATATCTTTGTTTACAGAGCCTACAAGCACCATTTCCACTACATCCATGGTGGCATCGTCGGTTACGCGCAGCCCGCCTTCAAAACGCGAGGGTATTTGCAGCTGCTTGAGCATACTGCCAATTTGCGGACCACCGCCATGCACAACCACCGGATGGATGCCCACCAGTTTGAGCAAAGCTATACCCTTGGCAAACGAGCGTTTGAGTTCAGGGGCCAGCATCGCATGGCCGCCGTATTTCACAACGACGATCTGATCGTGAAATTTCCGCAAATAGGGAAGGCTCTCCACTAATATTTGAGACTTCAGCCTTGCCTGTTCCGCCGCGTCCATAAATCCCTCCTGAGCTTAAGCGCTCTTCTAAAGAGAGCACATACAGTAGTTCCGGGGGGAAAAACAGATTGGCTTGGCAACACATGTCTATTTCCCCCTACCGAGCCAAGCCGCGCTTCTTGTCAAAGAGAAGTGGCTTATCCGGCTCCCGTTATGCCGTTTTTTCATAGCAAACCATTATTCAGACTAAGAAAAAAGTCAACGATATTCACAGCGGCATAGGGGAATCCTTTATTCCGCATGCGAATGAAAAATACGCGGAATCATCCGCAAGCCGCTTGCTCTTCAAAGCCGAAATAAGCAGCCTGACTTGACAGATATTCATCTCCGCGGATAGGTCTTTGCATTCCAAGAGCAAAAAATGACAGAACCTTTCCGGCAGCCGAGGACAGCAGCAGGCAAGGCGAGCGCGAAAATAAAGACGGCAAGGCTTGACTTCCTGATGCGCCCGCATCAATTATGGTATCAAAACGTTTGCGGCCCGCAGGATGCCCGCCGCCTGACCGAGCGGTTCTGCGGGGAGGGGACGCCGCTTTCACAAAACCGCGCTGCTGCAGACCGCAATCGCATAAGAGGAGGAAGCGCTATGGCAGACAAAAATATTATTCTTACGGGAGACCGTCCAACGGGGCGCCTGCATCTTGGGCATTATGTCGGATCTCTTAAAAGAAGGGTTGAACTGCAAAATTCCGGGGACTTTGACGAAGTTTACATCCTGATCGCGGATGACCAGGCTCTTACCGACAACGCGGACAACCCAAGGAAAATCAGGGATAACATCGTCAACGTTGTTCTGGATTATCTATCCGTTGGCATTGATCCGAAAAAAACGACGATCTGCGTGCAGTCCGCCCTTCCGGCCCTCCATGCCCTCACGTTCTATTACCTCAATTTGGTTACAACGGCGCGCCTGTCCCGCAATCCCACGGTAAAAGCCGAAATTCAAATGCGCGGCTTCGCCGATGAAGGCCTGCCGGCCGGATTTTTCATCTATCCTGTTTCTCAAACGGCGGACATCACGGCTTTTGACGCAAACATTGTTCCCGTAGGAGAAGATCAGCTCCCTATGCTGGAACAGGCGCGCGAAATCGTTGAAAAATTCAATAAAGTGTACGGAAATACTCTTGTGCTTCCCCAAGCCGTTATTCCCGAAAACGAAATGCAGCGCCGTCTCCCCGGTGTGGACGGAAAAGCCAAAATGAGCAAATCGCTGGGCAACTGCATTTATCTTTCCGACAGCGCAAAGACCATCAAAAAGCAGATCAACGGAAAGATGTTTACAGATCCCACGCATCTGCAGATCAGCGATCCCGGACATACGGAAGGGAACGTCGTTTTCACATATCTTGACGCCTTCTGTTCCGATGCCCACTTTGCCGAATTCCTGCCCGATTACGCGAATCTTGAGGAAATGAAAGCGCATTACCGCCGAGGCGGTCTAGGCGACGGCGTTTGCAAAAAATTCCTAATCAATGTGCTGGAGGAAACCCTTAGCCCCGTGCGCGCGGAACGCGCCAAATGGGAAGCGGACATCGACTCTGTGTACGATATCATACGGGAAGGCACCGAAAGAGCCGTTGAAAAAACAAACGCCACGCTTGCCCGCGTGAGAAAGGCCATGCGCATCGATTACTTTGAAAGCCGCGCCATTGTGAAAGAATGGGAAGCGCTTCTGAGAAAAACGGGACAGCAGGCGTAATATAATATACGGTATATGTTATGCGGCGGAGCCGGCGCGTTATGCCATAAAGCGGACTAACGCCCATGCCCATGGGCTTTTCCACAGCCTGAGCCCTGTGGCAACACACAGTAATTGCCAAACAATGTTTTATGCCGCCGCGGACGCCGCGTCCACGCGAACAGCACCACAACCAGGAACACGGGCATGAAAAAACTGCTTATTGCCTTAGCTGCCCTTATTCTTTGTGCACTCGCCTACTTTCTTCTGAGCCCCTCGCATAAAAACGATATCTCCTATCTGACGGAGCCCGTCATCATCGGCGATATCACAAAGCAGGTCACAGCCACCGGCGAAGTTAGCGCGGTGCAGCTTGTCAGCGTTGGCGCACAGGTTTCCGGACAAATCAAAAAACTTCATGTAAAACTCGGTCAGGAAGTCCGCAAAGGCGAACTTATTGCCGAAATCGATTCCGTACCGCAGGAAAACCAGCTTAATATCGACAGGGCAAAGCTGGATTCCTACAAAGCCCAGCTGGCGGCCAAGAAAGTTTCCCTGCGCGTAGCCCTGACGCAGCACAATAGGGTGCTCGGCCTGCGACAGAGGGACGCAGCTTCCCGCGAGGCGCTAGAAGACGCCGAGAATGTGCTGGAACTCGCCAAGGCGGAAGTTACCCAGCTTGAATCACAGATCCGCCAAACCCAGATCGCCGTGGAAACAGACCAGGTAAACCTGGGCTATACAAAAATCACAGCCCCTCTTGACGGTATGATTGTGTCCGTACCCGTTGATGAAGGGCAAACGGTGAACGCCAACCAAACCACGCCTACCATAGTGCAGATCGCGGACCTAAACACAATGGAAATCAAAATAGAAATTTCCGAAGGCGATATCTGCAATGTCACTCCGGGGATGCCCATCGAATACACTATTCTTTCCAGGCCTGAGGAAACCTATCACGCCGTCCTCACCTCCATTGACCCGGGGTTGACCACACTCACCGACGGCAGCTACAAAGCGACAAGCTCCGGCAGCTCCGTCTCTTCCTCTTCTTCCTCTTCGTCCAGCACTACGGCCAATGCCGTTTATTTTTACGGCAAGGCTCAAATAGACAACCGCAAAGGCCCTCTGCGCATCGGAATGACCACGCAGAATGTCATCACTGTTGCCCGATCCGAAAATGCCCTGCTCGCGCCGATTATGAGCATTATTTCAACAAAGCAGGGAAAATTTGTCCGCGTGCTGGACGAGGAAGGCTCTCCCCAGCGGCGGGCCGTCACAACGGGGCTCTCCGACGGAGTTCATATAGAAATTCTTTCCGGCCTAAAGGAGGGCGAAAAAGTCGTTACGACCCAGCTCACTAGCAAGGACATCCAAGACGAATTGACGCGGCGCAACCCCCGCCCGCGGCGCTGACAGACGGAAACCCGCAATGAGCAACATTATCGAAATGGAACGTATCAATAGATACTTTGGCACGGGAGCAAACCGCGTCCACGTGCTGAAGGACATTTCGTTCTCCGTAGCC
>CAYWQK010000030.1:8407-9493 GCA_964460575.1 uncultured Desulfovibrionaceae bacterium | reverse complement strand
GCCAGTCGGGATCCGGCAAATCTACCCTGATGAATATTATCGGCTGCCTGGATGTGCAAACCTCCGGCTCCTGCCGCATCGACGGAAAGGACACGGCGAAAATGACGCCCGATCAACTCGCCGCGCTGCGGGGTAAATACATTGGCTTTATTTTTCAGCGCTACAACCTGCTCAGCACGCTTTCCGCTACAGAAAACGTGGCGCTGCCGGCCGTTTATGTGGGCATGTCCCACGCGGTTCGCGCAAAACGGGCAGAAACGCTCCTTTCCGATCTCGGTCTCGCGGAAAAGCTCGCGAACCGCCCCGCGGAGCTTTCAGGTGGGCAGCAGCAGCGCGTGAGCATTGCCCGCGCCCTTATGAACGGCGGCCACCTTATTCTTGCCGACGAACCTACAGGCGCTTTGGATTCCAAAAGTGGCGACAACGTCATGGATATTCTCGGCGAGCTGAACAACCAAGGACACACCGTCATTGTGGTCACCCATGACCACAAAGTTGCCGCTCATGCCAGCCGCCTGATAGAGATCAAAGACGGACGCATTATCTCCGATACCCGCAATACGCCGCAGCCCTCGCCCCTTCCCCGCGAAAGGGAAAAACAGCGGCCGCGCACCTGGATGCGCAACAGGGCGGACCAGTTTGCCGAAGCCTTTAGAATGTCCGTGCAGGCCATCCTTTCGCACAAAATGCGCTCTCTTCTGACCATGCTGGGTATTATTATCGGCATTGCGTCCGTTGTCTCCGTTGTCGCTTTGGGCAAAGGATCTCAGGAAAAAATCATCGCGAATATCAGCGCGATGGGCACCAATACCATTGATGTATATCCCGGCACCGGTTTTGGCGACCGCCTTTCCGGCAGGGTAAAAACCCTTACTGTCGCCGATGCCGAAATACTCGGAAGGCAAACGTATATCGACAGCGTAACGCCCAACACAACGAAATCCGGATCCCTTGTGTACCGCAACCAAACACTGACCGCGCAGATTAACGGCGTGGGCGAGCAGTACTTTTCCGTCAAGGCCATGAATAAAAGCCAGGGCCGTCTTTTTCTCCGCGAGGAAGTCCGCTCGAACGCCTCCTACGTTG
>CAYWQK010000030.1:0-8397 GCA_964460575.1 uncultured Desulfovibrionaceae bacterium | reverse complement strand
ATCGACGACAATACCTACCAAAAACTTTTCCCCAGCGGGGAAAATCCCATTGGGCAGGTCATCCTCTTTAACCGCCAGCCCCTTATCATCCTTGGCGTGCTTGAAAAGCAGGATCGTTCTTTCGGCCCCAATTCCGAAACGCTGAAATTATATGCCCCCTATACGACTGTAATGAAAAAAATCACAGGCGAAAAGCATATTTCTTCCATTACGGCAAAAATAAAAGACAGCGTCCGCCCGCTGATGGCGGAAAAAAACCTGACGGCCCTCCTCACCGCGCGGCACGGAAAGCGAGACTTCTTCACTGTCAATACCGACAGCATCAAAAAAACCATTGAAAGCACCACGGGGACAATGCGCCTCCTTATTTCCGGTATCGCCGTTATCTCACTGGTCGTCGGCGGCATCGGCGTAATGAACATCATGCTGGTATCCGTAACCGAACGCACTAGGGAAATCGGTGTGCGCATGGCCGTAGGCGCGCGGCGCGTCAATATCCTTGAACAATTTCTCATTGAATCCGTGCTGATCTGCATTTTAGGCGGCATTCTGGGCATCTTCTTTTCGTATTTGATCGGGGTTGTCTTTTCGGTGTTCGTCAAGGACTTTACCTTGTCGTATTCAGCCAGCTCCATGGTGGTCGCCTTGGTCTGCTCTTCCCTAATCGGTATTCTTTTCGGCTTTGTCCCCGCGAGAAACGCCTCACGCCTTAACCCCATTGACGCGCTTTCAAGGGAATAGGAGTATGGCAATGAGAGTAAACAAGCAGCCGCCCCTTTATCCCCTTCTCTTCTCCGCCCTTCTTCTATGCTCAAACGGATGCGGCCCTCTCCCCAAGCAGCCCGCGAGCCCGCCGATTATCTCGGCGGAGGAAAGCGCCAAGCGTTACCGGCTGGACAGCGAGTGGTGGCACCGCTACGGCTCGCCTTCCTTAGATAAGACCGTCAGTCTCGCGCTGGAGAGAAATTTAGACCTGGCAAAAGCGGCGATTCTTGTCAACCGTGCCTGCTATGAGGCTAAGCTCATAGGCGCCGACCTTATCCCCACCTTTGCCTCCGAAACATCGATTTCCGCGAGCAAGGACCTCTCAGGGAAAACCGGAACAATCCATCAATACGGCTCAAGCCTTACTCTCAACTACGAGTTGGACCTATGGAAACGCCTGCGCCACGCCACAAGCGCCGCCCAGTGGGAAACGCTGGCTACATCCTCCGATTTGGAGAGCACGAGACTCGCGCTTATCAATACCGTTGTTGATACATGGTTCAACCTCCGCTATCTGGAAAAGGCCATCGGCATTGTCGAACGCTATGCCGCGCGCTACCAAAAGCTTGCGGAGATCACAGCGGTAAAATACACTCTGGGCAAAGTGGATTCCGTTGAGCCGCTCCAGGCAGAGCAGTCATTTCTAGCGGCAAAAAACACTCTGTTTGCCCTGCAGGCGGAAAAGAGCGATACGGAAGCGAGGCTCAGAACGCTTCTGAACCTCCGCCCTAACGAACCCCTGCCCCAGCAGTCAGGGGATATCATGGCCTTTTCTTCCCTGCCTGTAGCCCTAGAGGTGCCTATTGCCGCCCTATCCGCCCGCCCTGATATACGCGCCGCGGAACAGCGGGTAAAAAGCTCCTTCCGCTCACTTGAAGCGCAAAGAGCCGAATGGCTTCCGCGCCTTAGCATCGGATCCGCGCTGCGCACGGACGGAGGAAAACGCACCGAATGGTTTGACGCGCCGTTTCTCAGCGGCCTTGTAAGTTTTACCCTCCCTTTTCTTGACTGGAACCGCCTGCGCTGGGAGCTTAAAATCTCGGAAAAGGACTTTGAGCTTTCCAAAATCGCGTTGCAGCAGGCCGTCACAAGCGCGCTGAATGAAGTGGATACGTCCTACACCGCGTGGGAAAAGAAAAGAGACACGGTTAAAAACTTCAAGGAACGCTGTAAAAAGAGCGAAAAGATTGCCCAATACTACGAGGCACGCTACGATGCCGGCGCCGCTGAATTGAAAGACTACTTGGAAGCCTTAAATAACGCGGATTCGGATACACTTTCCCTCCTAGAAAACTTCTATCTGCAGCTCTCCTATGAAAACGCCGTCTACAAGGCTATGGGCGGAAGATACCTCCCGAAGTAAAAAAACAGTAGGGCGCGTGTGAGGACAAGAAGGCGGTAAGGAGAAACCAAGGATATCCCCGCGCGGCATATCGGGGCTATCGAAAAAGTCTTTCCCAAGTGCATTGCCGGGACTAGACAATTGAGAAATATCTATGTAACGCATAGAATTCCGCATATAGCTTGCCCTGGTTTTCCGAGGAAGCCACTAGCGCCGCTTTTGCCGCGGATTCATAGAGAGCCCTTTCCAGAGTCGCGGAGAATTTTGTACACCGATTTGCGCCTATAGCCGCATCAGGGAGGATGAGTATGTCAAAACTCAATGTTGATCAAAAAACAATAAAGGATTTGTTTCAGGCAAAACAGTGTGATTTTTTAATTCCCGACTACCAGCGGCCCTATGCTTGGGGCGAGGCTGAATGTCAGACGCTTTGGAACGATCTTGTTGAGTTTGCAATCCCGGATAATAATGCAGACAAATTTAACCAGAACGAAGAATACTTCCTTGGACCCATTGTCACTTTCAAGAACGAAAAGGGAAAAATGGAAGTTATCGATGGGCAGCAGCGTCTTACTACACTAATGCTCTTGCTTCGGGCATTCTATGCCAAATTTGGCCAGATGCAGGACGAAGATTCTCTTTTAACAAAAAAAGACATTGAAAAATGTCTTTGGAAAACGGATGAATTCGGCAGACCGCTTGAGGACCAGCTGAAAATCAATTCGGAGGTCGCTACGGATATGGACAAGGAAGAATTCCTTGAAATCCTGCGAAGCGGCGAGACTGGCGATGCTATGAAGAGCCGGTACGCGGTTAATTATCGGTTCTTTCAGGGCTGCATTGATTCATTTAAAAAATTATTCTTATATTCCCATCTTGTCCATACGCATCATGAAAAACTGTATCCTGCTTCCCATTGAGGCGGATTCGCAGGACACGGCGCTTCGTATCTTTTCCACATTAAATGACCGCGGCAAGCCCCTGTCCGACGCGGATATTTTTAAGGCGGAGTTTTACAAATTCTATTCCGCAGCCGGAAAGAGGGATACATTCATTGAGCAATGGAAGGAATTGGAAGAATTATGCAGGAAAATTTTCCCTTCGGGTTCCGGAACGCCGATGGATGAACTTTTTACCCGATATATGTATTACGTCCGCGCCAAGCAGGGCAACAAGTCGTCAAGCATTGAAGCGTTAAGAAAATTCTATGAAAAAAACAATTATGCTCTTTTAAAAAAGGAGAGTACTTTCGAAGATCTTATTGATCTGGCACATTTTTGGGAGGACGTATCCAATCAGGATGAAAATAGGTTCTCTTTGCCTATCCTCAAGTGTCTTTTTGTGCTTAACTATGCTCCGAACGGCATGTGGACTTACCTCGTGTCTGCATACTTCATGCATAACAAAGATCAAGATGGAAAATTGGATGACAATGCCTTCTTTGCTTTTCTAAACAAAATAACAGGATTTATATGGAGTTATACCGTAACTAACCCAGGCGTGAATTCGCTTAGAACGCCTGTCGTTGCGGAAATGGTCAATATCGTAAACGATCGGCCTGTGACCTTTGCCGAATGCCAGTTTAGTGGGGCTAATCTTAAAGATGTCAGGGAGACGTTTGCTTCCGACTGGTTCTCGAATAATCGGCCCATTACAAAATCTATGGCAGTTTGGTGGGCATTTCAGGATGACGAGCAGGAGCTTCTTTCACTTGAAACCGTGTTTGAAATTGAACATATTTACTCTCGCAGCAGAAAGCATCAGTTGCGAAATACTGACAACATTGAATCCCTCGGCAACAAAGCTCTGCTTGAAAAACGGATCAATATTCGTGCCTCAGATTATAAATTTTCAGATAAGGCTAAGTATTATCTTGGCAGCCGCAATCGAAAAAAGGAAGGGACAAAAGTTCACGAGCTTGCCGACCTGGCAAATAAAGCCAACGATTTTACAGAAGAGGACATCGTTGCGAGATGTAAGCGCATTGTGGAGGCATTTGTTGATTTCTTAAAGAAAAATGACTTAGTCAAGTAAGCGAAAAATGGATGAAGGGGAGAGAACACCGTAATCTGCTGCGCCGACGGCACGGTGCTACGGTATTATGAGCGGACGCGCCTCGTGAGCCGCACCGGCCGCCGAAAAATATCATGCAGCCCTGTGGCGCCGCGGTCCGCTGGGGCTGAAGGAGGCCGTCTACCTTATTTACCGTCCCAACGGGGGAAACGAAGGGCGATAGCTAAAAATAAAAATTTCAAAAGAATGGGCAAAACCCCCTCGAATTTTTTTCGCGGGGCAACCGTACTTGGCGCCTTGCCGAAAAGCGGTACCGCTGCAGAAAATTGAGAACGCGAAGATTCATTGCGCGCGGAAGCATTTCAAGCTATCACGGCGGCAATGTCGGTGATGATGCGGTAAAAAACTATGAGTCGCTGATGGACAAAGTACTATTTGATTTTCCTGCTAAAAACGCCTAATGAACGTCAGGCGTTACGTTCGCAGAACTCGTTTATCCCAGCCTGAAGGGCACAGCAATGACCTGTTTTTCCCGTTTTTCCCCCTGTAGCCAGATTGTGCTGGCAACTTTGTTTCTGGCTGCTGGCTCTGCCGCCGCCGTTCCCCCGCAGGAACCGCATGCTTTCCCCACCCCCCCCGTGCAAAGCCGGAATGCATCCGCCCTTCACGCGGCGCAAGCGTTCCCGTCCTTGCACGCGCAAACACCCCAGGCAAGAAACGCCCAACCTCCGACTCGCAGCGCAAGAATAATCCACCAGATACCCTGCCCCCAGCTGGCGCAAGGCAGCCATATCCCGGCGCTTCCCGCAGCGTCCTCCTCCTCGTCTCATCCTCAGCCATCTTCCGCCCGCAGAGCCGCCGCGCCGGCGTATAAGCCCCATCCGCAGCCGGCCAGCCAGCATGGCAAGGCCATTTCCGCCAAAGCTCCTCAGGATCCCCGGCAGCAGGCAGCTCCAGCGTACCCCAACGCGCTTTCCGGCAAGGAAAAAAGGGAAACAGCTGCCAGACAGGCGGCTAACGCGAAAGACGAAACCTTCCAGACGGCGAAAAGCGGCGGCGCCCAGATAAAAAGGGAACCGCACAACGCCCTTATTACCGTTAAGCAAATGGATCAGCTTGGCGGCAAATACAAGCTGTGCGCCCTAACCTTTGACGACGGCCCCTGCCACTATACCGATGAACTGCTCGACACGCTAAGGCAGCGCGGCATCCATGCCACCTTTTTCATGCTTGGCCAAAACGCCAAAGAGCAGCCGGAACGTGTCCGCCGTGTTGCCGCGGAAGGCCACGAAATTGCCAGCCACACCTATACGCACAAACAACTGACTCGTCTTTCCAACGAGGCGCAGCGCGCCCAGCTTGAAAACGCTCAGAACGTTTTCAAAGAAATCGGAGTCGATGTGCATTACGTCCGCCCCCCCTACAGCAGCTACAACAGAACTACGCTGGATGAGGCGGAGCGCCTGGGACTCAAGGTCGCCCTCTGGTCTGTTGATTCCTATGACTGGCGTCATCCGCTAAGCATAGAGGGACTTGTTTCGAGCCGCGGACACGACAAGGCTACCCACGGCGTGTTTCTTTTCCACGACATTCATAAATCGACCGTTGAGCGCATTCCTCTGCTGATTGACCACCTTGAAGCGGCACAGTGCAAATTTGTAACGCTCAGCGAATATATGGCATATGCCTCCGCACAAGAAACGCCGGCGGACTCCCAGCGGACTCCCAGCGCTTCCGAACCGCAACAGGATCTCTCCGCCTCGCCCGGAAACACCCAGACCGATCAGAAACCCGAGGAGGCGGCCACCCCGCAGAAGCAGAATATCAAACCTGACGAGCCTGATGAGGTGGAGGAATTTGGGGAGGAAGAGCATGTCGCGGAACTTCACGGACCGCTCTCGCCCATGGATGAAGCAACGGAAAGCGTCTCCGCTCAATCTTGGCTGATTGAGGCAAAGAAAGACAGGAGCCTTAAGGCATTTTTCCACTGGCTGTTCACAAAATATTGGGGATGACGCACATGCCAACCCTCCTTCCGGAAGAACTCATTGAGCTGATTCCTACCTTGAACGGAAAGCGCGTTCTGGTTATTGGGGATCTTATGCTGGATGCCTATCTTTTCGGCGACGCGGAGCGTCTCTCGCCCGAGGCGCCTGTGCCTGTTGTCACCATCGCGGAAGAACGCTATTTTCTCGGCGGTGCCGGAAATGTCGCCCGCAATATCGCCGCCTTGGGAGGGCTTCCATGCCTGATAGGGCAAGTCGGCATTGATGCAGAAGCGGCAAAAGTACGCGCGCTTCTCAAAAAACACGGCATCGCTTACGAACTCGCCGAATCCGCCACGCGCCCAACCACGGTCAAAACGCGCGTCCTTGCCCGCGGGCAGCAAATGGTTCGCTTAGACAAAGAAAACGCCTCGCCCTTCACCGAGGCTGAAACGAAAACCATACTCGCCGCCGCCACGAAACATGCGCCGGGGTATGATGTCATCGTTCTTTCAGACTATGCCAAAGGCTTTATGTCGCTGCAGTTCATGCGCGGGCTGTACCACTGTCTTGATCAAAAAAAACAGCCCCCGCTGGTGCTGGTTGATCCAAAGCCCGCGCACATAGAGTGCTACCGAGGCGTTGACCTGCTTACGCCCAACGCCAAGGAAACCGGCGAATGCGCGGGACTCCCCGCGAGATCAAAGGAAGAAATCCTGGCCGCGGGGAAAAAGATACTCGCCGGCACGCAGAGCCCGCACCTTTTAACAACGCTTGGTCCCAACGGCATGGCCCTGTTTACATCCGGAGGCACTGTCTGGCATATTCCAACCGTTGCCCATGATGTCTTTGATGTTACAGGCGCCGGCGATACCGTTATCGCTACGCTCGCTCTCTCCCTAGCCGCCGGCAACGATCTGCTCGCATCCTGCAAACTTGCCAACTATGCCGCTGGATTTGTAGTCGGCCGCGTCGGCGCCGCAACGGTTTCGCCCGAGGATCTGGAACGCGTTGTGCGCACCCTGCCTCCGCCTGAAATCGCGCAGTGGGCGTAAGTCCACTCGAAACACGGTATCGTCCAATCCGATGCAACAAGACTGCTCTCCCGATGCCTATGCCACCCTGCTGAACCGGCTGTCAGGCAGCCAATTCCGCAGTGAATCTATTTCTCACGCGGCCGTTGGAACACTCGCGGTCATTGCGAACGACCTGCTGCAAAAAGAAAAGCCCGTTATCATTGTTTTGCCGGACAGGGCCTCTCTCCTCAGCATGCGCGGACTGGTCACGCTCTTGTCTCCAGAGCTTTCGGCGCGCTCTTCTTCCAAAAATTCTTTTTTCGGCGATTGGCTCTGCATGCCACCCTGCACGCCCCGCAGCATAGACATTGCGGGATGGGCCACTAGATTTTCCGCTCTGTACGCGCTGCGCAACGGAAGAATTGAAGAAACGGAGCATGGGGCAGAACGCCTGCGCCCCATCCGCGGCGTTATTATGACAGCGGACAGCCTCCTGCTGCGCCTTCCGCCCCTGCGCTTTTTTGAAGGGCAAAAACTCTGCCTTGCGAAAGGCGAGGAAATGCCGCAGCTGATGCTCATTGAGCAGCTGGCGGAATGGGGTTATGAACGTGTTCCCATGGTGGCCAATACAGGCGAATTTTCCCAGCGCGGAGATATTCTGGATATTTGCACCGCGGGGAGAAACCTGCCGTTCCGCTTGGACTTTTTCGGAGATACGCTTGAAGATATCAGAGAATTCGATATTTCCACGCAGCGTTCCCAGCGCACGCTCCGGGAAATAACAATTCTGCCGCTTTACCCTCTCAGCGTTATGGCTTCCGCCGCCAAAATCATGCAGTCCCGCTGGAAGCGCCTTGAACAAAAAGGACTACTGACCGCTGAGGAACACTCCGGACTGCGCCGCCTTCTTGAGGAGCGTTCTTTGAAATTGCTGCCCGGCGCCGCCTGGGACAGCGCGACAAATCTTGAGGAATGGCTTCCGCGCGACGCCATTTGGCTTCTTCCCGGCAAAAACGATCTCGAGGACGCTCTTGATCTTGCTGCAAGCCAGTGGAAAGAAGCCATCGCGGCCCCGTCTTTCTACAAGCTCCCCGCCCGCTTTGCCTTACGAACGCCTGAAGACGCGCTCCATGCTCTCGAAAGCGCGCGCTCGCTCTATGCCGAGCCGCTTAAAATCGGTATCTCCCAGAAGGGACCGGAGCTAGCGGAACGCGGCTTCACCTCTTTTCAATCGCTTTTCCCTTCCGCCGCCGAACAGGACCGCCCTTGGCAAACG